>CAYGZA010000026.1:0-33513 GCA_964354135.1 uncultured Planctomycetaceae bacterium
CGGCCGCGTCGGTGATCCCCGATCCCGCCGCCGTCAACGTCAGGAGGTAGTTGGTCGTGGTTGCCCCCACCAACGTGCCCGTCAGGCCGGTCAGGTTGCCCAACGTCCAATGGATGTTGTCCGTGGTCGTGAGCGTCTGGCTGCCGGTGAGCAGGTTGCTGCCGCCGTTGCGAGTGAACGTGAGGTCGGCCAGATCGAATCCGTAGACCGCCTCGGTGAAGACGATCTGAATCTCGGAGACCGCGCTCGTCCGCGGATCAGGCGTTACGTTGACGATGTCGGCCTCGGGCGGCGTGGTGTCGAGCACAAAGTGCCGCACCTCGTCCGCCCCGCCGTTCAGGGCGTTGCCCGCGGCGTCGGTAATCGTGGTTCCCTTCAACGTCACGCTGTACTGGCCTTGCTCCGGAAGCGCCGAGGTGAACGAGACGGTCAATGTGTTGGTGCCCCAACCAGCAATCCTATTGGGCACGATCGCGCCGCCGGACGGCTTGGTCAAGGTCACGTCCGCATTGATGCCATACACCGCGTTGCTGAACACGAAGGTAAGCACCGGCGTGGTGTCGGCGGTGATTTGGTCATCCGGCGTCCCGGTGTCCTCGTCCAGGGCGTAGGTTGTGAGGGTCGGCGGAACGGCGTCCGGATCGAGCTCGTCAGCCCCAATGTCGACTCGGCCGCCTATGAGTCGCGGCTGGCCGTCGATGTCCACTTGCCCACTGTAATCGCCCGCGGGGTCGCCGGCGTCGATGCACGGGGAAGTGCGCCGCAGGTGGAGATTCCCATAATCGTCGTTGCCGCCCACGCCCCAACCGTCGCCGCCGTCGTTGGGGTTGCGGACGAAGATTGGGTCGGTGTCGATGTTGCCCGAAAGCCAGTTGAGCGTGGCGCCCGATTCGGTCCGGATGCGAGCCGTGCCGCCTTGAACGTCTGAGAAGCTGACGTCGAGGACCGACGTTCCGTTAACGTAGATCTCCTTGTCGATCCTCGCGGTGTTGGCGTAGAAAATGGAGTTTGTGACCGTTGCCGTCGAACTATCGGAGACCATCATCCCGCCTGCGTACTGACTTGCGACGTTGCCAACAAGAGTGCAATTGGCGAGCGTGACCGTACACTGGCCGTGGAACGACAGCCCGCCGCTCATGCCTCCGGAGTTGCCGACGAGCAGGTCGTCGGCGATGTTGGCAGTGCAAGACCAGAAGTTGATTCCGCCGCCGAACGACCCTGCCGAGTTCCCCCGAAGGGTGTTTCGCGTCAGGGTCACCGAAGTGTTGTGGTAACTTTGGATCGCTCCGCCGACACCCCCGGCCGTGTTGCTCTCAAGGGTGTTGTTGACCAGCACGAGCGAGGGTGCATCAGCGACGGCGACCCCGCCGCCATCGCAGGTCGCCCTATTCCCGGCGAAAACGGACTCGCGCACATCAACTGAAGAACCTGTGGCGTAAAGCCCGCCGCCGTAGTAGTCCGCGCTGTTGGTGGTGAAAACGCAGTTGCTGACCGTAATCGTGGAACCGGTGGCAAAGAGCCCGCCGCCGCAATCCGCCTTGCCGTTGAGGAAGGTGAGGCCGCGGACCTCGATGTTTGAGAGGTTCTCCAACCGCAGGCACGAGCCCGCCAAGTTGCCGTCGATAGTGGTGATGTCCGCACCGGCGCCTTCCAGAAGCGCAACATCGTCACTCGAATTCAGGGCCGCGTTCTCGACATAGGTGCCGGGCGCGACGTGGATCGCGGCGATGTCGGCATAGCGGTCGATGATGTCCTGAATGTGCCGCACGGGGGTCTGCGGCGACAGGCCGTCGTTGTCGTCGTCGCCCGCCGCCCAGCCCGCTTCGGCGAGATCGTCGTTGACGTAGTAGTCGCGGCGTTCGGAGCCGACCGGGGCATACTCGGCCACGACGGTCGCGTCGGCGGTGAACGTGAACTCGATGTTGTCGTCGTGAGTCAGAATATGACCCTGACCATCGTTCCAGCCGATGAAGTTGTGGCCCGGCATCGAGGGCGCTTTTAGTATCACCGGATCGCCGATCGGCACCGAGTAGTTGTAGTCCGCGTAGTTGGCGCAATTGCCGTCGATCCAGTACCAGATCTGATTCCCCAGCGGATCGAAATAGGGCCCCGGCGGATCCATGTTGACGGTGAGCAGGCCCATGTCAGCCATGCGGAAGTCCCTCTTGGAGGCGTCGATAGCCGAGGGATCGTTAAGCGAGGTGACGCGTACTCGGTAGTGGCGGCCGTTGGGGAGGCCCGAGACGTCCCATGAGAAGGAGCGGGCGTCGCACGGCAGGGTTTCTGCGCCGGGGATGATTTGCCACGTTTGACCGCTGTCGGCGGAGTACTCCAGCTTAACCTTGTCGCCTGCGGCAAAGCCCGTCCCGCCGGCGTTCCAGCGGACGAGCATCGGCTTGTCCCTCGCCACAACCTCGCAGTTGACGGGCGAGAGCATCTGCAAATGCCGCCCGCTGGGCGCCGGCAGCAGTCGCAGCGCGGGATCTCCCAGCAGCGCCACGTTGAACCGATCGCTGACGCGTTGCCCGGCCCACCCTAGACTGTCCCAGGCCGCGGCCTCGCCCAACGTCGCCGGCCGATCCCCCAACATCCGCTGGTAGATGGCCATGGGATAGGGTGTGTCCCACATGTCCATGGCGCGCACCCCTCCCAAGTACGCGATGGCCCCGCCGTGCGGGTTCCGAAGCAAGGCCTCGGCCAGGCCGGGCTCCGCTAGGTCGAACGCCGCCGTGCTGCAAGAAATGGCCACGAAGATGCTTGGCCGGGTGGCGTTGGTGAGCAGCCCGGCGTTGTACGCGTAGAGGTCGGCGGTCTCTCCGCACCACCTGCCGGGTTCGCCGTGACCGTGCAGGAGGACGTTCTCATAGCCCGAGTTCAGGCGTTCCATGATGTGGTCGTAGCTGAGGTCGTAGTCCCCGCACTGGTTGGTATCCCAACGGGTGAACGTGCATTCGAAGTCGTCCACCTGGGCCATCTGGCCCACCGGCTGGACCATTTGCCAATACTGCGACCGCAGCAACTGCTCGCTGCGGCTGATGAGCTCGTGGTCCTGCTGGTCGGGGGCCCGGGCGGTACCGGTCTCGTAGGCAGGACCCCCACTGCCTGCCAGCAGCAAGGTGCGGGAGTAGCCTTCCGGGTCGGCATCCTCGTAGGTTGTGACCTTGGCAATGTAGTCCTCGACCTGCTGCCCGGGGGGCTCAGGCTGCTGGGCGGTGCGGACGGGGATTCGGCCGACCATCACCTGGGGTCTCAGGTCGATATCCTGGTCCCCCGCGTCGGCGTAGACGCCATTGGCGTTGGAATCCCAAGTGCCCGACAGGGCCCCATAGTACATGTCGCCCGGGCCGTTTTCGTTGGCATCGCCGCTGAGCATCCGCACCGGCACTGCGGTCTCGTCTCCCCCCAGACACACCCATCGCGTGCCGTGGTGCTCGTAGTAGTCCTTGATACAGTTGCGAACGGCCGTCTGGTCGTCCCTTGTCCCGTCGGGGCGGGTGCCGTCGTAGTTGGAGGCAATCCATTCCACGGTGACCAGTTGCCCCGGTCTGCCCTGCGAGGTGCGGCGATCGACCAGCGGCTGGAAGGACGCCGCGAGGGCATTGTTGGTGATAAGCAGATACTCGGCATCGACAGTACCAGAGCACGTCGGAACGATCAGCGAGAACTCCGACGTGTTGCCGGCTGTGTCGGTCGCTGTAGTAGTTATGCCGCCTTGCCGCACCGGCACATCGTAGGTAAAGTCTCCCGCCGCATCGGCCGTGATCGAACCCAAGTACGCCCGTGCGTCACCGCAGCCGTAGAGGTCGTTCGTTTGAAAGAACTCGACCGTCGCCCCGGCGGCGGTCTGGCCGACAATGCGAAGGGAACCTGCGGCTGCGCCTGGTCCCCGGCACAGTTGCGGATAGTTGAGCACGCCGTTGGGGCCAGTGTCTTGGTCGCCGGGATCGTTGGGCGTAAAGCCGTTGTTGCCGAGATCTATGCCGATGCCGAGGTTCCCGTAGATTACGTTGCGGCTGATGGTGACGTGCTCGCTGGTGCCGATGACGGCAACCCCGGCCGAGTGGTTGAAGGCGATTCGATTGCCCTGGCCTGCCGCAGAACCGCCGATCGTGTTGTGGGATGCGCCGTCCAACACGTAGACCCCCATGCGGCCGTTCCCCAGGGGGGCGTCTCCGGCGGCGTTGGTACCGATGTAATTGCCCTGGATAATGTTGTCGTCTGCGGTTGATCCTTGGATCGAAATCCCATCCCACCGGCTTCCGCAGACAACGTTTCCGGCTCCGGCAGCCTCCCCGCCGATCCGGTTCCCGGGGGCGGAATAGACGTATACTCCGTGGTTCCCATTGCCAACAGCGACCGTGCCGGCAGCGTTCGTGCCGATGCGATTCCCCTCGATGGTGTTGGCCGTGGATTGCTGATCCACGATGCAGACTCCGCTGCTGCCGTTCGCGGAAATGAGATTCCCCTCGCCAGGGAGAATGCCGCCAATGGAATTGCCCGATGCACCTTCCAGGAGGTAGACCCCCATGCGGCCGTTCCCCAGGGGGGCGTCTCCGGCGGCGTTGGTACCGATGTAATTGCCCTGGATAATGTTGTCGTCTGCGGTTGATCCTTGGATCGAAATCCCATCCCACCGGCTTCCGCAGACAACGTTTCCGGCTCCGGCAGCCTCCCCGCCGATCCGGTTCCCGGGGGCGGAATAGACGTATACTCCGTGGTTCCCATTGCCAACAGCGACCGTGCCGGCAGCGTTCGTGCCGATGAAGTTCCCTTGAATCAGATTGCCAGTCGTCGTGTTTCCCCAGAGCCTCACGCCGTCCCAACCATTTCCCGAGATTACGTTTCGGGCCCCGGGCTCCGGCCCACCGATCGTCACCCCTTGGCATGTTGACTCAAGGCTAATGCCAGCGGCTTGGTTGCCCAAGGCCGTACTGCCGTCGGCCCCGAGCCCGACATAGTTGCCCTGAACCGTGACGTCGATCGCGCCGATCAACTGGATGCCGCAATACCCGTTGCCGGCGATGACGTTGCCCTCGTGTGGGCCGGAACCGCCGATGACCGTGCCGTGGGTGATACCGCCGACCCACACACCACTGCCGAGATTGCCTGTCCCGATGGTATCCATTCCCGTCAGGTCGGTTCCGATGTAGCAGCCGAAGACGTGGTTCCGGTCCGCCGCGGATCCGTTGCCGTAGATATGCACCCCCGCCCAGCCGTTTTGAATCACCAGGTGGCGTACGCTATTGTCGGAAGAACTTATGGAGAGGGCGTCGAACGACTGGCAACGGAGCACGATGTCGGGCAGGCCATCGCCATTAACGTCGCCGTCGATCGTCGTGCCGCCGCTGGAATCGGACAGGGCGGGCAGGGCGGTCTCGACTTCGATGACGCTCCCCGCAGCGAGACTGAAGCGAATCTCGTCGGGACCGGCGGTCGCGTTGGCCAGGCCGATCGCCTCCCGCAGCGACCCTGAGCCACTGTCGGAAACGGTCAGGACGTGAAAAGTACTCAGCAACAGCCTCGACTCCAACAGCTCGAAGCCGTGGCGTCGCAGCCGGGAACGTAAAGCGTTGCTGCGGTAGTACCCCTGGGATTTGGCTTGGCGGGTTTGTGGCGACTTCCACGA
This sequence comes from uncultured Planctomycetaceae bacterium, assembly GCA_964354135.1. Classification (GTDB taxonomy): domain Bacteria; phylum Planctomycetota; class Planctomycetia; order Pirellulales; family Thermoguttaceae; genus CAYGZA01. The sequence continues at coordinate 5,627 of CAYGZA010000026.1, forward strand.
GGACCGGGGCCGCTTGTACCGGTGGGCACTTCGGGCGTTCATCGCGGCGTCCCCCTAATAGAGTTAGACCGTGCCTCACGAAGGTGGATTCCCGTAGTGTACTCGGGCAGTACCGAATGTCAACAGACTTGCGCTATGTCCTGGCTGCGGATCCGCCCCCCGAAGACGGCCGCCAAGCCGCCGCCGTCAAGCTCTCCCGCCGTGAAGCCCGCCGCGAGCAAATCGACCGTCTGGTCGAGCACCACACGGTACGTGTTGCCCGACACATGGTCGACGCGGTCGATCGGCACCGGTCCGATCGGGAGGACAAGGAGGCCGGCGGTTCCGTCGGCGACGAAGGCCATGTTGCCGTAGATTTCCAGGCCGTAGGCAAGTCCGGACGTATCGTAGGAGGTGTACGTCGGCGCGGCGAGGTCGGTCAGGTCGATCACCGTCATGCCGACGTTGTAGTCGGCGACAAAGGCCAGCGTGCCGACGACCTCGACGCGGCCCAACTTCGTCCAGGGGCGGCCGCCGAGCTGGCTCCCCTCGGGCGCCTGTTGCTGGTTGACCGTCACCTTCGGGGCGCCGAGCGTCAGATAGAGGATCTGCCCGTCGGCCAGGGCCGACTGGGTGGTCGTCGAAACGCCGAACGTAGCGCCGATCTGGAAATGGGTCGCGCTCTCGGGCACGAGCGTTGCGTAGACCTGATACGGCCCGAGTTGGGTGAGAGGCTGATTCGCAGCCCCTGGACCGCGGAACTGGGGGTCGTTGGCGAAGCCGCCAATCATCAACGCCGTTGCGCCGGTGCCCACCCCCAGGACCGGATCGACCAGCCCCTGGCCCGTCAGGTTCGCGAAAAGCACCATGTCGTAGCCGACGTAATCGTGATCGTAGCCCGCAGGTCCGACGTCGACGCGGAGCAAGAGGGCCTTGGCGTTGTCCGGGCCTTTCTGCCACACATCCCCCGTAAACAGTTCGGTGGCGCTGACGTTCAAGAGTCCGAACGCCTCCGCCCCGCCCAGCAGCCCGACAATGTTGGGCGTCTGCGGCGAGCCGCTGAGGAATGGGAGGAATGGATTGGCGCCGGTCGGGCCGGGGACCGGTGTCGACTGAGAGTCTCTTAACGTCCCCAGGAAGCTGTCCGTGTTGTCGCCCAGGATGAAGCGTCCGCGGCCACCGCCCCCTCCTCCTCCGCCGCCCGAAGTGTTGACGATCGTCTGCGTATTGGATTCGATGAACGAGGCAACGAGCTTGACGGTGCCGCCGGCGCCGCCGCCCCCGCCCCCGCCGGCCCCGCCCGCACCTCCGGGGCCACTCGGACCCCCGGCGCCTCCGCGGCCGATGCCGCCGCCATCGCTGACAGGCCAGGGATACGCGATGCCAAAAGTACCTGGGCCGCCGGGCGAGTCCGACGTAATGACGGTCCCTGGCAGACCGGCCTGCCGGAGTGTGGCTGTGCCGCCGCGAGCGGAGAACGTCGCCGAGGGAACGACAATCTGGCCCATGGCAGTGAGACTGAAGGCCCCGCCGCCTCCTGCCGCCACGCCGGCATTGGCGAAGCCGGCGCCGCCCGGTACACCGGGCTGACCGACGATGCCGGCGTTGCCTCGACGGCCCACGGTGCCCGACGAGCCGCTTGTCCCGCTCGCACTGACGGCGTACGTCAATCCGGGGTTGCTATACCCGCCGTTTCCGTTTGCACCGGAGTTCGTCCACGAGCGCCCCGAACCGCCGCTGCCGCCCGTACCGCCGGTCCCGCCCAAGCCCCCGCCGGGACCGGGCGTAACGCCGCTTGCCGAGGCGTCCACCGTGGTCCCTTCGCCGACAAAGATGATGTCGTTGCCGACCACGACCGAAAGCGGTCTATTGCCGAGGACCGTGATCCTCGTGTTGCTCGGGATCACCAGGTCCCCATGGACGTAGATCGTCGCGATCTCGGCGTCCGGGTCCGGGTCGGTCGTGAACGGCGTGCCAAAAAACCGGTCCGCGTGGCCGTCGCCGTCGCCGAAGATCATCGGCGGCGAGGTGGTGGTGTAGATGGTGACGGTGTACGACCCGCCCCGCGCGGTCGGCAGGGTCGGCGTCCGCTCTTTGAACAACGAGAAGCCCTCGGCCACCGAGTCGACCACCACCGGGCCGAAGTTGGTGCTGTACGTGGCCTGGTTGGTGCGGCTGGGGTCTTCCGGCCAGGTCGCGTAAACGCGGTAGCTCCCCGGCGCCAGTTCGGTGAACCTGTAGTAGGCCGCGAGGGCGCTCACGTCCAGGCCGGAGAGGATCCGGTAATCGCCCTCAAAGGCCCCGGGATGGGCCGATCCCGTCCAGTTAGGGACTGTTTCGCTATAGCTGGGAGCGAGAGCGGAGTTGTTGATGATGGTCTGCCCCAGCAGGGGATCGATGCTGGCGATCTGGTTGTCGGCCAGAAGCAGCCGCTCCAGCCGCTTGAGCTCGACCAGCGGCCCAATGTCGTCGATGGCCTGGTTGGCCAGACTCAGCGTGCGGAGGCCCTCCAGCCCCGAGAGCGGACTCAGGTCCGAGAGCGTTGGCACGGAAGGCGCGCCGTCGATGCTGAGGAACTCCAAGTCCGTAAGGTCCGCCAGCGGTCCGAGCTGGGCGACCCAGTTCCAATCGAGGCTCAGACCCCGCAGCGCGTGCAGGAGCGTCAGCGGGGCAAGGTCATCCACCTGGTTGCCATCCAGGGCCAAATACTCGAGGTGCCCCAGCCCGAGCGGCGAGCCCACGTCCTCCAGCCGCGTCGAAGTCTTCTTCTCCAGGGGTGCGATGCTGGCGAACGCATTATGCGTCAGGTTCAGGCTGCGGAGGTTGATCGCGTTTTCCAGCCCTTCAAGGGACGGGACGCCGCGGTTCGAGACGTCCAGGTGCTCCAGGCTCGCCAGTTCGCCGGCTAGGATCGGTCCGGTCAGATGAGGCTGGCCGTCGTAGCGCCGCGTGATGGGAATGCCCAGGACTTGGGCCAGCACCAGCCGAAGGCTGGGGTCGGCGATCTCGATCGGCCGGTTGAGCTGGGCCGTGATGAACTCGCCGGTCGACTCGTTTGCCGGCGGGTTCACCAGGGGCCGGTCGTTGTCGAAGTCGCGGACTTCCACCCCGCGGAGGGTCGTCTGCAGTCCGCCGCCCTGCGGCGTGACCGTCAGCACGTCCGAGGTGAACACGTCGCGGCCCAGTTCGCCGAACAGGACATCGATTCCCTCGTTGCCCAGGAGGAAGTCGTTGCCGTCGCCCCCACGGATCGTGTCGCGATCCGGATTCTCGAACCGCGGGCGCGTCTGGCCGGGCGGCGGGGCCATGAACTCGAAGTCAAAGGTCCGCTCGTCGAATCCTCCGTTGGGCCGGTACGCCCGCAGGTAGTACGTCCCCGCGTCGAAGTCCCGCAGGTCGAGCATCGAGCGCCCCTCGGCCACCAGAAGCCCGTGCTCGTCATAGACGTCGACCACGACGGCGCTATCGCTCGGCGGCGTGATGACCAACCGGGTGTCGTCCGAGTAGTCGGCGTCGTTGCCCGGGGCGGGCACGCCGAACTCGGTGTGCGCCCCGACCAGGCTCGTCTGCACGTCCAGGCGGACGTTGTCCTGCTTGAGTCCGTCCCAGCGGTCGGGCAGTTCGAGGCGCACGGTGATCCGCGTCGAGCCGCTGGTGAGGGCATCGACCACGGCGTTTCGAATCATGTAATTCAGTCCGCCGTTGTTGCGCAGGTCGCTGGGCTGGTGGACGTACCAGGCGAGGAACCGATGCGCGTTGGCAGCCTGAGTCGAGGCGTCGGCGGCAGTCACCTGAAGATCCGCTTCCGACACGAGGGCACTGACCCAGACGGTGGCCCCGGGGTCCTGGTCCACGCGGGCGAAGAAATTCTCCCCCAAGGTGAACAGGGCTGTTCCGGCGTCGTCGGTGGCCATGAAGAACAACTGACCGCCCACTCCGAACAAATGGCTCGGGTTTGAGGAACCGCTGCCCGCCCACAGGTCGGCCACTTGGGTGGCGTGATAGGCTTCCCCCCATTCGTAGTAGCTACGCCATAGCTCGCGGCCGCTGGCGGTGGTCGCCGTGAAATAGAGGGAGTCTCCAACCGCGAGGAGGTTCTGCGGATTCGAGCCGGCGGTGCCGGGGTTGATGTCGGCCACGAGGCGGGCCGGGGCTGTCGGGCCCTCGGCCGTGTCGTAGACCCACAGTTCCACGTCGGTTACGGTGGAAGCAGCGAAGTAGAGCCACCTGTCACCAACAGGCGTCAGGCTGCTGGGAAAGCTCACGAGGGCACTCCGCGCGTCGGTGACGAGGACCGTGCCGCCGGTGGTGCCGTCGCTCTTCCAAAGATGGGTATTGGCAGAGAAGAAGAACGTGCCTCCCACCTCCGCCTTGGAGGCGACAAAGCCGACGGACGTCTTCACTTCCTGCGGGCTCGTGCCGGTGCTATCGACCTTGTATAGCGTCCAGGTTGCAGGGCTGGGTTCGTGGAAGAAGAACAGCGTGCCGCCGGTCGCGCCAGCCGACTGCACGCTCGTGCCGAAGAGCGACACCGGGTCCTTGAGCGTCTGGCTCACGTGGGTGGCACTGGTCTGGGGGTCGAGCGGGTTGATCGCCGTGCGCCACAGGCGGATGGTAGAGTCGCCGTCGGACTCTTGGGCCCGGAAGAAGAGGGTCGGCGTGGTGCCGTTCACGGCCACGGTCAAGCTGTCGGGATTCGCGATGAATACGCCCGAAGCCCCCTCTCGGACCACTTTGCGGGCACCGCCGGGGGCGAACCCGTCGATGTGCCAGAGGCGACCTTTTCCGCTCTCGGTCGCGACAAAGAACAACCGGCCATCCAGGTTGGTGAGCTGGCCGATATTCGTCACGCCCGCCAGCGTGGTGACCTGCTGGAGGAAGCCGGAGGAGGTGCCGTGAATCCAGATCTGATTGCCCGAAGTGAAGACGAGCGTTTGTGCTCCCCCCAGGAGCGAGTCGCCCGCGCCGATGGGGATCGGCAGGCCGTCGTAGAGCACGCGGCGCGTGCCGACCACCGTGCCGTCGGTCCGCCAGAGCTGGCCGTCGGCCGCAAACAGGAGCATGTCGTTCATCCCGTCGCCGTTAGTATCAACAGCCGCGCGCTGGGCCAGGTTGACCTGCCGCGGGAAGTCGAGGTTGGTCCACGTGGCATTCAAGCTCAACGCAGCGGTCGCATTCTCGATCAACGTATCGAGGACAGCCGGAGTATTGGGGTCGTCGCCCAGCAAATGGAGCGCCCCGGACAGATCGAACTCGAGAATCCCGGGCGTCGAGGAGGTGACGCCGACGACGGGGTGCGGATCGGCCCCGCCCGATTTGTCGAGAGAGCCGTCGGCGTCGTACCGCGCCAAGGCGAAGTCGTAGTTGCTGCCGGTTAAGCTGTAGCCGGCCACGACAATCTTGCCGTCGCGCTGTAGGGCCATGGCGTAGGCCGCGTCCGTCGACGCGCCGAGAGGGGTAACGAGTTTCCCGTCACCGTCAAAGCCGCCGTCTAAGTCGGCGTTGTCGTCCAGGCTCCCGTCCGGGTTGTACCGCGCCAGGGCGAAATCGTCGTTGATGCCATTATTGCTGTAGCCGGCCACGACGATCTTCCCGTCCGCTTGCACGGCGACGCCCATGGCGAAGTCATTCAGGCCGCCGGCGACACCAAAATCGTCGGTCCTCATGCCCGACGCGCCGAAGGGGACCCCGTCGCCCGCCGTCTGCGCGTGAATCGAGATCGGCCCCTGGGCCCCGGGCGAGAGGCGCAGGTAGTTGCCCGGCAGGCCGTCGCCCAGGGTCGTGAAGCGAAACCAGGCCTCGCTCTGGCTGGCCGGCAGCGTCCTCGGGAAGACGTCCGGCTGACCGGTGGCGCCGTCGATCAGGTAGTCGCCGCTGCCGGTCACGGTGTAGTTGGTGAGGATATCGAGATCCGCGGGTTGGAAGAGCAAAGGACCGTCGTAGCCGCCGTAGGCCACGTAGACCCGCCCGGCATCGACTTGGACCGACCCGGTCGTCGCGTCGGCCGTGCTGGAGCCCAGGGCCAGATCGCTCGTGCCGTCCCCGTCCAGGTCGAGGCCGGGCGCGGTGGCCAGCGTGTCGACCAGGCCGGAGATGGTGTCGGAATCGACGATCGCGTCGGCGTCGGTCAACAGGAGCGACGCGCCCCGGGCGGCGATGTTCCAGAACAGATAGACGCGTCCGCTGACCGGGACGTCGTCGGCCGGGTAGGAGGGCGTCTCGGCATCGAAGGCCACGGCTTCCAGCACGGCCAGATCGGACCGGCCGTCGCCGCCAGCGGAGCGCCGGCAAACACGTGCAGCCGGCGTCCGGCCAGAGTGTCGGCAATGGCAAAGTCCGCCAGGGGCCCTTGGGTCAGGGGGTGCCGATCGTTGTTGGCGTTCCCCAGCGGGCCGAAGAAGTAATCGAAGTAATCCGGGATGCTCAGCGAGCCGGCGGAAACGTAAAGTGGTGAGCCGGTCTCCACCTGGAGCCCCGGCGTGCCGAACAACAGTTCCGAGGCCTCGGCGGGGGTCATGGAGGTCAAGGTGGCGGAGGTGCCGAAGAAGACCTGGCCCACCAGGTGCTTGAGCGACTGGCCGTTTTCCAGCAGCCTGTCGGTGACGGCCTGGGCCACGTGTCCCAGGTCGGCCCGGCCGTCGCCGTCCACGTCGCCCAAAGGAACGAGCCCGCCCTCCCCGGGGAGCCCACCCGGCCCGGAGAGCACCGCCGCCCTCTCGGTCAACATGCCGTCCGCCGCGCCCCCGAAGATCAAGTACGAGTAGTAGTTGTTGAGACTAGAGAGCACGAAGTCGTGGCGGTTGTCGCCGTCCACCAGCCCGGCCCCGGCAAGGCGGTAGCTGGCCAGCGACGCCTCGTGGGTAAGGGTGGCCGCCACGGTCGGGGGCACGCCCCCGCTGAAAACGGTGACGTGTCCGGAGCTGAGGATAGCGAAATCGTCGGTCCCGACGCCGTCATAGTCGCCGATGCCGGCCATGCTGGCGCCGAATCCCTGATAGTCGGCCGAGCCGAAGTAAGTGTAGGCGTACAGCGTTGGTTGGGTCGGGCGGGTCTGGACCACGACATCGTCGACGTACCAGCCTTCGTGCGCGTTGTACAGACGGTCGACGGTGTCGAAGTCGAAGCGAATGCGGATGCGGCTCCCGCGGTAGGCGTCGAGGCGGATCTCCGCGAATTTCCAGTATACGTCTTCTTCCAGATCTTCTTCCGGACCGCTCTGGTTGGAAGCCAGCGTTTCCCAGGAGCCGCCGTTCTGCGAGACCTGGACCAGGGCCTTGTCGTACCCAGGGTTCCTCTCGGTCCTGAGGAGGTACTTGAAGGCCAGGTCCACGTGCATGGTAGCGGGAACGTCGGTTAAGTCGATCTCCGGCGACACGATCCGCCCGCCGATCGCCTGTCCCGCGTCGTTATTGTCGGTGTCCGTCTTCAAGATCGTGATGTCGACCGCGGTGGTGCCATCGAGTGCCAGGCGGAAGGTGGCGTCGTCAGTCAACCGGCCGTTCGTAGGAGCGGGCGCAAATGCCACCACGGAGGCAGTAGCCACGGGGCCGAACCCGAGTCTGTCCGCGGCCTCCGCATTGGCGCCCAGGATCTGCAGCGAAAACAAACTCCCCACGTGGACCGCGGTGAGCGTAAGCCGGTTGCCGTCGCGCCCTGCCACCACGTCGCCGCGGAGCCCCGCTTTGCGCAAGGCCTCGTTCAACTGCCCAACAAGATTGACCGGGGTCGCGTTGAGATCGGTATCCTCTTTCAGCACCGTAACCTGCTTCGGCGCGGCACCATCTACGCTGATGGAGAACACGGCGTCGGCCGAGAGCTGGCCGGTGGGCGGCGTCTTGGGGTCGCTGTCGCTATCGAAATCCTTGGCGGCCCGAATCACCGCCGGCAACTCGATCGGCTCCGTGTTCCACTGCTGCTTCTGATAGTCCCACACGCGGCTGGTCATCTCGTAGCGGTGCAGGATCGTGTTCCAGCGGATGGCCACGTTGTCCGGGACCACCCGGCCATTGGCGTCCCGATCGCCGCCCAAATAGAGGACCTGGTCGTTGCCTTGCTGGCCGTCGAAGCGGTCGGTTAAGGTCTGGGTGGAAGTGACGTTTCCCTCGCTTCCCACGCGGCGGGCCGCGGCCTTGGTAGCCGGCAGCCGATCGGTGAGGACCTGGTAGATGTCGTCGCCGTCGCCGCCCCAAGTGAGGTCCCCAGCCTGGCGATCGAACCCGCCGGCCAGCACGTCGTTGCCGGGACCGCCGAAAATCCAATCCTCCCCCGGGCCCCCCAGGATCACGTCGTTCCCTTCGCCGCCGAGGATCACGTCTTTGCGCACGACGATCGTCATGTCACCGAGATAGGTGACGACCTGCGAGGCCAGGTCGAGCGAATTGGTGCCGTAGACCAGGGTGTTGGACCGCGCAATCCGCGGCGCCAACTCGTACACGGCCGGCCCATTCCCCGCGACCCGGAGCCAGTAGTCGCCTGCGGACAAGCCGGCCAGGCTGACCATCGACGAGCCGCCGGTGGCGGTCCCGTCCCGCTCGACCAGCGAGAGGGTGATCGTACCCGCCGCGTCGAAGAGGTTGAGCGCCACGTGGTCTCCCTGCCGGCTCGGCTCGGTCAGGGTGAACTTGAACCAGCTCTGGTCGTTGCCTGCCCGCAGCGGCCGGCCGAGAATTGAGTTGTACTCCGCGACGTTGACCAGTTCGGTGGCCGTGTCCTGCGTGGTGTTGTTCCCGCCGCCCAGCGCAAAGCTGATTTCGTAGATCGTCGGCACCTGGTCGGTCCGCACGTGGAGGTAGTAGTCGGTTCCTGCGGCCAGCTCCAGTCCCTCCAGTCCGTAGAGGCCGATAGTCTTGTCGGCTGCGTCAGACGCGACGTCGGCCACCGTCTTGGGAACGAGCCCACCCAACTCGTCGTCCACCAGGTGGACCAGCTCAAAGGAGAGCCGGTCCAGCGGCGAGATACTCGTGATGTGGATCGTGTCGCCGGCCACCGGCACGGCGGCCAGTTGGAACTTGTACCAGTCCTGGTCGGTCGGGCTGTCGATCGTCAGGCCCGTTACCACGTGGTTGCCGAGAATCTGGCCGGTCGCCGGCGCCAACCGCCGGCCGAGATCGTAGGCGCGGCTGATCTTGCCATTGCCCACGTCGCTGGCCGCGCGGCTGTCGGTCTGGTCGATGAGGATCGGCTTGCCGGAGACGTATTCCACCCGATCGTTGCCGCGGCCCGCGTCGGTCCAGACCGACTTGATGACCGTCGGCCCGACCGTGATCCGGTCGTCTCCGTCCAGGGCGTCGATGATGATCGCCAGGAAGTCCCCCTCCGGCGGCAGCAGGCTCGACACGCCTCGGGCGCCCACGAAGCCGACCTGGGCAGTCTCGTCCAGGTCGAAGTAAAGCTCGTCGCGGGTCACCTCGTTCACGGCGGTGACCACCAGCGACGCCCCGCCCGACACCGTGGCCGCCGTGCGGACCAGGCTGATGCGGTCTCCGTTGGGCCGGGCCTGAAGGAGATACTTCTGAGTCGCCGGGTCGTACAGTTCCGGGATCTGCTGGATCGCCGCGTTGATGTCGTCGGCCAGGTCGCGGACATTGCGGTTGGACGCCGTGTCCGCCGCGAGAACGACAATGGTGACGATGGGACCGCCGTCCACGGAGATCGCCAGCTCCGCGCGGCCGCTGAGCTGCCCGTTACTGCGCCCGCCGTTCTGGTCGTAGGGCACCGTTCCCGAGACGTCGGCAGTGGACGTCAGCGCAAGGCCGTAGAAGGAATCGTCCGGGCTCCAGATCAAGTTGCCCTGCTCGTCCCGGGCGTCGAAGTCGAGCTGCACCTGGGCATCGAAGGTGAAGTTGCCGTTGTTGTTCGTGAGCCGGGTGATCAGGTGGTGCCCCTGGAGCACGCCGGGCTCGGTGACGTAGTCGACCGTGATCACGTCGTCCTTGTTCGAGCCGCCGTAGTACCAGACCTTGTCCGTGCTCTTGGCATATTCCTTCCACTCATCGCCGGCCAGGCCGCCGTCGCTGGACTCGAAGAGGTTGCCGTGCCGGTCGTAGAGCCGGTCGGGGGCGTCTTCCGGGGCGCCGTTGCCGTAGAGGAAGTCCAGCCCGGTCCCGCCGTAGAGGTCGTCGGCCAGCGGGCCGCCCAAGACGCGGTTCAAACCGGTGTCTTCGACCGTGTACGGCGGCCGCCAAGGCCCCGTGGGCGCCGTCTGCTGGTCGTGATCCAGGTAGCCATCGTCATTCAAATCGCCGTCGTTGTCGTGCAACCCGCCCGAGGTATCCATGAAGACGCCGAACTGCCCTCCCGCCCATGGGTCGCTTGACCAGGCGTAGAGATGGTTGCGCCCTTGGTCGCCGAGGAGGTCGTCGTGACCCTGGCCGCCGTAAATGCGGTCGAAGTCGGCCGGGTTGCCCATGCCGGGGCCGCCGTCGCCCCAGAGCTGGTCGTCCCCACCCAGGCCGTAGATGGTGTCGCTGCCGAAGCCGCCGTCGATCCGGTCGCGGGCCTGCGTGCCGCGGAGCACGTCGCTTCCCGGCCCGCCGTCGCCGTAAAAGCCGAGCTCGGTGCCGCCGCCGCCGTACATCTCATCGGCGCCGGCGCCGCCGAAGAGCGTGTCGTTGCTGTTCCCGCCGTCGAGGTAATCGTCGCCCTCGTCGCCGTAGAGCGTGTCGTTGCCCAGGCCCCCTTCAAGTCGGTCGCCTTCTGCGCCTCCGTGGAGTTCGTCCCGGCCGTCGCCGCCGATCACGACGTCCATGCCGGCCCCTCCCCGGAGGATGTCGTCGTCCAGGCCGCCGTCCAGGAGATCATCGCCGTCGCCGCCGTCGAGCGTGTCGTTGCCGAAGCCGCCGGTGAGGCGGTCGTTGCCGCCGCCGCCTTCGAGCGTGTCGGCGACGCTCCCGCCGGTGAGCACGTCGTCGTCCTCGTCGCCCCTGAGGAGCGCGGGCCCGCCGCCGGCAGTCAACTGGTCGCGGCCCGTACCGCCTTCGAGCTGGACCGGGAGGAGGACCGAGCGATCCACAGTGAGCACGTCATTCCCGGCGCCGCCCTGGCCGAGGATGTCGGAGACGCCCGCGAACGTCTGCCTCCGCTCGCCCACCTGCACCACGACCTCGTCGGCCTGCGTGCCCGGCAGCACCCGGAAGTTGTCGTCCCCGCCGTCGCTGGTGTTCAGCACCAGGGTGGTTCCTTCCATGTGTGCCAGATCGGGCGGCTGAACGACCTCCTGCTCGGCCGGCTCCTCGCACGACGTGTGGAATTCCAGGAGCGTCACCGAGAAGAGCTCGAATCGCTCATCGATGATCGTCAGCTCGATGCTGAACAGGCCGACGTCGATCTCAGCCTCGATCTGGATGACCGCGGCCAGGGCCGCCGTCAGTTCGCCGTCCATCTCGAACAGGCATCCCAGGTCGAACTCGTTGATGTGGACCTTGCCGTCGTGATCCGGATCGTGGAGGTCGAAGTCGACGTTGGCGAAGATCCCACCCTCCACCCCGGCAAACACGGCCACCCGGGCCACGCCAAGGTCGATCTCGATGCCCGCCACGGCCGCCGCCGTGAAGCTGCCGAAGAGCTGGACCTCGGGGACGTCGGCCCCGCTGCCGTCGGCGTTTTCGGTGTCGCTCACATAGAACCCGTTGAACACGTCGGTCCAGTCGCCGGTCCGCACCGCCTGGCGGATCCCCGAGGTGTCGAAGCCGAAGGCGAAGTCGGCCCGGGCGCCGATCTGGCCGTCGAGAATCACCGTCAAGAACGGCGGGAAGATGGGGAATGCCTGGTGATAGCGGGCGTCGACCAACAACTCGGGCATGTCGTAAGTCACCAGCTCCACGTCCTGGCCCAGAACCAAGCCGAATATCTTGCTGGGGTCTTCGAGGATGGGGAATTGCAGTCCTTTGCCGTCGTCGCTGGCCATGCCCTTGGCCTTCGACAGGAAGCCGCCCACCGCGCCCTCGATTTGCGCGGTGGTGCCGTCGGGTCGATCCATCGTCGAGAGGCCCCGGCTCCGCAGGTCGACGTCGACCGAGAAGCCCCCCAGCGAAATGTCGCCGCTTTCCATCGACGTGGCCATCTCGGCGAGGTCAGAGATGAAAGCCACCGCCTCGATGAATTGACGCGTCGTCGGCGGGAGGTAGCCGAAAAACTCCGCCACTTCGAGCAGGTTGTAAGGGCCGCCCAAGTCAGCGATCACGGGAAGTTTATCGGTGAGCACGTTAATGATTGGGCGTATCGGGTCGATGATGTCGTTGATCGTTTCGAGCACGGGGCCCGCCAGGTTACGGATCGCCTCGCCCGGGTTGATGCGGAAGTTGGTGAAGCTGACGCTCGGTGCGGCGGCTCCGCCGAAATCCTCCGGGGCGTCGCTGGTGTCGGCGCCGGCGAGATTCCAGTCGAGCGAGAATTGGGTCTTGAACGAGGGGAAGTTCGCATTGCCGCCGAAACTGGCAATCAAGTCGAGGTCCACGTCGGCGCCGCCGGTGAAGCTGGCGCTAACGACCTGCCCCAGCGAGGCGCCGGCGATTTCGCCCAGGGTCAGCTTGCCGTCGGAGTTGGGGTCGGTGAGGTCCACGGCGAACGTGCCGCCCAGCACGCTCCCCAGGTCCACAACGTCAAATTGCAGGAAGCCCAACTCGCCCCTGCCGTGAAGGCCGGGGACGGTGGCCTCCACGTGCGCGCTGAGCTCCTCCGCCGCGCCGGTCCCCACGTACACGCCCAGGGTCTTGTCGATGCCGAACCGCAAGTCCCAGTCGAACCCGACGTCCAACTGCACCGAGCCGTCCACCTCCAGGCCCAGGCCCGGAAGCCCGATGTCGAAACCGATCGGCAAGGCCACGACCTGCGCGGCCTGGTGGAGCTGCACGCGGAACTCGATCCCCGTGGCGTCGCCCGCCGGCGGCGTGGCCACCGGGTCGGGGATGTAAACGCCGTCGACGTACACCTGCACGTCGTTACGGCTGGGACTGCCTGTGCCGTCGTCCGGCGTCACGTCCACCAGCCAGCCCAGCCCGCCGGGGCCCAGGGCCTCGAACAGGCGCTGCTGCACGAAGGCCACCGTCTTGGCGCCGGCCATCTCCAGGTTGTCCACCACCCGGCGGCGCAAATCGCCGACGAACCGGGCCGCGTCCCCGAGCTGATCGCCGATCAAGGGGAGCTTGACGCCGAAGACCTGCCCGTCGAGCACCTGCTCCAAGAGCGTCAGGAACCCGGACACGCCGTCGGCCATCGCCAACAGGTTCGAGGCGAAATCGGCAAGGTTCTCGATGGCGTTGTCAAAGCTCGGCAACGTTACCGAGGTCGTGCCCGCGATGTCGCTCACCCGTCAGGGCCACGTGGCCCTCAAGAAAAGGCTGCTCCGGGCCGTCGTCGACCAGGAACACGTGGTTGCCCAGGGCGTCGCCGTGGAGCGGCGTCCCGACGATCTGGCGCCTGTCGTTGGCGTCGGGCGTTTCGTCCGAGGCGAGGATCCCCAGCCCCCGCCCTGCAATACCGGCCATCGAGCCGTTCAGCGCACGGACCGCGAAGGCCGTGGCCGTGCCGCGGCTGGTGTCGGTCAGGAGAAAGTGGTCCCCCTCGGCGGCAATGCTGAACTTGCTCGACGCCTGCGGATCATCATCATCATCGGCGGCGGCCGCGGCGTCCCTGACCGCTTCTAAGAAATCGCCCACGGTGCCCAGACCGTCGATCTGGATGTCGAAGGCCGTGCCGTCGCTGAGCGTGATCCGCAGGTCTGCCAGGTCGTCGATCTGCCCGTCGTCGAATCCCCGCGCGGCTACCGGGTCTACAAGCTGCACAAGCCGCATGGCCAGGATCTGTTTGTCGTGGACCTGCGTCGCGACGTCCCCTTGCGGGTCGATCTGGGGCGGGGCCGCGACCAATTGCAGCCGGTTGCCCGCCACCTGGGCCCTCACTAGGTTCTGAACGTCCGTGCCCGCAAAGGCGGTCTGCAAAGCCCGCGTCACGTCGGCGGCAAGGTCGGCCAGCGTGGCATTGCCCGCTGTGTCGGCCGGCGCCAGGGTCACGGTTCTCCTTGTCGGGCCGGCTGCCGTTTCCACTTGGAGCTCAAAGCTCAGACTCGATGCGAGGTTCAAAGCCGCCGGGGTCCGCTCGCTGGTGATCCCCACCTTCACAGCCACGCCTTGGCCGGCGTTGAGCTCGGAAAGGTCGAGCAAATCGTTGAGCGCGAAGTCGCCGCCCACGGGCGCAAGCTCAATGCCGATCGTGAACCGGGCGCCCAACTCGGCCTGCAAACCGAGACTGCCCGAACTCGAAAGGTTCACCAGCCCACCCAGGCTCTCGCCCAAGTCGAAATCGACCGCCCGCTCTGCCAGCGCGTGGCTCAGGTCGATCTCGAAGGTGAGCACGCCGGGCACGCCCGGAGTCGGCGGCGGCGTGAAGTTGACCGCGGTGAGGGCATCGCCGAGCCGGGAGACCAGATCGTCGATCGTTGCCGTGATTTCACCCGTCTCGGTGGGCTGTAGCAGGCTCGTGATCCTCGCCTCCCAGGCCTCCTTGAATCGCAACGCGTCGGCGAAGGTCAACTCGCCCGTGAACGGCAGCGTGACGCTCAGGCCCTGGGAGCGCAAGTGGCTGGTGAGCGGCTCGCGCACGCCGTCGAGGAAGGTGCCGACCTGGCCGATCACGCCGACCACGTCCGGCGCTGCCAGCTTGGCCAGCGCGGGAAGCCCCATGTCCGTGGCCGGCGGGTTGAAGCTGACCGCCAGCTCGCCCCCGAAGATGTCGCTTGTGCCGATCGTGACGGCCGCGTCTCCGAAGAGCGTCCTTGAGTCAAAACCGCCGATGCCGATCTGGACGTGCAGAGGAAGATTCGCCGTGGCCGAGCCGCTCGGCGTAAGCTCGATCAGGGTAGAGAGCGGATGCGTGAGCAGGTCTTCGAGGGTCAGGTTTCCGTCGGTGGGATCGTTGACCGTGTCCAACAAAAGGGCCGCGGAGAGGTTGAGCGAGCCCCCTTGGACGCTCGCCTCGACGAAACCGACCTGAAGCGGGGTGTTGATGCCCACCGCCGACGCGTTGGCCGAAAGCTCCAGTTGCCTGATGTCTACGAAAAACGCTTCCGTCGGAGTGAGCCCCGGCGTCAAGTTCAGGCCGAACGAGATCGCAAACGTCGCCCCGGCGTCGAGGGCAACATTGACGTCCCCTTGAAGCTGGATTCCGCCCGAGGCTGCGGCGCGCCCGAGATTCAGACTCCGCGTCTCCATCGCGCGGGTCTCGTACGTCAGGTCGAAGCGGTACTCATTGGGATACTCCGGATCGTTGATGTGCGCGATCCCCGTAAGCCCACGCGCCTCCAGGAACGCCAAGTAGCTCTCGGCCGAAATCGTCTCGGCCGTCTCGAAGTATTCGGCCACGGGCTCGAACAGTCCCGCCAGCAGCGCCTCGTCCAAGCCGAGGACCGACGCGATGCTGACCTGGGCGCCGGTCAAACCGGCGGCGGGGCTGGTGTCGGTCGTGCCCACGCCGGAGGCCCCCGGGTCCTGACCGCCAGCCCCTAACGCGGAGGCGAAACCGGCCGTGGAGCTGCCGGAGGTGGCTCCGACCAGCGGCAAGGGCTGGCCCACCAGACCGGCGGTCGCCAATTGGACGACTTGCGTGCCCGCTTGGCGCAGGCCATCGGCCACGGCTCGGCGGTCGACCTCGGAGATGTCGTTCGCCGACAACGAATTGAGCCAGCGGAGGGCATTGCTGTCGAGGTCCGGAGTCTGTGCATCGGCGGCTGTCGGCGGGGTCGCGCGGGCCGCCTTCAGCTTGCGGATCGCCCACTCGGTCAGCGGGCCGATGATCCCGTCGACCTCCAGAGCCGGATCGTCGTCGTCGGCAGGGCACAGGTAGTTCAACCGCTGCTGGAGGGCGATGACGTTTTGGAACGAGGAGGAGTCCGTCACTGCCAGGCTGCCGGCGGTCGAGTACCCGGGCAACACGCGAAGTGCCAGTGTCACAGGAGATCGAACGGACCTTCCGGAAACGCGCTCCGTTACCGTCAAATCCAGGGAGACTATGCCCTGGAAACCGGGCGCCCACGGCTCGGTGAGTTCGTCATAGGCGATCTCTTCTTCGGTCCCCGGCACGAAATAGAACTGCCCGGTCGTTGCGAATCGCCTCCCCTCCGGGTCGAACCGGTGCGAAAACAGCAGATAGCCGACGGTCTTGTCATTGTGTACTAACCGCCAGTCGCCGCGGTCGTTGTCGGAATCGACCGTCACGCGAATCGGGTCTCCGAGATACTGCGGGTCAAGGAGTTCGATCCGGTCGATCTGGAAGCTGGTGGCCGCGGGATGCTCCCTGTGGAGGTCGACGGCCAGCACGTCGCCCGTCAGCACGCCAGGTACGAACATGACGCTCGTGATGCGTACGGCAGAGTCCACCCGCGTCCCGCCGCCGACGATTTCGAACGTCAGCGTTTGCGTCTGGCCCCGCAGCTCGCTCGGGATGGCCACAACCTCGCCGTAGCGCCAGTCCGAGTCCACGGCATTCAGCCCGAACTCGCCAATCATCCGATCGCCGCCGAACACGCGGAGCCGGTCGCCGTCGGCGCTGCTGTCGGTCCGCTGCCATATGAATTCCAGTCCGGCAGCGTCCTCCGGCACGTAGACCCAGTTGTGCGTCCGGCTCGGCCCGCTTGCGTCGAGGACCAGGAACGAATCGGAGCCGTCGCTCTCTACCCGACCGGTGCCTCCGCCCCCGTGATTCGACCAGCCGGGCACGACGCCGTGCGTTTGGGCCTCTTGCTGGCCATTCCACGACCAGTCGAAGTTCGAGCGACCGAAGATGAAAAGTCCGTTGTCGACCCAAAAGCGACTCCAGCGCGGTGAGGCACGGAAAAAACGGTACAAAGAATCGTCCTCGGGGTCCACGTCGCGTGGAGTGTGCTCGTGGTCCTGCCGGGCGTCGGGTAGAGAGGAGGCGAACTGGGGATCTGGCCACGCCCCCCCGCCAAATCGGCTGAAGTAGTATCCCCATTGAGCTAGCGGGTCCCTGACCGAGAGCAGATAGCGATCGACTAGCGCAGCATGGGAGAATGCGGGAGCAATCCCGTTTACGTCGTTCATCAGGACATTGTACGTCCCGGGGATGGGACGCCCCTCGGGAAACGACTCCGTCTGGTAATACGTGTCCGCAAAAAACACGTTGCCCCACACGGTCGCGCCGTACCCGGTCGGCTGGCCCATGGTGTCGAGCTGTTGAGCCCCGTCGACCGGGAACTGTTGGGCGTCTTCGTCGAAATCGTGCGGATCGAGATAGGTGAGGTGTTGCACATCGACCCCGAAATACGCCAGCCGCTCTACCGCCTCGCTGGTGACAACGGCGCCCGTGCCGACGCCGATGAAGTGCATCGAGGGGTTGATGTGCCAGGGGTTATCGGCCCCGGCCTCAGCGTCAATCAACCCGAGCCCTGTTAGCATGGCAAACAGCGCGTCTCCGGCCGTCTCGGCCCAGCCGGCCGACATCTCGTTCGATTCCGCTGCCCAATCGAACAAGAGCACGACCTCTCTGGGAACGCCCTCCAGGATCGAGTTATAAGCGTCAAACGCACCCTGGGCCCCATCGTCAGGAAGGTCGTAGTCCAACAGCCATGCGTCGAAGCTGTCTCCGGTGGCCGGATCGGCGCTTGATGAGTCAGATCCGTCGGCCCGGTTGCGAATCGCCAGCGCCAGAGGTATCAGCTCATCGCCCTGGCCGGCGATGGGCGCGAACCCGTGCACCAGCACGGTAACGCCTTCGACTAGGTCCTCGGCCAGGTAGGGCGCCAGGCGCTGGCGCACGTCCGTCAAGCTCGACCGGGCAGGCGTCGCGCCGCTGACGAAGAGCGAATAGTCCTGGGTGAACTCGGCCCCCCAATGACCCACGTGGATCGTGTACGTCCCCGCCACTGGCGGATCGATGAATACCTGTTCTACGTTGTCGCGGTGATTTCCCAGGATCCTGTACGGGGAGTTGGTGATGCCACGCACAGCCGGCAGGTCGGGATATTCTGGGTCTAAGATCCACGGATAGTGATACGTCCCCCCCGGACCAGTGATCCACAGGTCCAGGTCGTTCACGAGCATGGGTGTGCGGTCGTCCACCCGGGGATGATCTGGGTCTGGCTCCACCGTCCTGGCGAGAGGGGGCGGGGGATCGGTCCATACGATGGTTGCCTTGATCGGCGTCGTGCCATCGGAGGTGAACTCCTGAGTCCACTCCGTGCCAAAGTAGGTCCGCTCGGAGAAGGATGCCTTCGGGTCGAAAAAGAACTGGGCGGCCGCGGCGGCATTGACCAGGCCCCAACCGTAGACGTAGTCCGGGCCCGGAATGACCTCCCACTCCTCCACGTCGGGGTCCGGATTCACGTCCCTGACGTTCACGTCTGTCGCCGTGTGAATCAAGAGTCCCTTGGTGGTCGCGCTTCGCGGCCGCTTGCCGAAGAGATTCTGATAGTGCTCCACGAGGAGCGCGGCTGTGCCGGTCACGTTCGGCGCGGCAAGTGACGTCCCGGTGCTCAAGTTGGGGTCCGAGACATAGGACGAATCCGAACTCGAGCTTGGGGCGTACACGCCGACGCCGTTGGCCACAACGTCGGGCTTGATTCGCCCATCGTCCGTCGGACCCCTGGAGGACCCACTCCAAATCACGACGCTTTCCGGGGCACAGTCGTCGTCAAGCACGTCATCCACCGCGCCCACGACGAGCGTGTTCTTGGCCGTTGCCTGCTGCATCAGTGTGTCGTAACCGGTGCCGCCGTTGCCGTCGCTGGGCGGACGGAAGAACCTGGGATCGTCGGCGGGGACCAGGTACCACCCAGGCCCACCTGCCGTTGGTCCCTGGAGACGTGGAGGCTGGGGCACGGAACCGGTCGAGCGATAGGTGACATACTGCTGGTCCCCGGCCGGAGGCGGCTCCGCGATCCGGTTCCCGAAATCCTCTCCCCGGTTATTGCCGGCAGCCCACACCGCGAGCAGATTTCGGTTGGTGTAAAGCACCTCATCCATCTCTCCCAGGCTGATGATTCGCGTCAGGCCTATCGCAGTTACCAGGGCGCTGTCGATCGGGTTGACCGTGCCCTCGTAGGCCTCGTACTTTCCGAAATACGGGTCCTCCTCGTTCCAAGGAGTGTACAGGTCGTAGTCGGCGACCCACGTGTCAACCGGGTGATTGCTCCCGACCAGGTCCTGCCAAGTGATACGCCCGTCCCAGCCGCGCGGGGCGCCGTATGAATGGTTGGACAGATCCAGGATGGGCGCATCCGCCGGGATCTCCAGGAAATCATCGCTTGAATTGCGGCTGCGGATCGTTACTCCCGGGGCCATGCCGCGGGCCTGATCGTCCCTCCCCCACGACCCAATAATGCCCGCCACTTGAGTGGCGTGATCGCTAACAGAGCCCGCGTCAACCACGGTGACGCGGCTGGAACCCGAGGGGAAGGTGAATTCTCGATGTGACGCCCGCACGAGGCGGGGATCCCAGACCCCGACGGTTACGCCCCGGCCAGTAAGATCCAGCCCTAGGCCGCCGCCGGGCCAGAGTTGATCCGCGTTGGTCGTGTCCGCGGCGTTGCGGCTAAGGCTCATGTCCACGACCGGCCGCGGGTTGACGATGTAATACGACCCGTCGACCATTGGGATCAACTCGCCCGCGGTCACGAGGTCTCTTACCCACGCGGATGTGGCGTCGCCGGGTCCCGGGATCTGGTCCGGCGTAACGGTTGCCTGAAGCGAAGCGCCGATCGCGTCGCCCGGCAGCGCAGTCGCCTGCGAGAGAATCTCGACCACCTGGCTGGAGTCGCCCAGATCACTCGACAGCGGCGACTCGTCCTCGGTCGGCAGTGGGCTTACCGCCAACAGGCGCCGCTCTTCTAGCGGCTCACACATCAGTCGCCGGGACCGCCAGTGGGGGAGCCGCGCACGCTTCACCGACTTGTGAGCTTGCCGCGTCGATCTCCTGCGGGCTCGAAGAGGCTTAGGATTCATTGCTTGGGCCCTCCGTTGGTGGTCCGTGCGAAACACCGGCACTGACTCTGCACGACTTATTGACGGATCAAGGTTTCGGGCAACCACACCGTGGCATGTGAGAGCTCCGCGGGCGATCCAAAGTGCGAGCCCGCGGGCGGCGTCTGTTTCGCCCCGCCGGGCGCATCGCGCCAAGAAACACGAAACGCCGTACCGGGCCCTAATGGCCCAGCCGGAAGGGGTGTAATGCCAGTCATATCAGGGTATACGGCCACACCAGAGTCCAGGGGGTTGGTTTGCCGTCCACCTTACAATGCGATTTCCAGGCCCAAATCATCTCAACAAACTTGGTGAAATCTATGATTATTCACAGGATTCGGTTTCTTAACTTGGCCAACGCCGGTGCAGCTCCCCTCCTCTAGGGTGCTCGCTTGCGAATTGGCCTTGTCCGGCCCGTGGCACCCGGTTCCCCCAATCAGCCGCTATTGAATCCCCCGGTGTATCCGCGCGGTCATCCGGCCAAGCTATAATGACGGGCCGTTGCGGCAACGCTCGCGTTTGGCGAACCACCCATGTTGGACGTCACGAAACTGCTGGCGAGGATCGAGTCGGGCGACCCGACGGCGGCGGAGAAACTGCTGCCGCTGGTGTACGGCGGACTTCGCAGGCTGGCTGCCGAGAAACTCGCCCGCGAGAACCCGGGGCAGACGCTCCAAGCCACGGCACTGGTGCACGAGGCGTACCTACGGCTCGTGGGCTCGGCCGATGCACAAAGATGGGACAGCCGGAGGCACTTCTTCGCCGCAGCCGCGGAGGCCATGCGTCGCATCCTTGTGGAGCGGGCTCGGCGCAAGAAGCGGCAAAAGCGGGGCGGCGGCCGACTGCGGATCGACCTGGAGCAGCTTACTCTCAGTTGCGACGGGCCATCGGAGGAGGTGCTGGCGCTCGACGAGGCCCTGACCGAGTTGGCGCGAAAGGACCCCGCGAAGGCGGAAGTGGTCAAGCTCCGCTATTTCGCCGGTCTGACGCTCGAAGAGACTGCCGACGCGCTCGGGCTTTCCGTCGCAACCATCAACAGACATTGGACTTACGCTCGCGCCTGGCTCTACCGGGCAATGTCCGGCGGGCGCTGAGCCGCTCCGGGGGACTCCGTGGGCCGGAGTTTTGTCCACTTTGCCTGATATGATTTGCCCCTGGAAAGCGCTCCTTATATTTGGACCGTTCCAACGACTCGACGAAGCTCAGAGGGCCGAACCGTGGACGAAGAGGCGATCTTTCACGCCGCCCTGAACATTGCCTCGCCCGCGGCTCGCGCCGAGTTTCTCCAGCAGACGTGCGGGGAAAACGTCGAACTGCGGCGCGAGATCGAGGCACTGCTGAAGGCCCACGAGCAGGCAGGGGAGTTCCTCCAGCACCGACCCGCGGCCCCGGAGGCCGTGCAAGGGACCGTCGATCGCGGCGCCATCCCCGAGCAAGCCGGGAGCCGAATCGGCCGCTACAAGCTGATGGAGAAGATCGCCGAAGGGGGTATGGGGGCGGTGTATGTCGCCGAGCAGCAGGAGCCCGTCCGCCGCAGAGTGGCTCTGAAGGTCATCAAGCCGGGCATGGACACGCGGGAAGTCATCGCCCGCTTCGAGGCCGAGCGCCAGGCCCTGGCCCTCATGGACCATCCCAATATCGCCCGGGTGTTGGACGCCGGGGCCACCGAGTCGGGCCGGCCGTTTTTCGTGATGGAGCTGGTCCGCGGCATCCCCATCACCGACTATGCCGACCAGAACCGCCTCGCGCCGCGGGAGCGGCTGGAGTTGTTTGTCCAGGTCTGCCACGCGGTGCAGCACGCACATCAGAAGGGGATCATTCACCGCGACATCAAGCCCTCGAACGTGCTGGTCACCCTGCACGACGGCGTGCCCGTTCCCAAGGCGATCGATTTCGGCGTGGCCAAGGCGATCAACCAAAGGCTTACGGAGCGGACGGTGTACACGCAGTTCGCCCAGATGGTAGGCACGCCGTTGTACGTAAGTCCCGAGCAGGCGGAGATGAGCGGGCTGGACGTGGACACCCGCAGCGACATCTATTCGCTGGGCGTGCTTCTGTACGAACTCCTGACCGGCACCACGCCTTTCGACAAACAGCGCTTCATGAAGGCGGCCTATGACCAGATGCTCCAGATCATCCGCGAGGAGGAGCCGCCCAAGCCGAGCACGCGGGTAAGCCGACTGGGCGACTCGGCGAGCGGCGTGGCGGTCCACCGCAACACGGAGCCGAAGAAGCTGGGTCAACTTCTCCGCGGCGATCTCGACTGGATCGTGATGAAGTCGCTGGAAAAGGACCGCACCCGGCGCTACGAGACGGCCAACGAGTTCGCCGACGACATCCAGCGGTACCTCGCCGACGAGCCGGTCACGGCGTGTCCTCCCTCGGCGGCCTACCGCTTCCGGAAGTTCGCCAGGCGCAACAGGGGCATCCTGGTCACAATGGGGGCCATCGGCGGCGTGCTCTTGGTGGCTACGGCGTTCAGCGCGTGGCAGGCGATCCGGGCAACGCAGGCGGAACAGGTCGCCAGCGACCTGCTGGTCTCCGAGTAGGCGGCCCACCGCGAGGCCGATCTGGCCCACGAGCAGGAGGCCCGCGAGCGCCGTGCTGCCGAACAGGCCCGCGAAGAAGAAGCCAAACAGCGCCGCGCCGCGGTCGAAGCGCAAAAGGCCGCCGAGACCGCCCGCGGACATACTGAAAAGGAGCGGCAGCGTGCCGAGGCCAATTTCGCCAAGGCCCGGGCGGCCGTGGACGAGTACCTGACCAACGTGACCGACGACGAGCTGCTCTCCGTGCCCGGGCTTCGGAGGCTCCGCCAGAAGCTGCTGACCTCGGCGCTGAAGTTCTACAAGGAGTTCACCGAGGAGCGCGCCAGCGACCCGGGTCTTCAGACCCAGCTCGCCGGGGCCCATTACCGCATCGGCAGGATCTACCACGAGCTGGGCCGAGGCGGCGAAGCCAAGAAGGCCTATGAGCGCGCGATCCTCCTTTACGAGAAGCTTCGGGAAGCCGGGCACGAGGACGTCGAGATCCTGGCCGCCCTGGCCGACGCGCACTTCTTCCGAGACGAGCATGAGAAGACGATTGCCCTGTGCGGGCAGATCCTTGCCCGAAGCCCCCACGCGATTGCCGTCCGGCGCCGGCTCGGCGCCAGCTACAACCAACTCGCCGTGCGGGCATTCGGAGACCGGGACGTCGCCAAGGCGCTTGGGTATCACCGGCAGGCTCTGGTGATCCGGCAGGAGATCGCGACGGCTGCGCCGGACGACCCGGTCACCTTGTTGGAGCTGGCCGCGACCCTCAACAACTTGGGGGTCATGCTCGACAGCCAGCGGCCCACGCAGGACGCCCTGACGATGTTCCTGCAGGCAGTGGAGGTCAGCGAGAAGGCGTTTGTCCAATCGCCGCACGATCCGCTCTACGGAGGGTGGCTTGCCACGAGTCACGAGAACGTGGCGTCCCATTGCCGCCATCTCGGGCGGAAGGAAGAGGCCCTCGGCGCGTACCAGCGCGCCGTCCAGGTACGGCGCAAGTTGGCGTTCGACAACTCCGCCTTGCCTCGGCTGAAGAGCGAACTCTACAAGGCCCATGTCGAGTTGGGGGACTATCAGCGCTGGCTCGGCAGGACGCCGGACGCGGAGCGGTCCTATCGGGCTGCCCGCGAGATCCTCGAGAACCTGCCCCGCGAAACGGCGCAGGACTTTTACGCGTTGGCGGCCGTGTATGGGGCGCTGGCCGAAGGGCCCCAGGGCGACGGGGTAGAGAAAGCCGACGCCGCGAGGCAGGCCGAGATGGCGGAGTATGCCGGGCAGGCGCTGGACGCGCTCCAGAAGGCCGTCGCGGCCGGCTATCGCGACCTGGGCACCCTGAAGAGCGATCCGAGTCTGGCGTCCGTGCGCAGTCGCGAGGAGTTCCGCAACCTTCTTGCTCCGCTGGAGGCGGCCGAGGAGGCCGGGCGCCTGGCGGTCCAGGGGACCGAGGATGCAGGCCGGCTGGCCGCGAGGCAGCAAGAGGTCGGCGCCCGGCGGAAGCTCGCCGATCAGGCCCCGACGAGCCGGCACCTTCAGGCCGCGCTGGCGGCCAGCATGCACGCCGTCGGGACGCTCGAGCTGGCCATGAAGCGACGTGCGGAAGCGGAGAAGTCGCTCGGCGAGTCGCTCGCCATTCGCCGGAAGCTCCATGCCCAGCAGCCGCAAGACGCGGCCGTCGCGGTCGACCTGGCCGAGACCCACGTCGCCCTGGGGGAACTGCACTGGCAAACCGAGCGATTGGCACAGGCACACCAGCAGTTCCAGGAAGGCCTGCGTCTGCTGGCCCGCGCCGCGTCGCAACGGCCCGGTGCCGAGGCGCTTCAGGAGCGCATCGCCTCGAGCGAGGATGCCGTGTGCGACAAGTACGGCAGCCTCGGACTGTGGGATCTGGCCGCAGCGCGCAGCCGGCAGAGTCTTGCCCTGGGGCGCACGGCTGATCCGCAATGGGACGTGCGGTTCGGCGTCCTGCTGGCCGCAATCGGCGATTCTCGCGGGTACCGCGAGTACTGCCGCAGCGTCGCCGAGTCGCTGGGCAAGAAGGACCCCGAGGGCATGGCCTGGATGATCGCCCATCAAACGCAGCCGGCGGAGGAGTCGCGCAAGTAGGTCGAGTTGCTGGAAGCGAGATCCAGCACCGCGCCCCGATCCGATTGGAGCGAGTACGCCTTGGGGATGGCCTACTACCGTGCCGGAAGGCCCGCTCAGGCCCTCGATCACTTCTCGGCCTCTCCCTCCATCTCCACGGTCCTCTCTTATGGCCTCTTCCTTGCCCTCACGCACCAAGCGTTGGGGCATGAGGACGAAGCCCGCCGCCTGCTGGAAAAAAGCGAAGCCAAGTACGACCGACTGATGCGCGAGTGGCTGGCAAGCCCAGACCTCGCTCACTTCCCTACCAATGCCGACGGTTGGCACTGGTGGGAAATCCCCCCCTTCCTCCTGCTGCGGCGCGAGGCATGGGAGCGGATCAAGGGGGCGCAAGTGCCTGACGATCCGTGGCAGCCTTTGATGCGGGCCCGCGGGTACGGTCGGATCGACGAGAACCAGAAGGCCGAGGCCGAGTTGGAGGCTGCGGTTCGGGCGGCGCCGGACGCCTCGAAGGTGTGGGCGGCGCGGGCGGGAGTCCGTATGCAACTGGGGCAGGTCGATCGGGCCGAGGCCGACTGGCAGAAGGCGACCGAGCTGGCCGGAAAGGATCCCATGCCTTGGATCGGGCGAGGCAGGTACTATGCCCAGCGCGGCGACCACCCGAAGGCCGACGCCGACTTCGCCAAGGCGGCTTCCCTCACCCCCGACGATCTGAGCAAGTTCCTCCAAGCTGGCTGGTGGATCGTCGGCCCCTATCCCACGGAACTCGATGAGTTCTGCGCCCCCGAGCTTGACCTGGATCCCTCCAAGCCGGTTCACGCCGCAGACCCTGAAACGGGCCTAACCGCACAGCCGGTCCGCTGGCGGGATGTGCCGACCGGCCAGTGGGGCAAAGTCAATTGCCGCCTCGTCGGCGCGGACTCCGGCTCTGCCTACGCCTTGGCGTACGTCTATTCGCCCGACGAGAGGACCGCGCTTCTGCGCGCCGAGTTTCCCCAGCGGCTCCGGGTCTGGGTGAACCGGCAACTAGTCTATGATTCCCGCGAGGCGGGACTGGAATTTGTCGATGGCCGCCGCGTGCCGGTCGCCCTCCGGCGAGGCCGCAACGTCCTGCTGGTCAAGTCGACCTTCGCGGGCACAGGCTCCCATTTCGCCTTGCGCGTTGGGGACGGGCCGGCGGATCGCGCGTATCGGTTCGCCGAGCTCGGGCTTTGGAAAGAGGCAGCCGAGCTGCTTGAGGGCGAGGCTGCTCGGGAACTCCGGTCGCACGTATGCCCCTGGACGCTTTTCAGCGAGATTGCGCTATTGGCCGGCAACCGCGAGGCCTACGAGCGGGATTGCCGCGAGCTTTTCGAGCGATATCGACACACCGCCGATCTCTGGCCGCGCGTGTGGCTGGCGCACACCCTTTGTGTGGCACCCAATCCGACCTTCGATGCCCACTCCCAGGAGATCACCAAGCTGGCCCTCCGCGCACGCGAGCCGTTCGGCGGTCCGGAGAACGGATATTACCAGTGGGCCTCGCTGGCCGTGGCTTATGCCTTGTATCGCACGGGCGAGTTGGCGCAGGCCGGAGAGAACGCTGCCCGGATTGAGGCGGCCCACTTGGGTCCTTTGTCCTGGCCCCTGCGGGCGATGATCGCTCACCGGCAAGGCAGGTCTCAGGATGCTGCCACGTGGCTCGACAAGGCGCTACGGTTCGATGACTGGCAGCCGAAATCGAAGAACTGGCTGTACCAAGCACACTTTCTTGTCTCGCTTCGCGAGGCAGAGCAATTGATCACCGGTACGACGTCGCGATCCGACGCGCTTTGCGAGAAACGCCGCGCGCTCGCGCTCCGGCAGTGGCAGACGCTCGACCCGGCGACGGCCGCTTTCGACTACCTCGTGACGACCGACTCCCACTCCCTCCCGAATTTCGAGAATCCTGGCTTCCCCTGGCTGGCCCGCGGGCGCTGCCTCGCTGCGTTGAAACGCTTCGACCAGACCGAGTCCGATTTCAACAAGGCGGTCGAGTTGGCACCCGGTCGCCCCGACGTTCGCCTTGCCCGAGCGGTGTTCCTCGCTGATCGGGGACTGGCCGAGAAGGCTGCGGAAGAGCTACATCAAGCTTACCTGCTGCTCGGCGGAGGGGCGACACGCGACTCGGCGCATCCGGTCGCCGCGGTCTTCCTCGTCGCTGCCCGGCATCCGGAGGTTCTTGAGCGACTGGCAGCACTTGTGCCCGGAAACGGCATGCCCTGGCTGGCCCGGGCTCGGCTGCACGTCTGGCATGGCCGATGGAAAGACGCCCTTGCCGATTACCAGCGCGCGGGCCAGGTGGACGGCGAGTGTTTTGGGCAGTTCGTTCCCATCGAGTGCGCGCGCCTGCACCTGCTGCTGGGAGACACCGAGAGCTACCGGGCCGTGTGCGATCGGGTCCGCCGCGAAAAAAACGCCCCCAACCGGCACCCGCCGAGGCACCATGTGCGATTGCGCGGGCTGGTGCCGACCGCCGATCCCGACCAGCCGGACCCGGCCGGCGCGCTCGATCAACTGCGCGAGGACGGCCGGGAGTCGGCGCGCTTTGCCGCCGCTCTCGCGACCTTCCGCGCCGGGCGATGGGAAGACGCCCGACGGATGATCGCCGGCGAGTTACGGATCTCGGATCGCTGGCCCAACGTCGCGGGGTGCAGCGTGCTTTCGGCGATGATCCACTACCGGCTCGGCCGTCTGGACGAAGCCCGCCGGTGGCTAAAGCATTCGGAAGACGCGCTGGAACTCGCGCGGCGGGCGTCGACCGAGATGACGGACCATTCCTCCCTGCCACAGCACGTCGGCGAGTGGCTCACCGCCCAGGTCCTCTCCCGGGAAGCGAAAACGCTGATTCAAGGGAGCGGAGCGGACTCGGCGGCCGCCAAGGGAAAGTGACGTCCGCTGTCCTGGTCCATCTGCGATCCTCGTGTATACATCTGACAAGTGACCCCGTGTGGTAAAAACCCTGCCGAGCATCAAAACGTTCGGCAACCGGATCTTGGGTTTGGCAGACGGCCGTGATTTCGGCCGATCTGCTTCATCCAGACTTCGTCGGGTTTGGGCGTGCAACCGGCGAAGTGGATCCGGCGCGTGGCGATCGCAGCCCCAGCTCGGGTTCTCGCGGGCCATCTGCAGGACGAGCTGGTGGAGAACGCCATCGTGGTTGAGCCGGTCAGGCGCTGGTCTTGAGCTTCCGGCGGCCGCGCCACGGTCTTGTGGGCCCCTGGGCAGTCCCCATCCCGATGACGTGAAGCACTGTACCACTAATCCCTGATTTCTTGTTTTCCTGAGCAACTTCTTCAGGCTGCGG
>CAYGZA010000027.1:0-33268 GCA_964354135.1 uncultured Planctomycetaceae bacterium
CAGGAGCCTCGCCCTCCCGAAATTGCGCAACGTTTTCTAGCTGAAGCTGGCGCTCATATCGAAAATCGGCAGGAGCAGGGCCACCAGCACGAACAGGATCACGGTGCCCATGGTCAACAGCATCGCCGGCTCGATCAGGCGGACCATGACGTCCAACCGGCGGGCGATCTTGCGGTCCAGCCCGTCGGCAATGTGTACCAGCACCTCGTCCAAATTGTTCGATTCCTCCGCGACCGTAATCATGGCCATAATCGGGCGAGGGATCAAGCCGCACTGGGCCAGCGGCCGCGACAGGGTATCGCCCGAGGAAATGTTCTCGGCGGACGCGCGGATCGCCCGGCCGAGGACCCGGTTCCCCGCCGAATCGCTGCTGATTTCCAGGGCCTTTAGGAGCGGCACGCCGTTGCGCAAGAGCGTTCCCAAGACGCGGCAGAAGCGGGAGACCGCGTAACTTAAGAAGATCGGCCCGGCCACGGGGATCTGGAGCCTGAGGCGGTCGGTGATCATGCGGCCGCGGTCCGTCTTGACCGCGCGACGGAGCCAAAGCCCCAACGCCACCAGGGCACCCGCCAGGATGAGCCCGTACCGGCTGAGGAAGTGGCTCAGCCCCAGCAGGACCACGGTGGCCGTCGGCAATCCGCCCCCCTGCTCTTCGAGCCGCTTGAACAGCTCGGCGAACTTGGGCACGAAAAAGACGATCAGCACCACCGTCACGCAGAAGCCGGCGATCGCCAGGAACGTCGGGTAGGCCATCGCCCCGACGACCCGCCACTTCAGCTCCTCCTGGAGCTCGAGGAAAGTCGCCGTGCGCTTGAGGGCATCCTCCAGGAAGGCCCCTTCACAGCCTGCGCGGACCATGCTCACGGTGATCTCCGGGAAGACCTTCGGATGCCGGGCGAAGGCCTGGTCCAGAGGAGTGCCCTCGGCGACCGAGTCGCGGATGTCGTGGAACACCTCGCCCAACTCCTGCGGCGTGGCCTGCTCGGCGAGAATCTCGAGGGACTTCAAGAGCGGGACGCCGTTCTGGAGGAGGTCGGCCAATTGGGCCAGATTGGTGGCCACGGACTGGGGCTTGATCCGCCGCTGGAGCCGCCAGCGGGGCAAGCGTTCCTCGACCGGCTCGACGCGCAGCGGGAAGAGCGCCTTCTCCGCGAGCGCGTGCAGGGTCTCCCGCGCGCTGGCCGCCGTCATCCGGCCGGCCACGTCTTCGCCGGAAAGCGTGCGTGCTGTATAGCTGAACTGAGGCATGGCTCAATCGGCCTTGGAGACGCGGAGGACTTCCTCGACGGTCGTCTGTCCGCGCCGGACCTTGCGCCAGCCGTCTTCGCGGAGGGTGCGCATTCCCGCGTCGACGGCGGCCTGCCTGAGCACCTGAGAGGGCGTCCTCTCGCTGGCCAGGCGGCGGATCTCGTCGTTGGCCACCAAAAGCTCGAACAGGCCCACGCGGCCCTTGTATCCCGTCCCGCGGCAGTGGCGGCAGCCCGTGGCGCGGTAGAGCCGCTCGCCGCGGGCGAGGCATTCGTCGAAGGGGAAGTCGTCGGGGAGGTCTCCCCGCCGCGGGAGGTACGGGCGGCGGCACTCGCGGCACAAGGTGCGCACGAGCCGCTGGGCCATGACCCCTTCGATGGTGCTGGAGACGAGGAACGGCTCGACGCCGATATCGACCAGCCGCATGAAGGCGCCGGCGGCGTCGTTGGTGTGCAGCGTGCTGAAGACGAGGTGGCCGGTGAGCGAGGCCTGGATCGCGTTCTCCGCGGTTTCGAGGTCGCGGATTTCGCCCACCAGGACGACGTCCGGATCGTGGCGCAGGATGCTCCGCAGGCTGGAGGCAAAGGTCAGCCCGACCTTGGTGTGTACCTGGATCTGGTTGATCCCCTCCAACTGATATTCGATCGGGTCCTCGGTGGTGATGATCTTGATTTCCTCGCCCTTGATCTCGTTCAGCGCGCTGTAGAGCGTCGTGGTCTTGCCCGAGCCGGTTGGCCCGGTGACCAGGAAGATCCCGTGCGGCAGTTGGATGAGCTTGTTGAACCGGGCGTAGACGTCCTCGTCCATGCCCACGCCCCGCAGGGAAAACTGCATGCGGTCCTTGTCGAGCACGCGCATGACGACGCCTTCGCCGTGGAGCATGGGAATGATGGAGACGCGGATGTCGACCTCGCGGCCGGCGACCTTGAGCCTGATGCGGCCGTCCTGGGGCGTGCGCTTCTCGGCGATGTTCAACCGGGCCATGATCTTCAGGCGGCTGAGGATCGCCGCCTGGAAGCGGTTGATCTCCGGCGGCATGGGCTGATCCTGGAGCACGCCGTCGATGCGGTAGCGGATCTTCATGCCGGAAGCCTGGGACTCCACGTGGATGTCGCTGGCCCGGGCCTCCACCGCTTCCACGAGGATCTCATTGACCAGGCGGACCACGGAGGCCTGCTGCGCCATCTCCCCGGCCTCGGAGGAATCCCAGTCGATCTCCTCGAGCATCTCGACGTTGCCGGCGCGCTCCTCCTGCTGCGCCAAGAGGCCGTCGATGGTCTCCGAGCCGACGCCGAGGTGGGCCTTGATCAACCGCGCGACGTCGGCCGGGCCGGCCAGCACCGGCAGCACGCTCGCGCCCACCGCGGCGCTGATCGCATCCAGCGCGTGCAAATCCAAGGGATTGCCGATCGCCACCACCAGCGAGCCTTCTTCCGCGCGGAGCGGGAAAACGTTGTAACGGTGAATCAACTTGACGGGGAACGTCTCCAGCAGCGAGAGGTCGATCGGCGTCGCGCTCAGGTCGACCAGCTCCAGCCCCATCGCCTCGCTCACGGCGCGCAGGGCGTCCTCTTCCGTTTCCGTGGCGAAGCCCAGCTCCGCGGCCAGTTGGGTGAGATTCGCGGCGGGCTTCTGAGCCATCCGTGCCATCGCCGGCGGGCGCGAGCCGTGCGCCCCCTTCGTATAAAGGGTATCGGCGGTTGTCATGACGCGTCCACCTGTGCTTGATACCGTCAGAGCCTGTCGATGGCCGTTCCGCCGGCGACAGGCGACGAACCATCTTTGCCGCTCCGGCGCCCGCGGCCCGGAAGCCGGCAAACAGCCGGAGCCTCACGCATGCCGCATATTCAAGGGCATCCAGCCGCAGACAGCAGAGTAAACATCCATGTTGCTTCCATTCTCGCTCAGGTACCGACGACCCGCGACATCCTCACGCAGGCAGGTAGGTTGTCAAAAGGCGGGGCGGCCAAGGGGTAAGGAGGGTTGACAGAAGGCCGCGGGGTCGTAGTAAACTATCATTCCAGTCCGTCTACGGGTACCGACTAGAGATTATACTGAAACGGGCGCGCCGGTCAAGGGGCCTTTCCCTCCGGAAGGAGGATTTTTACTCCCGAATTGAGGGATTTGTCTTTCACCCTTGCGGCCCGCGTGGCATCCTGAAAATAGTTGTAGGCACACTGCCGGCTCGTTCCGCTGCACTCCGATCGCTGAGCAGACGGAGGATCCTTCATGTATCGCTTCGCACCGTACCGCCGCGCAGGGCTTGGCTCGCGAGCCGCTGCGAGAATCGCCCTGATGCTCGCCGGCTTCTTGTCATTGTTTCTGCCGGCTTCGACTCCGCCCCGGCCGGCCGCTGCTTTCGGCACGCAAAAGAAAGCCGACGCGCGAGAGCAACGCGGGCTTCCACCGCAGCGGGACGCCGCGCCGCCGCCCTCCAAGCGCGACGCGGACCCGCCGGCCAAGGTGCTCCGACTGGCCCAGCGCACGCTTCGCAGGTACGACCTGAACGCCAACGGCCGGCTCGAAGAGGCCGAGTGGCGGAAGATGCCGGGCGAGCCGCGCAAGATGGATACGAACGGAGACGGCGTGATCACGCTGGAGGAACTGACGCGGCGAATCGCGTCCTTTGGGCCGCGCCGAAGCGTAGAACCGGCCTATTCGGTCGCCGGCTCGCAGGCACTTTCTCCAGAAGAGAAGAATCAGGAGGCGGCAAAATCGGCCCGCGGGCTGCCGACCGAGGAGTTGGACGACGGCCCGGGAGTCTCTGCGGGAGGCGCCAAGCCGGCCGCCGGCGCGCGTCCCCCGGGCGACGATGCCGCCCCGAAAGAACCGCGGCGCGAGACGAAGTTTGCGATTCCGGCCAAACGGCTTCCCAAGGGGCTGCCCGACTGGTTTCTCCGCCGGGATCTCGACGGCGACGGCCAAATCACCGTGGCGGAGTTCGCCCCGAATCCGACCCCGGCGGACCTCGACGAGTTCGCTCGCTACGACGCGAACCGTGATGGGGTGATAACCCCAAGCGAATGCCTGCGGGGACTGAAGGGGTCGAAGACGGCGCCCAAGAAGCCCCCACCTCGGTGAGCACATTGACGCCGCGAGAAGCCGAACTCTAGCGAAGGCGCGCAAGGGAAGAGAGGAGGGGGAAGGAGGGAAGAGAGGGGGAACGGAGACTGTGGCACGGATATCGGGGGGCGGCTTCGGCCGCAGTCACTTGCCGGCGCGCCCTTCAAACTCACTGGAACCGGCGGCGTTTGGGCTTCGATGGACTGGATTGTTCGCCAGCCATAAGGGCGGCCCCGATCCTAATTCTCATCCCCCGTTTCGATCTGCGGACGGATGACGCGGCATTGGATCGGCTCCAGCGCCGCTTGGAGCCGG
Organism: uncultured Planctomycetaceae bacterium; assembly: GCA_964354135.1. GTDB lineage: Bacteria > Planctomycetota > Planctomycetia > Pirellulales > Thermoguttaceae > CAYGZA01. The sequence goes on from CAYGZA010000027.1 coordinate 4,627, forward strand.
CGGAACGTCGCCTCGTCGGAATAGGTGCCGATGATCGCCCCGCCCGAGCCGCTGAAGGATGCGCTTGCGCCCACCTCGCGGGCGCGCTCGACCATCGCCACATGCTCCGCGGGCAAGCGGCAAATCGAGCGCCGCACCTCGAAGTTGGCGTCGATCAGCTCTCCGAGCCGCTTTGCGTCGCGCGAAAGGATCGCCTCGCGGGCCTCGACGGTCAGCTCGGCCAGCCGGGTCATCGCGGCCAGGACCGCCGGCTCCCCCTGCCGATAGCGGGCGCGGAGGTTGTTGTGGATCACCTCGGTCGGCTCGCTGACCTGGGTGTTGTAGGCCAGGTACAGCGGGGGCAGAAGGCCGGCGTCGAGCGGCTCGTACACGCCGCACCACAGCCCGCACAGCTCCTCCATCCGCTCGCTGGAGAAATCCATGGAGACGAGCCCCTCGTAGACCTGGATCACGCGGTCTTGGAGCCCGGCGGCGATGCCGAGTTCCTCCGTCTCCACGGAGAGGACCAACGAGGGCTGGACCCGCTTGGGGATCGCGACCCCGTAGAACTCCATCAGGCATCGGAGGGTGGCGACGATGATCGCGCTGGAGCCGGCCAGCCCGACCTGCCGCGGGATGTCGCTCTGGTAGCGGACGGAGAAGTTCCGCCGGTGGAGCGGGTGGCCCTGCCGGGAACAGAATTCGACGAACTTCTTGATCGTGGCCTTGACCAGCCGGACCCCGCCGTAGTAGCCGTGCAGGCGAACGTCCTGGACCAGCTCGTGGACGGAGCGGAACCGGCTCTGGTCCTCCTGGCTCCAGACGATCTCGACGCGATCCCATTCGTAGAGCGTCACTTCGGCGGCGAAGCTGCGGACGATCAGGGAGATCGTGCGGCCGTGATAGCCGTCGGACGGATTTCCCACCAGCCCCGCGCGGGCGTGGGCCCGCTTGCGAATCAGGCGCATGGCTGACCCTCACCGGACACTGATGAGCCGGGCGACCTGGCCCCGCAGTGCGGGCCCGTACACCGGGTCCGCCAGGGCGAATTCGAGGAATGCCTGAAAATAGCTATCGAAGTTCCCGATGTCGAAGCGTTTCTCGCCGCCGGCCAGGCAGACCCCCAACACCTTGCCGCCTTCGCGGATCAAGAGGCGGATCGCGTCGGTCAACTGGATCTCGCCCCCTTTACCAGGCTCGGTCCTGACGAGGCAGTCGAAAATCGCGGGGCTGAAGACGTAGCGGGCCGCCACCGCCAGGTTGCTGGGGGCCTCGGAGACCTCGGGCTTCTCGATCAAGTCGTCGAGGTAGAAGACCCCGTTGGCGGCCCCTCGCGGCTTGGCGATCCCGTATTGCACGACGTCCTCGCGCGGCACCTCCTCGAACGCAATCACCGCGTCCGCGCCGACGATCTTGAACTGTTCCACCATGGTCCGGACGACTTGGGACTGGGCGTTCAACCCGATGATTGAATCGCCTAGTGCCACCGCAAAAGGCTGCCGGCCGACGACCGGCCGGGCACAAAGCACCGCGTGTCCCAAGCCGAGCTGCTGCCGCTGCCGAGTATAGAAGTACTCCAGGTCCTCCCGCTCGAAGGCCAACTCCCCCAGCAATTCCTCCCTGCCGGTCTCACGGAGGTGGTCGACCAGCTCGGCGTCGATGTCGAAGTGGTTTTCAATGGCCGTCTTGCCCGGGCCGGTGACGAACAAGAGGCGTCCGATCCCGCAGCGGGCCAGCTCTTCGACCACGTACTGAACCACCGGCTTCCGGCCGACGGGGAGCATCTCCTTGGGCTGACTCTTGGTGAGGGGCAAGAGGCGGGTGCCCCGCCCGGCCACGGGAACCACAGCAATGTCGATTGGCATGGAGGTATAGATCCGGCTTCCAGGGTTCGATGTCAATCGGACCCGTCTGACAATGTTACCGCCTGGCTCCACAGTTTGGACGCGTGCGCCGGGCCCCGGGGATTCCTGACTTTCGAAGGGTCAGGATGGTCGCCACCACGGCCCCAAGTTAGCGGAAAAGGAGCCCTCTCACAAGGGAAGAAGCCCTCGTCGGACAATGGCAACGACGAGCCTTCTCAAACACGCCGGCAGAGGTAGACTTGTAGACTGTTGTGTTGCTCGGGATGCTGCTAGGATACCGGCCTCATCAGCGGACCCGCCGGGCGCCCCGCAGGAAGCATCTCACGAAGAGGACCAGGATCGCTCATGCCTATTCTTCCGCCTGAACCGGACATTTTTCCCGAGGGATTGCTGGGGGACGAGCATCCTGCGGCAGACCCGGCGCGGCAGTGGTGGGCCCTATATACCCTTCCAAGGAGGGAGAAGGAGCTGATGCGGCGGCTGCGGACGATGGAGATTCCCCACTATGGGCCGCTAGTGAAACGGAGGTTCAGATCCCCCAACGGACGGGCCAGGACATCGTACGTTCCCCTCTTTGCCAGCTACGTGTTCCTCTGTGGGGACGAGGTTGCCCGCTACCAATCGCTGACGACCAACTGTGTTTCCCGCTGTCTGGTGGTTGACGACACACCGGAATTGGAACACGATCTGCGGCAGATCCGTCGCCTCATCCAGAGCGAGACCCCTTTGACTCCCGAGGCCCGCATCCAGCCGGGGACGCGGGTCCGCATCCGCAGCGGCTCCCTGGCGGGAATGGAGGGCATGGTGATCAAGCGGCGTGGCATGGACCGGCTGTTGATTGTGGTGAAATTCCTCCAGCAGGGGGCATCGATCCAGATCGAGGATTTCCAGGTGGAGTCCCTGGACGGTTGATACGGCTGCATTGGGCCTCGGGCTGTCGCCTCCGGACGGGCAGGCGCAGTGGCTCCTTGGGCGAATTCCATGTTTCGGCTCGTGACCCCCGATCTCCGGATAGAGAGTGTCCTGGAATTGGACGTGGAGCGTCTACGCGGGGCGGGCTTGGGTGCCCTGCTCCTGGACGTGGACGGGACGTTGAAGAACTACCGCTCCGATCGTCCGGCCCCCAAGGTGGCGGCGTGGTTGGACGGCCTCCGTACGGCGGGCATCGGGCTGTGCCTTGTGTCCAACGGCCGCAGCCGGCGGATCGGCCGACTTGCGGAGGGGCTTGGGCTGCCCTTCGTCTGCCAGGCCTGCAAGCCGCTTCCCTTCGCATGCCACGCGGCAATCCGTAGGTTGGGCTTCGCCGCCCGGCGCACGGCCGTTGTGGGCGACCAGTTGTTTGCCGACGTGATGGCCGCGCGGCTCGCCGGCCTGGCGAGCATCCTGGTGCGGCCGATTCATCCCGAGGAGGAGCCTTGGTTCACCCGCCTCAAGCGCCCGTTGGAGCGGTTCTTCCTGAGGCCGACTAGACCCGGCCGACGTGACTTGGGGGAAGACCTCAGGGGGCACGTTGCAGCTTCGCGATCACCATCTTGATGCTCGCAGTGACGCTGGCGCCACTCTGGCCGGAGCGGCGTTTGGCGGCCGCCTTCTTCAGGGCAGGGAGGGTCGCCTTGGTAAGCACGGGGACCGCTTCCTCGGGATCGGCGCGCATCCCGCCCAACGCGTCGGCCGCCAGGGAACGGACTAGGGCGTCTTCATCTTCGAGCAGCTTGATGAGGACGGACTTCCCGGAGCCTTGTCAAGCCAACTCGGCGATGACGTACGGCCCCTCCGGGATGACGGCGATCGTGGCGTCGGGGCCGTATTCGGCCAGGCCCTCGGCCACGGCCGCCTCGACACTGGGGGCGCTCTCCACGAACAGCCGCGAGAGGGCCTCACCCGTGAGACCATCCGCGACGACCTTGACCCTCGCTTTGCGGCGGACCTTGGCCAGCTCCTCCACCTGCCACTGGTCCATGACGAAGTAGTCCGTCGTGAGGATCCGCTCCATGAACGCGTCGAGCGAGGCGTTCTCCTCGAAGATGCGGCGGAACTCGGGGCTGCCGATCCCTTCGCTCAGGCTTGCGGCCATGATGATCGTCCCTCCTGGCCGGACGATTTCCATCGCCGCCACCATCCCCTTGACCGACTGGTAGTAAGTGGCATCCAGGGGATAGCCGGCCGAGGTCGTGACGACGATGTCTACCTGCACGGGCACCGTGTCGGTGACCAAGGGGCGGACGAAGCTCACGCCTTGGTGCAGGGCCTTTTCCATGTCGCCGGCGACGACGGATAGGATCCGCCGGCTCTCATCGATCACCGCGTTGACGATGAAATCGCAGCCGGCCCGCCGGGCGATCCACGTGTTCTCCTCGTGGACGGGGTTGTCTCGCAGCACGCCGCTGCGGGCGCCCGGATGCTCCAGAAACGTCGGACTGTGCCACGCCTTGATCGTGGGAAAGCCGGCCAGGCCCGGACAAACCAGCTTGCGACCGCCGGAAAAGCCGGCCATGAAATGGGGCTCGATCAGACCCGTGGTGATCTTCAGCTCGGCCCCGAGGTAGCGGTTGTCGATCCAGACGGGCACGCCCCGCGGGCTTTCGCCCACGTACGCATGTTCCGACAGCTCGCGGCCGTGATGGTTCTCGATCCGATAGGCTTCCACGATCGGCGGGCCGACCATCTCGACGAGCTCGTCCCTGGTGTTGGGGCGGTGCAGCCCGGTGGCGACGAGGATCAGGATCCGGTCGCGGGGGATGCCGCTTTGTTCGAGCGTCGCAAGGATCGGCGGAAGCAGCACGGCGTTGGGGACCGGCCGCGTGATGTCGCTGATGACGACGCAGGCGCTCGACCGCCCTCGGGCCAATTCGGCAAGCGGCGCGGCGCCGGTCGGCCGGGCCAGAACGTCCCGGACGGCCTCCTGGAAATCGGCCAGGGGCGCCGCCGGCCGGTATCGGAGGCACTTGACCACATTCCGATCGGGCAGGTCCACCTCCAACCCGGTGCGGCCGTACGCCAGGTGGACCCGCATCAAAACCTCCCCAACTACTTCTTCTCAGGTGTCGCTGCGGGCTGTTCCGCCGTTTCCTCTTCTTCCTTCTTCTTTTTCTTCTTCTTAACGGCGAGCTTGTAGACCCGGACCTTAGCCAGCCCGACCGGGCTGTCCCCCTCTTTCCAGCGGTCAGAAGTCTTGAGTCTTTCGATCCGCTCCGCCCGGGTCAGCACGCTCCGGCTGCGGACCATGGCCCGGTTCACCTTCAGACTTTTGTCCATCGTCATGGGAGTCTATCTCCTTCCGTCGGCGGGTACGTGGCGCGTCTCATGCCTGGTTTCGGGTCCGAACGGCAGCGCCGGGCCACTTGGTGAGCCACATGACCCGTCCAGTGGGATTCCACGCGGTCGGTCCAGTATACGAGGCCCGAACGTGCGAGGCAACCCGTAGCGACGTCAGGGGGATGCCAATCCCCTCTCGCCTACAATGCCTCCGGCGTATCCTCGTGCTCGATGAACCGGATGAGGCCCAAGAAATGCTCCATCGACGGGCAGCGGCGGGCGGCGTCCGGCTCGAGGCAGAGGTGGATCGCCCGGGCCAGGTCTTCGTGGATTCGCGGCCGAAGGCGGCGGATGTTCTCGGGCGGCTGGTCGTGCGTCATGGCCACCTGGCCGGTGTGCCCCGATTGCCACGGAAGCTGCCCGGTACACATCTCGTACGCCGTGACGCCGAACGCGAAGATGTCCAACCGCGGGTCCGTGGGCAGGCGCCGGACCAGCTCCGGGGCCATGTAGTTCGGGGTGCCGGTGCGGTTTCCCGGTTTCATGAACGGAGGTGTGGCAGGAACGGTGAGCCCAAAGTCGGTCAGCTTCAGGGTTTCTGCGTCGCCGGTAAGGATCAGGTTCCGGGGGCAGACGTCGCGGTGGATGAATCCGCTGCGGTGCACCACGCCCAGGGCCTCCGCCACTTGCCGGAGGAACTTGACCCGGTTGCCCTCCAGCCTCGGGTCGCGGCTGACGATCATGGAGTTAAGCCCCGGTCCTTCGAGGAACTCCATCACCAGGTACTGGGCCCCTTCGGTCGTCAGTCCGTGTTCGTAGGTCTGGATGATGCAGCGGTGGTGGAAGTGGAGGGCGATCTCCCCTTCCGTCGGCTTGTGCATCCCCCGGAATCGGGCCTCGAAGGCCGCGGTCTTTTCCCGGTCGAGAATCTTCAGTCCCACGACCCGGCCGGTGCGGCGATCCCGGGCCATGTAGAACTTGGACATCGTTCCCGAGATCGCTTCCCGCAACAACTCGAAACGCCTCTTGACGTCCAACCTGCCGCCGACAAACGCCGCCTTCAGCCGATCCAAGAACCCCATGATCCTCCGCCTTGCCGCCCGTCCGAAGACCTCGTACGATGCCACACCCTCACGATGGCCGAAACGACAGCCGCGGGCGATTCCCTCACACTGGCCCACGCCATGTTCCTCCTCCCGGAGGGCGAGGCTCCTGCCGGGCCGGGAGGATCCCCAGAATCCCGACACGCCCGTCCGGCGACAGCCGCATCCGGGGAGTATGGGAGAGGCGAGCCGGAAAGTAAAGTACCTGGTCTTGAGCCGATCGACCGGGATGCGGCGGCCGGTAGTCTATTTCCCTGCCGGCTTCCTTACGCTTCATCCACGGCGAAAGCCTGTTAGAATAGAAGTCAAGTAGCGTAACTTGGGCTGGCCTCGTTGCGGCGTTCCGCGTCGGGCAGTCGCAGGCGGGACGAGCGCAGCGAGCCCTGCGCGTGTTCCCATCCAGAAGTGATTGAGGTGACTCCCATGGTCAAGACCGCCAGCACGATGCTTCCCTTGGGCACGGCCGCCCCCGAGTTCCGGTTGCGCGACACCACCGGCAAGATCGTCTCGCGCGACCACTTCCGCTCGGCCCCGGCGCTCCTGGTGATCTTCCTGTGCAATCACTGCCCGTACGTGAAGCACGTGGCCGCGGGGATCGCCCGGCTTGCCCGCGACTACCAGGCCCGCGGTGTGGCCGTCGTGGGGATCAACTCCAACGATTTCGAGGCTTTTCCCGACGACGCGCCGGAGAAGATGGCCGAAGAGGTCGCCTTTCGCGGCTACACGTTTCCGTATCTCGTGGACGAGGCGCAGGAAGCGGCCGGGGCCTATCGCGCGGCCTGCACGCCCGATTTCTTCCTCTTCGACAAGGACCGCAAGCTGGTCTATCGCGGCCAGATGGACTCCAGCCGGCCGGGGAGCGACGTGCCCGTGACCGGCCAGGATCTCCGCGCGGCGCTGGACGCCGTGCTGGTGGGCAAGCCCCCCTCCGCGGACCAGAAACCGAGCGTCGGCTGCAACATCAAATGGAAACCCGGCAACGAGCCGGAGTACTTCCGGTAGTTGGTCGCAGGGCGCGTTACGCCCGTTGAAACCTCACGTGCCGTGGCGTAAGCTGGAGTATTGAAGCGCCCAGGCCGCCCCCCCCGAGAGCAAACAGGTTCTGCGGTAGCGAAGGCCCTTATGGCAACAGAAATCACATACCCCCACATCGAGAAAGAGGAAGGCCAAGCGGCCCGGCTGCGGCGCACGCCTCGGGTCCGAGTGGCGCAGATCGTCATGGACTATCTCGCCCACGGCTGGTCCGTGGACGAGATGTGCCGCCAGCACCCTTACTTGACGCCCGCGGAAGCCCATGCGGCAATGGCCTATTACTTCGATCACAAGGCGGAGATCGAGGCCGAGATCGAAGCCGACTGGCACGAGGCTGAGGAAGCGCGAATCCAGGCGACGCCGCCTCCTTTCGTCATGCGGCTCAAAGCAAAAGGGCAGTCGTGAATGGCCGTCCCGCTCTACATGGATGTTCACGTCCCCCGGTCGATTGTGGAACAACTGCGTCGTCGAGGGCTGGATGTGCTCACTGCCGTGGAGAACGGGGCGAGGCAGTGGAGTGATGATGAACTGCTAGAGCGCGCTCGTCACTTGGGTCGCGTTGTGTTCACGCAAGACATTCGTTTCAAGGCCCTCGCGGAGCGGTGGCAGGCTCAAGGAAGGGCGTTTGCCGGCTTGGTTTTCGCGCACCAGCTTCGCGTGACCATTGGGGACCTTGTCCGGGATCTTGAAATCATAGCCCTCGGCACTGATCCGCAGGAGTGGACAAGTCGGATCGTTTACCTGCCGCTCTGATCGGGAGACGCCGGTCCTACTGGGAAGCACTTTGGATTTGCTCACTCGACGAACTCCGGCACCGCGCGATTGGGAATCACCCCCGCCGCGTGGCCGCGGGCCAGGAGTTCGGCGACCGCTTGCCGGCCGCGGGGTCCGAAGTCGAGCGTCCACCGGTTGACGTACATGCCGACGAACCGGTCGGCCTTCTCGTGGTCCAGGCCGCGGCCGAAGCCCAGGGCGTAGCCGAGGGCCTCTTCGCGGTGGTCCAGGCCGTACTCGATGCTCTCACGCAAGAGCCGGTTCACGTCGCGGATCGTCTCGGACCCGAGGTCCTTGCGGATCGCGTTGGCCCCCAGCGGGAGCGGCAGGCCGGTCTTGTCGAGCCACCAGCGGCCCAGGTCCACGACCAGCTCCAACCGGTGCTCGCCGTAGGTGAGCTGGCCCTCATGGATGATCAGCCCTGCGTCGATCGGTCGGCCCTGGTGCTCGCCCGCGGCCACCACGTCCAGGATCTGATCGAAAGGCACAACCACGTGCTGAAAAGCGGAGACTTCCGAAGTCTTGGAGACTTCGGAAGTCTGGTGCAGGACAACGTGCTGAGGCTTGCCCTGCACGCACATTCGCAGGGCGAGAAACGCCGTGGTCAGCGTGCCCGGGACGGCGATCGTCTTGCCGGCCAGCGACTGGACCGGGCACTTGGTCCGGGCCACGACCATCGGGCCGTAGCCGTCGCCCATGCTTGCACCGCAGGTGCAGAGGACGTAGCGATCGGTGAGGTAGGCATAGGCGTGGAGGCTTACAGCCGTGAGCTCCAACTCCCCGGCAAAGGCCCGGCGGTTGAGGGTCTCGATGTCGACCAGCTCATGTTCGAAGCGGTACCGGCCCGTGTCGATCTTGTCCCGGGCCAGGGCATAGAACATAAAGGCGTCGTCGGGGTCGGGGCTGTGGCCGACGCGAATCAACTGCCGGGCCTTGCTCACGGATCGTATTCCAGCGCAAACGGGGAAGGAAGTCAGGGCATCCCCCGAGTTTACCGAGAGCCGTGGGCGAGGGAAAGAACCACCGCGGAGACCGTGACACCTCGTTGCGGCAAAGCCACAGCCGAACGGACTTCCAAAATCTGCGAGACGTCGGAAGTCCCCGCGGGACTCCGGCGCAGCGGAGGAGCCGGTTCTCGCTTCACGCTTCCAGCGAGAAGCCGCCCGCACAGGGCTCGCCGGGCGTGGGATCGATCGCGAGCTTCGGGGGAAGGATGGGGGCCGCGGTGGGGGCTTGCCGGTAGACGGCGCTCTGAGTGCCTGCCGCCGCTGCGGCATCCTGAGGGGCGATCTGCCGGCAGACCTGGCGCCAGGTGTCGCGCTGGACCTCCAGGACCTTGAGGGCCGCGTCGAGTTTGGACTCGTCGCGGTGCAAGCCGGCCTCCGTGAGGCTGCGGAAGATGAAGAGATAGACGCCGGCGGTCTTCTTGACCAGATCGCTGCGGCCCTCGACGTTTAGTTCAGCCGTCAGTTCCCCAAGGATGTCCTGGGCGCGGATCAGGGCCTCGGAGGCCTCGTGGTTCTTGCCGGCCCGCCAGTGCTGTCGGGCCCGCTCGGCAAAGCGGATCGCCCCTTCAATGAGCATGAGGTGGAGCTTCTGCGGCGGGGCGGTGAGGACTTCCGCGGCCATGTAGTTTTCGCGTGCTGAAGTTCCCATGGGTGCATCCTTTCCGCGGGGCGGCCGGTTGCGGGCGGCTCGTCAGGCGGTATGCCTTACCGGCGGAGGAGAGTCTACTGGTCTTAGCTGCTGCTGGTGCTGGTGCTGGTCCACGGTTCCAGGGGGTTGAAGGCCTCCAGGGCGGTCAATTGGGTTTGGAGCTTGCTCACGGCCAGCTCCATGCGGTAGAACTCCATGTAAAGGCGCTCTTGCTCGACCTCGAGGCGCTTGTCGAGGAAGTCGATCCGCGCCTGGCTCTCTTCGATCTTGAGGCTCAGGGTCTTGAGCCGCTGGTCCAGGAGCGAGACGTCGCGGCCGGAAAGCCGGTCGATGAGCTGGGCGAGCTTCGCCGAGAACCCCGTGGTCTTCTTCGTGAAGAAATCCTGGACCGCTTGCGGGTCGGCGGCGAACCTGGCCTTCAGCTTGGCCTCGTCCAGCTCCAGCGTTCCGTTGTCCTTCAGGTTGATGCCGAGTTCCGCCAGCGTCTGCACCTTTCCGGCGCCGACGAAGCGACTGCTCAAGAGGTAGGAGAGCTCGGTGTCCAGCCGCAGCGCGGCGGCGTCTCCCGTGAGGACCGAGCCTTTGTTGGTCTGGACGTCGTAGACCGTGTCGTCCTGGAGCTTCTTGCGGAACTTGTTGTAGTTGTCGACCAGCGTCTTGACGTTGGCCACCACGTCGGAGTCGGTCGTGTCCACTCGAACCGTCACCGGAGTGTCGCTCGGCTGCTTGATCTGGAGCGTGGCGCCCGGCAGGGCGTTGGTGAACTCATTGGTGGATGAAGCCAGCAGCACCTGGGACGCGCCGGTGCCCGGCGCCCCCACCAGCAGCAAGGCGTCGCGGCCCCGGCTGGTCTCCGTGAGCGGCAGGTCCAGACCGGAGGCATCGACGACCAGTTGTCCCGCTCGGCCGGCGTGCGGGCTCATCAGCGACAGGTGATACGGCCTGCTGGAGCCGTCGACGAGGATCTGGGCGCTCACGCCCGCTCCGGTCGCCGCGATCTTGCTCCGCAAGTCGGCCAGCGAATCGTCGGCGCCAAGCTGGATTGTCTCCGTGGTGGTGCCGTCGAGGAGCTGGACCGGGCTGCCGTCGACGGTGGTATCCACGGCGGCCGCGTCGAGGTGGAGGTCTGCCGCGGCGGTGGAGCCGGACGATTCGACGTGCAGCCGCCCGCTCCCCTGGCTGGAATCGACCAGGGCAATCCCGTCGCCCGTGGCGTTCAGCTCTGCGCGGACGTTGAGGTACAGGCGGTTGATGGCGCGGATCACGTCGCCGACGGTCTGGATTTCGCTGTCGGCGAGGTTGACCCACCCCGACTGGCCGCGGCTGTTGACGATCTTCAGGTTGGCCCGGGCCACGCCGGCCCCGCCGTTCAGGGCGTCGAGCTTGGTGTTGTGCGAGATGACCTTCAGGTGCAGGTCGCCGCTGTTGACCGAAGCGCGGTCGGCGTTGACGGCGATCTTCAGCTTCGTGGCGGTCTGGGTCGCGTCGCCGTCGGCCACGATCAGGCTTCCGGACGGCGCACCCGTCGTGTCGGCCAGGAGGATCCCGTTGCGGGCGTCGTTGACCCGGGCGGTGATGCCGATTCCCGAGGCATTGATCGCCGCGATGACGTCGTCGAGGGTTTCGGCAGCCGCAAGATTGACGGTCGCCGAGGCACCGCTGCGGTCGGTCATTTGGAGTGCGCCCAAGGGGCCCAGACCCTTGCCGCCGCCGAGACTCGAGAGGAGCACCGTCTGGAGCCCGCCGAGGAGCCGCCGCCCGGTGATTACACCGCCTGCGGCCGCGCCGCTGAGGCCGAGGTCCGCCAGGGCCGTGGAGTCGTAGAGCGATTCCAGGCTGAAGGCCCCACTGCCGGCGGTGAGGTCGGTAACGATGAGCCGGTCGCCGTCCGGGGCGATCTCGGCCTTGAGCTTGCCCGGTTGGGCGGCGTTGATGACGCTGAGGATCTGCCCCAGCGTCCTTTCGCGCTGGGCCGTGCCCCCGCCGGACGGCACCGGCGAGAGGTCGATCTGGCCGGTCGTCCCGTCGCTCAGAGTGTATGCGATGTCGGGCAGGACCGTGCTCGTGACGATTCCGTTGCCGTCATTGAGCTCGCCGAGCGCGGTGCCCTCGGTCAGGCGGAGGAGGTCTTGCCCGTCGGCCAGGGGAGCGGCCACGTCGATCCCCGCCAGCCCGAGGGAAGCGGCGGTGGTGCCGCGGCCCACCTCCTGGACCATGAGGTTGGACTGCGTCTGCCCGGTGCGGTCGGACAAGCGGATGCGGTCCCCGACGACTTCGGCGGAGACGTTGATCGCCGAGCTGGCGTTGATGGCTTCCAGCACATCGTCGAGCGTCTGGGCGGCCGAGAGGTCGATCTCGGCACTGGCCCCGCTGCGGTCGGTGATGCGGATTTTGCCGCGAACGAAGCCCGTCCCGCCGCCGAACAAGTCCAGGCTTGCGCTTCGCCGGACGTTGTCGCCGAAGCGAAACGTGAGCGTGCCGCCGCCGAGGGGATCGCGGTCGCTGGCCACGCCCGAGCTGAAGAACTGCTGGTATTCGGCGGTGCGGAGCGGGGTGAACTGGTAGATGCCGGCGCCGGGCTTGCCGGTGAGCGTCGCCCCGAGGACGGCGTCGTTGCCGCTGGTGATCTTGAGTTTCTGAAAAACGTCGGCCTTGCCGAGGTTGTCGGCAAGGTACCGCACGGCCATGAGCAGGGCGGACAGCTCGGTGACGGCCACCTGCTCCTTCTTGAGCGTGTTGGTCCGCTCGGTGAGCATGTCGCGGGGCCGGGCCGCGATCTTCATCAGGGCCTCGATGGTCTTCCCGATCTGCATCCCCGTGATCAGACCGACGTCGCTCTGGATGCGTCCCATGGCAGTCTCGGCGCGCAACGAGATTGTTTCCCTTGCGGTTACCCTTTACTCCAAGTCGGCTGTCAAGCTGGGCAAAAGTTAGCAATTCTGCCGCCGAGAGGGTTCAGGGTTCAGGGTTCAGAACAGGCTGCCGACTCTCCACTTCCTGAACCCTGAACGGCCAAGTGTCAGCACTCGCGGGCCCCCCGAGTGCCACCACTCGCGGGCCCTTTGATCGCGTCTCCTGGGAGTTCTGGCTATGACCATTACGGGCGAGTACGGATTCCTCTTCTCTGTTTGGCCCTGCACTTCAGGCACGTACAGAGAAGAGGAACCCGTACTTCCCTTCATGGGATTGTCGTGTTCTGGGGGCCTGCGAATGCTGTCACTTGGTCATCTCGATCATCGAAAGGGGGCCCGCGAGTGCTGACACTTGGCCCCTGAACCCTGAACCCTCTGGCCCCGCAAAACAAAACCGGCCCGCCCCAAACGCCGAGGCGGACCGGTTCTGCTTTTCGTCTCGCGTATCGCCGCAATTACCTCAGCAGGGCGAGGACGTTTTGCGGGTCACGGTTGGCGATGGCCAACACCGCCAAGCCGGATTGCGACAGGATCTGGGCCCGCGTCAACTTGGCGGTCTCGGCCGCGAAGTCGGCGTCGCGGATCGAGCTTTCCGCGGCGGTGAGGGCCTCCAAGGTGTCGTTGAGGGCCTTGGCGTTGGTGTCGAGCGTCGTTTTCTGGAAGGCGCCCAACCGGCCGCGGAGCGTGGTCACCGCGGTGGTCGCCTCGTCCACGATCTTGGCCGCCAGCCCGACGTTGTTGGCCAGCGACGCAGCCTGGCCGGAGGCAAGCTGGTAGAGCATTCCATCGGCGCCGCCCAGTCGGGCGGTATTGACGCTCTGGATGCCCATGCGGGACTGCTGGTTGGCGACGACTTCGGGACCTATCTGGAAGAGGGCCCCGCCGCCGGTGATGGCGAAGTTGAAGTCGGCCGTCGAGCCCGCGGTCACCTGGAGGCTCAGGTCCAGGGTCGAGGTGATGATCGAGAGCACGTTGCCGTCGGCCACGGCGGCAATGCCGTTGATCGTCGCCACGGCGTCGGTCCCGGTCGCCCGGTAGTCGCTCAGCGCATTCTTGAAGGTGCCGGCGGTGCCTTCACTGGTGACCGTGGCTGCGGCGAATTGCTTCGAGCCGTACTCGATGGACGTCATCGTTAAGAGTCCGTTGCTCTGCGTCGCCGACACGCTGGTCGAGTCGGAAACCAGGCTGATCGCCGTGGCCATCTGGTTGACCGAAGTGCCCGTGTTGAAGTTGAACACCTCGGCCCCGAACTTGCCGGCGATTTCGAGGTTCATGTCGGCCAGCAGGGTATTTCCGCCGGTGGCGCTCGTGTTGGCTATGGCGGTGGCGTCCACCTGCCCGCCGTAGACCCGGCCGGGTCCGCGAGTGTGCGCGGCCGCGCTAAACTGCGCCAGGGCATCGACCGCGGTCTTCAGGCTCGCCAGGGTCTCCGATCCGTCGGCGTCGATCTGGATCGTCAACTCCTTGGCCGTCGCATCGTAGAGGGCTCTGGGCGTACCCAGGCCGTCCACCGTCTCCAGTTTGATCTGGATGTGGTTGTAGTCGGCGCCCGGGTTTAGGGCCGCGATCTCCAGCGTGTCGGTAGCCGTCGTGTAGGTCGATTGCCCTGCCGCAGCTACGGCGTCGGCGTCCTCGCCGGGCTCGGTGTTCACGGCGGTCCAATCGTCCAGTGCATTGATCGCGGTGACCACGTTGGCTACCGTCGAGGTGCCGCCAAGGTAGTGTACGACGAGGGTCTTGGCTCCGCTATCGTACACGGCGTACTCGTTGCCCTGTGTCACCGCCACGTCGTCCAGGAAGCTGATCGCGACGCCGTTGGCGGCGGTGCCCAGGGTCTTGGACTTGATGTCCACGATGGCCGGAGTACCGGCACCGCCGGTCACCAAAGAGGCCGTCACGGCAGGTGCAAAACTGAGCGTGGCGTTGGCGCGGGTGGCGGCCGAGAACCCGGAGCGGATGTAGCCCGAAATGCCGCTATTGGTGACGGCCTTGGTCTCCGCGGGCAGGATACTGGCGTCGTTCCCACGGATGGAGGTCGTCCCCGTGGCGGTGACGTTGAAGATGCCAGAGAGCGCCGTGTCGAGGTCCGTCGCGACCGTCGCAAGCGCCCGCGCTGCACTGTTGTCGATCGTTACGACCAACCGCTTGGAGGCCGAGAACCAGGTCGCTTGGAAACCACCACCGGCGAGACCTGAGGCCTGGACGCTCACGGAAACGCCGTTGTAGTCGGCCCCGACCGTCGCCGCCTCGAAGTTCAACGAGGGCGACGCGGTCGAATACGTTCCGTCCACGGCAGTGAGGACCGTGGCTGCGAGACCGGTTTGCAGGACCGCCTCGAAATCGGTGAGCCCGTCCAGGGCCGTCACCAAGGTACCAGCCGTAGTACCGGCCGTGAGGTCGTAGTGGACCGTAATGGTCTTGGCGTCCTGGTCGTAGGTGGCGGTCGCGAAGTCGCCCGCCAAGTCGTTGACGAAAATGAGACTGACGCCCTCGTATTGCGGTCCCACGGTCGTGGCGACAAGATCGATCTCCACGGCGGCGGCGTTGAAGCCCAACCTGGCACGCGGCGAGAACTCGAGCTGGGCCACGGCGAGGGCGTCGCCCGAGGCGCTGGTGATCGTGGCCTGGGTGGCGGCCGTGGTCATGTCCACGTTCACGTCCACCTGGCCCACGGCGCCCAGGTTCGCCTGGTTCACCTTGAAGTCCTCGATCGTCGAGATCGTGGAGGCCGTGGTGATGAAGTCGAGGCTGCCGTCAATCAAACCGCGGCCTTGGAACTTCGTGGTCTGGGAAATGCGGTTGATGGCCGAGAGCGAGGAGTCGATCTGCAACTGGTTGGCCGAGATCTGCTCGTCGCTTAGGGCGCCTTTGTTGGCCGCCTCTTCGACCAGCCCGCGGATGTCGTTCAAAAGCGAGCTGACCTGGCCCAGGGCGCTGTCGGCCGTGGCGATCATCTGGTTGGCCCGCTCGGTGTTCGAGATCGCCTTCTGGGTGCTGACGATGTCGCTGCGAAGGATTTCGCTGGCGATCAAGCCGGCCGGATCGTCCTTGCCCGAATTGATCCGCAAACCGGTGCTCAATCGGGTCAGTGCTTCCTGCAACTGGACGTTGGTGCGCGCCAGAGTCTTCTGGGCGGTGAGCGAACTGACGTTGGTGTTAATACGGGTCATGCGAGAAACCTCTCCTAGTGTGGGTAAATTTCAAGCCTGACCGGAGTGCGGGGAGTCGGTGGTTCCGGACCAGCTTGACGGTTGGCCGCCCTCGGCTGGCGAGCTTCAAAGGGCGGTGTACGGTACGGTGTTTTGGTTGGTTGTTATGGAATGTGTGGTAGGGAACCGTCCCAAGGCACCAGCGCTTGGGGCGGCCGCGCGGAAAACCGGCGGTTCGGTCGCGTTACGGTGGGACCTATCGGCCGTTATCGGTTTGGCAAGATGCGTACTTTAGGCAATTTCTCGCCGAGTGTGCATTTGGTTCAGTAGATGCCTGATCGTCTATGTCGGCTTCCCTGGCAATCGAGCCGAAGGAAAACGACTACGGCCGCAACAGCGGTATATTCTGCCCTGAATGGTTGGAATGACCGATACACGCCTTAGATACCCACCTTCCGGCGGCCTCAGCCGCTCTTGGACGGCGCCGATTCACCGGGTTTTGGGGCCGCAACATCCGGCGTGCCTTTTGGAGCCATCTGACTGGCTCGGAGGTTCTCGCGCTGGATGGCCTCAAAGACCTCCCGTCGGTGGACGGGGATCTCCGACGGGGCCTCGATCCCCAGTCGGACCTTGTCTCCACGGATATCGACGATCGTCACGACGATGTTCTCGCCGATGACAATGCTCTCATCGAGTTGTCTGGATAAGACCAGCATCGATGGCTCCTTCGCTGGGGTAGTTCGCCAGTCGGGGGGTAGGCGGCGAACCGATGCACGCCCTGAACTCTCGATTCCTGCCGGCGCGTCTTTGTCGGGCGGAATGATCGGCAGCCGTTACCGGCAACCCGGGAAAAATCCCCGAAATGCCGGCAAGTCGTTTCCGGAGAACCGAACCAGTCCGAAACGTTTGGCGGGGCTCCCCATTTTGCTAATCTGCACACGATGGCAAAACGGGATAGCACACATAGGGTCTATCGGTCGAGTAAATTTCGGAAGGTCAGGAAAAATAGATAAGTAGGGTTTCGCGATCACGGGAGGGCGAGGCTTCTGCCGGGCGGGGCGCAAAACGCGAGCTTGGCGATCAAAGGCGCGGCTCGGCCGCAGTCTTGCCCTCCCGGAATCACGCAACGTCGTTTACAGGTAATTCAACAGCGACATTCGCATGATTTGCGCCGTCGCCCTAAGACCGGCCTCGTAAGTCGTCTGCCTGGCGGTGAGTGAGGAGATCACTTCGACGATGTCCGCGTCGTAATCGAGCGAGAGAGACTGTTGCAGCTCGATCTCCTCGGAGTCTGCGCGTTGCTTAAGGACGTCGAGGGCCTGCTGCCTGGCCCCGAGCTCGGCGCGGGCGAAGTTCATGTCGACCGTGCGCTGGTCGAGCATCGCGATGGACCGATCGATCTCCCACAAGTCGTTCGTGATCAGTCCGTGGTGGAGGCGCACTAGCGCGGTGAAAAGCCCGTCGGTTTCCAGGGGATCGACGTCGGCGCCCGTCAAGATGCTCGCCGGCTGCGACACCATCGGCGTCCAGGTCCCGGGAGGAGTGAGGTCCACCAGCCCGGAACCGTCGTTCGGCGAGCCGTCCGCCGGATCGAGGTCGATCGCGTACATCTCCCGAACCTCGGGATCCACGTTCGCCCCGTTGCGGAACAAGTCGATCACGTCGATCGCCCGGGTCGCTCCCGGCGTGATCCCCAAGGTCACGGTCTTGACCTGTGTGATCGGATCGACGCTGAAATGGATGTATTCGCTTCCCGGCCCCAGTCCGCTGTCTTCGACGACGAGCCGCGTCCCGAGCGTCTCCGGCGCGTTTCGGACGCCCCGGACGAGCAGGTCGCTGTTGAGCCCGGCGGAGACGACCGTGGCTTGGGCGACCTCCCCCGAGGCCGCGACCGAGTTGCTCTCCTGGCCCCTGGGGATCAATCCCAGGTCGTAGGGCGCCAGGCTGAGAGCGGCGCGCGTGACCGTGAGCTGGCCGGGCCCCGTGCTGCTGTCGACCAGCTCGATGCCGCTGCCGTAGGCGGCCAGGCGCGCCACCAACGGGATGCCCAGATCGGTATTGCGGTTGACCGGGTTGTCGTTGATCAGGTCCACGACGTCGCCGATGGTCGTGGCGTCGTGGATGTCGATCTCGAAGGTCACCCCGTCGCTGCGGGTGATGGTGAAATCGACGCCGTCCGCAGTGACGCCGGGCACGCCGAAGCCCTCGTAGTCCGAAACGCCGCGCCCGAAGTTCAGGTCTGCCAGCTTGGTGTCCGCGGTGAAGGTCCTCAGGCCCAATTGGCTGGCGGTGATGCCCCCGTTCTCGCCGATGGCGAAGTCGGTCCCGCTCAGCCGGGAGCGCACGTCGATCCCCGTCCGGTCGGCGTTGATCTCCGCCAGGACGCCGGCATCGGAGGTGTTCAGGGTGTTGAGCAGGTCTTCGACCGTGACGGCCTCGGAGATGTCGATTGTCAGCGGGGTCGGTCCCCCGTTGAGGATCTGGAGCCCGGACTCCCGATCGAAATTGGTCCCGCTGCCGTATTGCGTGACCGTAGGCAAGGTCGTGGAGCTGTCGATCAGTCCCAGGCCCCCGCCGTAGCGGGTGTCGAACGGGTCCAGCTCCGCCTGGAAGGGGACCAGTCCCGCGGCATACGCCGCGTTGACGGCCTCGACGACGTTGATGCCTTCGGTGTAGCCGTCCTCGATGTTGATCACGAGCGTCTTCGCCACGGGATCGTAGGTGACCGTCTCACTGCCGGCCGAAGCGGTGCCGTCGTCGATGAGCGAGATCGTCACCCCGTTGAGCTCATCGCCGTTGCGGCCGCCCCGGAAAACGACGTCGTTGTCCGGGCCCGGGGGCCGGAGCACGGCGCTGGCCCGCGTGCCGAGGACGTCCGTCAGGCTCGTCGTAGGACGGACGATGGGATCGAGATCGGCACTGCGGATAGGGCTGGTGCCGGCGCCCGCCTCGTTGAGAATCCCCAGCTCGGCGGCCATGGTGCCGCCGCTGACTTCCTGGATCGTCAGGTTGCCGCTGGCTAGCTGAAGGGTAAACCCCGTGGGCGTGATCTCCGCGGTGATCGCGTTGCCCGCCGGCGGATCGGCGTGGATCATGGCGGCCAGGTCGCCGACCGTCTCGGCGCCGCTGAGGTCGATGATCCTGGTGCTGACGCCGTCCGAGACGGCGATGCTCCCCCGGGTGATGCCGCGCCCGCCGCGGAGGTCCGCCAGGCGGGTATCGCGGGTCACCGCGGGATTGAGATCGACGCTGCCCCGCACCGGATCGGAGATTGCCCCGAACACCTCGTTCCCCTGGAGGTTGGTGTCGAACAAGAGATCGACGTTGGCGAAGCTGGACAGCCGTTCTTCGTTGCCGTCGTAGCGGACCACGTTGTCGTCGAGCGCCGTGAAAGGCTGAACCGTGGTCTGCGAGCCGGTAAACAAGTAGCGGCCGCGGAACTTCTGATTGCCGGCGTCGATCAGTTGCCGCAGGGCCTGCTGGACCTGCTCGGCCGCGGCGCGGCGCTGAACGTCGCTGGAGACGGTGCCGATCACTTCCAAGGCGACGCCGCGGACTTCCGCCATCATGCCCGAAATCTGCGACGTCGCCGTGTCCGTGGCGCTGAGATACGACTGGTTCGTAGCCAGGTTGCTCTTCGCCTGCTCCTTGTATTCCAGAAGCCGCTGCAGGCTCATGACTCGCAGGGCGGCAGACGGGGCCTCGCTGGGAAGCTCGAACTTCCGGCCCGTGCTCAATTGGGTCTGCAGGCGGAACAGGCCGATCTGGTCGCTCCGCAACTGGTCCAGCAGCCGCTGGCGGACGAACAGATCGCTGATCCGGGTATTGGGGATCCCGATGATGGCCATGTTACAGGTTCACCAGCATCTCAAACATCTCGTCGAGCGCGGCGATGTAGCGGGCGGTGGCCTGGAAGGCCTTCTGGTAGGCCATCATGTGGACCGCCTCCTCGTCGATGTTGACCCCGCTGATCGCCAGTTTCTGGCCGCGGAGGGTCTCTTCAAACACGCGGGCGCCCTCGGCCGCGGCGTGGGTGACCGTCGAGCCTTGTGTGGTCTCGCCGACGATCCGATCGAACACCACCGAGATCGAGGCCCCGTTCTGGGACTCGATCGGCTTGTCGGGGAACTCCGCCATCTCGATGGCGTTCGCGGTGTCCGCCCCGATCCCGCCGCGGCTCGCGGCGAACTTCGCCGGGTCCTCGGCAATCGCCGGGTTGATGCCCAGATCGTGCGCCCCGGAGCCCGTAAAAAGCGTGTTGATCCCCAGGGCCGCCAGGACGCCGCTCGTGTCGTTGGCAAAACTGAACTCGTGGAGCGCGGAGTTGCTCGTGATCGACAGATTCCCGTCGCCCGTTACCTGGACCGAGATGCTGTTGATCTGGTTCAGGCGGGCTGCAAGGCTGTTCAGAGTTGTCTGCGAGGTCGGGTCCACGCCGTCCAGGTCGACCAGGACGTCGGTGGTCCGGGTCACCTTGCGTTCCTTGTCGTAGATCAACACCTGAAACGAGCCGTTGACCGGGGTGAACGGCAGGCCCGCGTCGTTGAGCGGCCGGTCGGGATCGTCGACGTACGACTGGCTGGTCAGCTCCTGGTATCCGTTGAGCCCCTGGCCGCTGGAGAAGATCTTGTTGAACTCAAAGGCCAGGGTTCCGGCGAAGTTGTCCATTTTGTCGAGAAAACCGCCCAGGACGTCGTCGCGGGAGGCAATCAGGCCGTGGAGCTCGCCCCCCGACAGCTCGATTCGGGCATTGGTTTGCGACATTTCGACGAACGCCGCGGCCAACCCGCGGTCGCTCTCCAACGTCAACTCGACGGGCCGCGAGATCCCCTCGGAAACGAGGAACTCCCCGCCGATGTATACGGTGATCGTTCCATTGGGTTGCTCCCGCGCCCGGATGTCGATCAGTTTCGCCAGGTTCTCCAGCGCCACCCAGCGCTGATCGCGGAGGCCTACGGCGTCACTGGTGGAGGTGTCGCCGCCTTCGGTGGCGGCAATCCGCACGTTGAGCATGCGGATTTCTTCGATCAGCCGGTTGATGTCGTCGGCCATCGCCGTGACGCGGCTGTTAATGTCCGAGCGGGCCTCCTCGACCCGGCTGGTCAGCCGGCGGATCTCCTGGGCCAGCGTGTCGCCGTTGAGCACGGCGAGATTGCGGGCGGAGATGCTCTCGGGTTGATTGAGGATCTCCGAGATGCTGGAGAAGAAACTGGTCATCGCCGTGCTGATGTCGGTTTTCGACAGTTCGCCGAGGAGCTGTTCCAGTTGGGTATAGGTGGTTTCGCGGGTCTCGGCGCTGGCCTGGTCGCTGACCGCCCCGCGGAGTCGCTCCTCCAGGAACTTGTCGATTTTCTGGTAAACCGCCTTGACTTCGACCCCAAGCCCCAGCAGGAGTCTGCCCATCCGTTGCGTGGGCGCCGGGGCCAGGAGGACTTCTTCGCGGATGTACCCCGGCGTGTTGGCGTTGGCGATGTTCTGCCCGATGACCTGCAAGGCGATCTGGTCGGCTTGCAGGGCGTTGCTCGCCATCCGGATGGAGCCGAAGAGCGACATGGCGACTCTTTCGCAGGTTCGCGGGCTTGCCGATTCCGCCTAGACTTCCCGGTCGACGAGCGCGCCGGTGGCGCAGACCGGTTGACCTTTTCCATATGTCGGCTGGATTCGCCCGCCGGTCGCGATAATCTCCAACAACTGCGAAAGATGTATCAGGGTCTTTTGGACCAAGACCCAGTTGGTAAGACTGTGGTGCTGCAAGAGCCGGGCGCGATGGGAAGCCTGGCGGGCTTGGTCAACCAAGCCCTTGCCTGACGGGCTGGCCACCGCCGCGCTGAGCGACCGAATGCTGCCGGCCGGGAGCCCGTCTCGCCGCGCCCGCTCGAGGAGTTCGTCCCGCCGGTCCAGACACGCCTGGAGGGTCTCCATAAGCCGGGCTTCCTCGCCGGCCACCGCGGACAAGCCCGCCGCGTCGGCGTCCAGGATCATTCTCCGCTTGCGGACCAGCACGTCGAGCATCTTGTCCTGTGCGGCTAAGAGGTCTTGCAGGAAGCGGGCCAGTTCGGATTCCCAGGGAGCATCCATTGGTGCAGTCGGCAGGGAGGTGGGCAGTAAGCAGTAGGCAGCAGGCAGTGGGCAGTAGATCTACTTCCGGCCTCATTTGCGCTGGAGCGAGAACAGCTCGAACATCGGCCCGGCGAAACTGGGCGCGCTCGACTGGGCCATCTTCTCGGCAAGCACCTGGTCGAGTTGCTGCTGGAAGGCTTCTTCGGCCCTTCCGCCGTGAAAGTAGGCCGGTTTGCCCTGCGACTTCCGCATCGCCTTGAGCATCTGGCCGAAGAGCGTCTGGCCGATGGCCGATTCGAAGGTCCGCCGCAGGACCTCTTGCTCGGCGGCCGCGTCTGCCGCCTTGGGTGCGCCGCCGGGGCGCGCATCGCTTGGCCCCAGCCGTCCGGGCACTTTCAGTTGGGCCGGACGTGCCGCGGCCAGGTCAACCGGACGATAACCGACGGGGCTTACGTTCATCGCATACTTCCTTGTCGCTTGGGACGGCCGGGGCAATCCCGGGGCTCGCCGGCGTCACTCGATGATCAACCTGGCGTGCAGCTTGCCGTTGCGCTCCAGCCCCTTGATGATCTCAATGACGTCTTCCGTGGGCACGCGGACGGCGTTGAGCGCCTCGACCAGGGACTTGAGCGTCGGCGCCTCGTTCTTGGGATCGAGGGGGACGAAGCGGGCAACCGCCGTGGCGGCGCCGGCCTCCACCACGATGTTTTTGTGCGTGACGACGACGGGCCCTATCTCCGCGTCGCCGCTGATGACGATGCTCCCGGCCCGCTCGTTGATCACCACCCGGGCCCCTATCTGGGGCTCCGGAATCGACAGCGCGAGGACCTGGGAGACGAACTCCACCGGCTCCTCGGAGTATTGCCGGGGAATGAAGACCTCGATGTTGCACTGGTCGAGGGGCCGGGCGGGCGCAACGCTGCTCGATTGGAACCCGACCTGGCTCTTGTTGATCAGGCCGGCGATTTCCGAGGCCACCTGGAAGTCGGCGTGGTTCTTGTCGAGCACCAGCGTGATCTTTCCGTCCTTGACGAAGACGTTGAAGAAGTCCTCTTCCAAGCGGCACCCGCCGTGGATTCGGCCGGTGGTCGTCTGCGTGGCGTTGTCCAGGGTGATCGGGCCGTCGGCCGTGGCATAGACGCGGGGGTTCTTCGGGTCCGGGCCCATCAGGAGCGTGTTGAACAGCCGCCCGCCGGCCAGGCTCTTGGCCGATCCCATCGAGGCAACGGTACAATCGATCTTGTCGCCTTGGCGTGCGCCCTGGGCGGGAACGGTCGCGGTGACGAGCACGAGGGCCACGTTCTTGCTGTCTTTGAGCTCCATGGGCCCGGTCTTGCCCGGCGGATTGCCGAGGTACTGCATCGCCTGCGCCAGGCTGCGGAGCATGGGGAGCGAGGAGCCGCCGTCGCCGGTCCCTTTCAGGCCGACCACGATCCCCAGCCCTTGGAGCGTGTTCTCTTCCTGGCCCTTGACGCGGCAAATGGTTTTCAGCAGGGTCGCTGCCTCGGCGGGTATCGCCGCCGCGCACGACCCCGCGACCACGAGGACCAACCCCAAGCGACGCATCCAGTCGTTTCTCATGGCAAAGGCACCTTACATGCCGTTTCGTAGGACAGGCGTCTTGGTTGTCTTCTCCAAACACACGCTGGAGACCCGTGCTACCGCTCCTAGGAACAATCCGGGTTAGAAGGGGGTGACCCGATCGAGGATCTTGATCAGCCACCCGCGGCGGAGCCCGTCGCGCCCGTGGCCGGCGGAGCGGCGGAGGATCCGCTTCTCGGCGATCTTCTCGCTCTTGACCGTGTTGTTGGGCAGGATGTCCTCCGGCCGGACGATGCCGCTCAAAGAAAGCTCCCATTCCTCTTCGTCGAGCTTGACCACGCTGTGCCCCTCGATCACCAGCGTGCCGTTCGGGCGGACGTCGGTGACCACGCACTGGATGTCCGCCTCCAAGAGGTCGCGGTTTTGCAGGTTGGCCTGGGCCCGGTACTTGTTGTCGAGGATGCCGGCGATTTTCGGGTCGCCGGCGGTCTGCGGATCGGGCTGGATGCTGATGCCGTCGAAGAGGATCCAGTCGGTCAGCGCCATCGCGCCCTCCGCCTTCTTCCGCTGATCGACCTGCCCTTCGCGGGTCATGCGCGACTTCTCCATGACGACCACCGTGAGGAAGTCGTTCACCTTCCACTGCTTCGGCTCCGGAGTCGGCTGGTAGGTCCAGGAGACGTCGGCCAAGGTCAAGGGCTTGCTGCGGGTCGCCGGGTTGCCCAGCAGGCTGGAACTCTGCGCCGCCGCAGGTGAGACCATCCATGCCGCCAGCACCAGCCCCGCAAGGGGCGCCAAGTTCCCTGCCAGCCAACAGCGAAAACCGCTCATTCTCGTTTCCTTTCTTTCACCTGGTAGGGTGCGTGTTTACACGTTTTCTCGATCAAGGCGCCCCGCGGCCAAGGGACGAATCGCCCGCCGCTGCCGGCCGCATCGCCCGGGCGTAGACCTCCGCTTCCTGGATCCCGGAAACCCGGGCCGAATAGACCTTGCGGTCCAACAGGGACTCGACGGAAATCAGGTCGCCGAGGCTGCCGTCCTCCCGGGCCCGGCCCGTGGTCCGGATGCGAATTCCCGCACTCCGCGAATAGACGGTGATTACCTCCCCGCGGCGAATCACGAGCGGCGAGCGGACCGAAGAGGTCTGGAGGACCGTGCCGGCGGCAACGGCCCGCGTGGTCTCTCTGCCCACCACGTCGTCGAGCGAGCGGATGGCGTCGGCCCGCGGGGCGACCGCGGAAGCGGAGACCAACTGAACGTCGGCAGCGCGGATCACCGCGCCGCGGGACAGCGCAGCCGCCGCTACCACCACCGGCTGCTGCCGCGAGACCTCGGCCGCCACCGCGAAGCGGACCGGCCCGCTCGGGGCATCGACCGTCACCTCGAACTGCTGGCTCCCCGCCCGCGGAGGCGCGGTGCTGCGGGCGACGACCTTTCGGGCATCGGTCGGGATGGCCCGCGTCTGGGCGTCGGTGAGCGTCACTTCCACGTCCCACGATGTGTCGGCCGAAACCCCTTGGCGCAGCCACGCCACAATGGCCTCGCTCACCAGCCGCTCCGCCTTTTTCTGCATCGACGGGGAAAGAGGAGTCTGTTGGCCGGTCCGCGCCGATTCCCCGGGACTCTCGACGACGACCTGGCTGGAGCCGGAGAAGCGGTGTTCGGCCAGATTGACCGGCCGGGTCGCCAGCAGGTCCTGCAGCTCGCGGGCGCGAACGGTGCGCTGCTGTCCCGGAGCGGGTGCGGGAAAGAGTTCAACGCCGGCCAGCGCTTCCGCCTGGCCGGAGTCGGCGGCGAGCACCTCGGCGACGTCGCCGAGGGTCACTACGGCCCCGCGCGGCCGGCACCGGGTTCGGAGCTGCAGCTCCGCCCCGACGGCCGGCAGCGCCGCAGAAATCGCCAGCAGGATTCCCAGACTCAGACGACCCATCGCATCAGTTCTTCGTGAGGGTTCGTGATTCACCACGGAGGCACGGAGGACACGGAGAGAATGAAGAAGAGAAGGGATCATAGAACGAGCCTGGTGATTCCGTCCTTCATCAGGGGAGTGTTGAAATTCAACATGGATGAGCACGGTCCGAAATCCCTTCCTCTTCTTCCTCCGTGTCCTCCGTGCCTCCGTGGTGAGTGCTGTTTTCACTACCCGCGGCGGAGGTTGGCCACAAGCTGCATGATCTGGTCGCCGGCCTGCACGACCTGGGAGTTGAGCTCAAAGGCCCGCTGGGTGGTGATCAGGTCGATCAGCTCGTTGACCGGCTCGACGTTGGACGCCTCCAGGGCGTTCTGCCGGATCAAGCCGAATCCCGTCTGGCCGGCCACGCCGGTCAGGGCGGTCCCGGAGGCGTTGCTCTCCACGTACAGGTTCTCGCCCTTCTTCAGAAGCCCCTCCGGGTTGATGAACGTCACCATCTCGATCGTCCCCACCTGGCTCAACACGGGATTGTTGGGCTGCCGGACCGAGACCTTTCCCTCAGGGCTGATGACGATCGCCTCGGCGTCGTTGGGGATGACGATCGGCGGCTCGATGAGCCGCCCGGTGTCGGCCGATCCCAGCACGATCTGGCCGTTGGAGTTCAGCGAGAAGTTGCCCGACCGGGTGTAGAGGATCTGGCCGGTCGGGTCCATCACCTTGAGGAAGCCGCGGCCTTCGATGGCCACGTCGAGCGAGCCGTTGGTCTGCTTGAAGGCCCCCTGGCGGAAGTCGGTCTGGACGCTGGAGACGCGGGTCCCCAGGCCGATCGAGATGCCCGTGGCGGTGAGTTGTCCGGCGGAGTCTTCGGCCCCGGGCATTTTCTCGTGCCGGTAGAAGAGGTCCTCGAAGTTGGCCCGGCCGCGCTTGAAGGCGGTGGTTTCCATGTTCGCCAGGTTGTTGGCGATGGTATCCAGCTTGGTTTCCATCGCCGACATGCCGGTGGCCGCGGAATACAGCGTCTGAATGCTCATGGCACTAACTCCTCATGACCCGGTTCACCAGAGCGGAGAGCATCTGATCCTGGGTCTGGACCATGTTGACGTTGGCCTCGACCGCGCGGGAGGCTTCAATCATTTGCACCAGCTCCGTGGTGGGGCTGACGCCGGACATTTCCAGATAGCCGGCCGTGACGCGGCGCTCGGCGTCGGCGAGCGGCTGGGGCTCGGCCAGCGGGCGGAAGAGGTTCTCGCCCACCTTGACCAGATCGCCCCGCGAGGCCGGCTGCACCAGGGCCAGGTTCTGGACTGAACCCCGCTGGCGGATCGTGCCCGCGGGCGTAATGTCGAACGGCCCGGCGCCCGGCTCGAGGACGACCGGCGAGCCGTTGTCGCTCAAGACGGCGTAGCCTTGCTGCGTGACGAGCTCGCCGCGCTCGGTGAGCTGGAAGTTGCCCGCCCGCGTGAGATACTGCTCTTCGCCCTTCTGGACTACAAAAAAGCCCTCGCCCGGGATGGCGACGTCGGTGGGGGTTTCCGTGCGGCGCAAGGGGCCGGGGGAGAAATCGGTCGCGGTTTTCAAGAGCATGATCCCGCCGCCGGTGTCGTTGATCGTGCCGGAGCCCGGCTGGGCCTGGCCTTGTTCCACGGCCTCGGCATAGCGGGCCTGGAAGACCGCCAGCTCGCGCTTGAAGCCGGCCGTATCGACGTTCGCCAGGTTGTTGGCGATGATCTCCATGCGCCGGGTTTGGGCCTGGGCCCCTTCCGCCGAGATGTACAAGCCGTAGGACATTGTGGTCTCGCGTGCCGACCGGTGTCTTGAATGCCAGTTAGAGGATTTTGAAGAGCGGCTTTCAGGTATCAGCGGCCAAGTGTCAGTAATACGAGGTCACCCCCGTTTGGTGTTTGAAGCCGTATTTCGTGGGTTGCCGGACCGCGTTTTTCGCCTCGAAACCTCCTCAGAACCGGGTGAAGGAGCTTTCGACGCGAAAAACGCTGACTACCTCTGATGACAGCACGCATACGCATTCTGGCAGTATAGGGCCGACCTTGAATTACTGACACTTGGCCTACAGCTATCAGCTATCAGCTTTCAGCTTTCGGCCGGAAGCCGACGGGCAGCCCGTGACCTCGCGCAGCGGTGTTCCGCCACGTGCGATTGGCCTGCTGCGGGAATGCAACCCGCGTGCCGAAGAACTCGGCTAGCCAAGACGTTTTCCGAATTGGAGCCGAAAGCCTTTGGCGAGAAAGCCCTTAGGGCGGCAGCGAAGATGTCGCTCGTAGCGGCGGATCGCGATCGCCACGGAGGCGCGACCAGCGATTCCTGCCGGAGGCGTGCGCAGAACTAGCCGGTTACGGCGCTAGGGGCCCTTGGCTGGACGCCCTCACCGGGCCTCTCACGCCGGCACAGCATCGCAACCAGTCTTCAGCCTTCACAGTCCGCGATAGGCTTCGCGGCGGTGGCGGACGTACTGGACGATGCTATAAGAGGCCATCTTTCTTCAGCCGCCGCTTCATGTCGTCAAGGGAGATGGGCTTCTCGCCGCGGCGCTCCGCGACCACCGCGAGATCGTGCAAGTCTTCCATGAGTTGTCGATACCGCTTGACTGAGAGAATGACACCGGTCTTTCTGCCGGCCTCGTCAACGACGAATCGCTCTTGTGATGCGGTCATGGGTGACAGATCCGATCGGTTTGCTGGATCCAATGGACGTCCCGATTATACCTCCGGCGCCGGCTTCTAGCAGCGGGGTGCGGCGATCCCAACCCGCGTCGCTGGTTTGCGGTGGCGAGTGTGTGACAGAATCGTGCGCTCCGTGTCCTACTCTTCCGTGACCAGCTTGTCGTAGAACTCGACGTAGTTATCGCGGCGGTCGCTGGCCCGGGCGGCCATCGCGCTGCGGGGGTGCTGGTTCAACTGGCCGGTGATGTTGTACTGCACGTGTGGACCCCATTCCACCTGCCGGCTCAGCGGCAGCAAGCAGTCCTGCAAGCACTTATAGACGGGGCGGATGTGAAACTTGGGGTTGCGCAGGAAACCGATCAGCAGCTCCATCGGGCAGTTGCCGGCGCCGCGGCCGAGGCCGAACATCGTCGCGTCCACGCGGTTGGCCCCGTGGATGATCGCCTCGATCGTGTTGGCAAACCCCAACTGCTGGTTGTTGTGGGCGTGGATGCCGACCTGCTTGCCCGCCGGCTTGGCGTACTCCAGGTACTTCTTGACGAGGATCTCGATCTGTTCGGCGTAGAGCGACCCAAAGCTATCCACCACGACGATCACGCTGGCCGGGGTCTGGGCAATGAGTTCGAGGGATTGGGCGATTTCGAGCTCCGAGGCCCGCGAGACCGCCATGAGGTTGGCCGAGACCTCGTAGCCCTTGTCGGCGGCGTCCTTGATCATGTCCACCG
>CAYGZA010000028.1:0-32428 GCA_964354135.1 uncultured Planctomycetaceae bacterium
AAGAAGGTCATATTGCCGCTGGACTACGTCCTGGCGGTCAACGGCCCGTGGATCGGCGACCCGTGGTCGTGAGAAGAGGGGTTAGGGTTCAGGGACTAGGGACTAGGGATCAGGAGCCAAGTATCGGCACGTGCGTCGGCTCAGCGTGAAACTCGCCTGTATTCAACCACCACCGAGCCGGGGCGCTCGTCAATGTCGATCCTCAGCCGCTGGAGTTGCGTCCCTTTCATTCGCACCGGCGGCGACGGCTCGTAGCCCGGCGAGCGCACGACTTCGTACTCCGCCGCCGGGTCGATCGCCCGCAGCTCTGCCGTGAAGCCCGAGTACGGCGAGCGATCCCGGCGGAAAGCGATCACCATGCCGTCCTGCTCTTCGCCACGGTGATATTGCAGGACGCACCAGTCCTTCGGGCTGGTGGACAGGTCGGCCAGCGTGTAGAAGTCGCCGAAGTAGTACTTGCGGAGCCGCTTTCCTTCCGCAATCCCCTTTTTCAACAGCTCGCGGGGATAGTCCGCGGGCCGGCAATCCTCGCAGAAGGCGATCCCGGCGTTGAAGCCGCTGCGGAAATGGTACGGGCCGGCGCCCATCTGGCCGCTCACGCTCAGCGGCACGTAGCGGCTCAAGCCGGCCGTCATCACCTGGTTTTGGAGGGCGGCCTGGTCGAAGTTGTGCTCATTGAGCGGTCCGATCGTGGCGTCGGTCCGCCAGAGCGGGATCGAGCGGGAGCAGGTTTCCAGGTCAATCCGCCGCCCGCCGCTTGCGCAGTTGTCGATTGCCAGGTGCGGGTGCGCGGCCAGGATGTCGTCCCACATCCGGTACAAGCCCTCGATGTAGCGGATTTCGGCCATCCCGACGCGGTTCGGGTCCCTCTTGTCCAGGAACTGCCAGAAGGTGAGCGGGTCGATGTTGTAGTCAATCCGCAGCCAAGCGAGCCGGTACTGCTTGATGACCTCGATGAGATAGTTCGTGAGATACTCGCGGGCCGCGGGAATGCCCAGGTTGATGTGCCCGCTCCCGTCGCCGGCCGGCGAGATGACCCATTCGGGATGTTCTTTGGCCAGGTGCGTCCCCGGGGCCACGCGCTCCGGCTCGAACCACATCAGGAACCCCATGCCGGCCGCGCCGGCCGCATCGCCGATCGGCCGCAGGCCGCGGGGGAAGCGGTCCGGCGGCTCGGCCCGCCGGATCGGGAACCCGTAGTGGCCCATGCCGGCGGGAAAGCCGTCCCGCGTCCAGTAGGCATCGAGCCAGAAGACCTCGAAGCCGAGGCCCTTGAGCGACTCGAGGTGCGAAAGGACGCTAGCCTCGGTGCTATTGTTCAACTCATAAAACGACGTGGTCAAGTGTGCAATCGGCGGCGTGACCGGCCGGCCGCCAATCCGCGGCGCGACGTGCGCGAGCATCAGCCGGCGGAACCGGTTGTAGCCCGCGAACGGGTCGCTGCCGGACCAGAACAGTTGGAGGATCCGCGGGCTGCGGACGCTCTCGCCGGGCGCGAGCGAGAGGTGCATCGTCTGCATTCCGGCCGAGAGGCGGAGGGCCCCGTCCTTGGCCCGCTCGACTTTGGCCGCCCATTGGCCCGACCAGCCGATGGCTGCGATCGCGCCGCCGCCGTCCCACTGGAGGTTGAAGAAGGGCGAGGCGCCCGAGGAGGAACGGCCGCCCGCCGGCGCAAAGACGATCTCACGGCCCGGCGATACGGGATCCTCCAACGGCATCCAATCGTCCACCTGGCATGGGCTGCCGACCAGGCGGTGCAGCGTTGCGGCGCTGCCGAGCCCCGGCTTGACCGCAAGGTCCACCGCCTTGACCTGCTCGAGGATCGGCGTGGGCTTGGCGCCTTTGTTGGCAAAGTGCAGCGTCCACTCGACCGCGGGCGTATCGAGATAGAGCGTGGCGACGGCGCGGACTTCCAGGCCCGTGTCGGGATCGAAGAGCGTCAGTGCGCGACGGCGCCTTGTGGGGTCGAGCTGTTCCTCCTTGACCGCACGTTGGCAGCGGCCCAGAAGCTCGCCGGAGGGCTTGCCTCCGTAGATGAACGAGAAGGGCAACTCAGTGCCGATCTCACCGTGCCGGGCCAGGTCGTCGAGCCAGAGTTCCGTGCCGTCTTCGAGCACGACGCGGGCGTCGGCCCAGTCGCCCTGGTCCCAGCCGCGGCCGTCGCCGCCTTCGTCCACGATCAGGTCGAACTGACGGGCGCCTTTGAGCGGCACGTCGATCTTCTGCATCCCGTCCGCGGGGCGGAGCACCTTCGTGGCGAAGACGTCCTTGCCGCCGGCGGCGACGTGGAATTCCGACGACGCCGGCGTGCCGTCCACGTTGCGGTCCAGGCCGACGTCGGCGACGAACCGTGCCGCCGGCTTGGCGAGCACGACCCGCAGCACGCTGTGCGAATTGACGCCGATGCCCCGCGTGTACACCTTGTTGCCGAGCCGGAGCGGGCCGCCGAACGCGCACCGCCCGACCTTGGTGTCACCGGCCCCTCCCTCGTGGACGAGGATGAGCCGGTCGGCGGCCGGCGGCGGTGTCTGCGTCTCGGCGAATACCTGCTCGAACCAGCGGCGATGGAACTCGGGTCCGGCCGTTGACTCGTCCGCAAGGCATGACGCACCTATGACCAATAATCCCCCGAGGGCAGCAGTGGCGCAATAGAGAGTACGTCGCATCATGGCGAGGGCTCCTGTAAGTGTCCTGGTGCCCATGCTCCGCGTGGGCACGCACTGCGTTGGCACGAGAACCTTGGGCGATCACGGCTTGTACAACCGCCGGATGAAGATCGGGTTTTCCCGGAGCGCCGGCTGGATGATGACCTGCGGCTCGGCCAGCAGCGTTTCGGCAAGGTCGTCGGCCGCGGAAGCGTCAAGCTTGTCGCGCCACACCAGGTCGAACTGGAACTCCATCACGCCGTGGCTGTCGCCGACGAAGTTGGTGTACCACAAGTTATTGAACGCCATCGCCAGAATGCGGTGCATCGCTTCGGGCGGGTCCTTGCGCCGGGCCAGAACCTGCTGGCTCCCGAAGGTCACCAGCGGCGCATCGCGGCTCACCCAGAGCCAGTGGCCGTCCGGCGTCGCATAGAGGATCCAACTGTCGATGGCGAAGTAGTCGCGGCAGGTCCCGGGCAACTGGTCCTCAAACGGCACGAACGGCACTCCGCCGCAACTGGTCCGCGGCATGACCTTTTCGCAGGGCAGGGTGCAAGCGACGAAGAACGCCTCCGGGCCCTCGAAGGAGGTCCGGTTCAGCCGCAGTGTCACTCGGCCCCTGGGCTCGCGCTTCCAGACCTCCAATTGCCGCGTGGCCCACGCGAGCCGTGGATGCCGGAGCGCCTGCTTGTAGACAAACGCGTGTGGGTCCTCTTGCACCGTGGCCTTCCCGTCGGCGACAGCCGTGATTTCATCGAGCTTCTCCTTGCGCAGTTGTTCCCGTCGCGCCGGATCGGCGCCCCAGACGTCCCGGGCGGCCCACCTCGGGGCAAAGCCCTTCACGCCCACGGAGAGGAAATCGCCCAGGCCCGGCAGGAAGAGCGGCTTCTTCATCCCCGGCCACGCGATCCCGCTGGGCCACCCCGCCGCATCGACTTGGACGGAAGGACCGGGCGACTGCCGAGCGACGGTCTCGGTCGCCTCCCGCGTGGTCAGCCGCAGGTTTCGGACCGCCTTGCCGTCCAGCTTTTCCATCCAGAACTTCGCCACTTGCCGCGGGGCATTGTCGGGAAAGGTGGCGGCGGTGTTCTCCCGCGTCATTTCGCCCGGCTCTTTCGGCGGCGTGAACGGGCGGAGCCCGGGCTCGAAATCGAGCTGCCATCGTTTGCCCGACTGCGGGTCTTCGACCGAGCGGTAATCCTCGCGGAGGGCCGTGACGGGCATCCGCACCCAGCCGCTCCACTCAAGCGGCGCACTGTTGGCCACGTAGAGCCCTTCGCCTTCCCGGATCAGCCGTGTGCGGACCCGCTGCGACAGGAGCCACTCCGCCCGGGCCAGCGGCCGCCAGGCGAAGGCGGCCTTTTCGTCGAACTGCCCTTGGGTGTCGAGGCCATAGGGCAAGGCGACGCTGTTGCTGGAGCCCCACGTGTGCTCGTCGAAGAGGCAGAGGTCCTTGCGGAGCTCGTCGATGGTGCGGCGTGCGCCCTGGTCCAGTTCACCCCAGAGCGGCGACTCGGCCGCCGCGATCAGGCGCTTGGCCAAGCGGCTGGCGGCCACTTCGCGAGGCGCCGACGCGGTCCCGTTGGCCCACCAGTCGGTCCACTCGCCGGTGTACTCGGGGAGCTTCGCGCCGACCGCGTCTTCCAGCCCCTTGAGTGCCACCGAGGCCGTCGTCAGCCGCACGCTGGGCCTCAGCCCGAGCCGGTTCCACGCGGCCACGAAGTCGGCCAGCAGGAGGAGCGGCGGATCGTTGTCGATCCGCCACTGGTTGGTGATCGAGAGCACGAGCACGGGATACGAGTATCCTTCGGCCTCAAGTTGCTTGAGCCGCTCCGTGAGGTGCCGATGGGCCTTTCGCACCGAGGCCTCGTCGCCGGCCAAGAAGTCGCCGGCGCGCGGCGGCCGATAGCGGGTGTCGCTCGCGCGGGGCACCGGCCCGCGACGCCATTCCACCGGCTCGAAGAACCAGTAGCCCGCGGGATACGAGTAGCACAGGTACACGAACAGGCGCCGCCCGTCGGGCATCTTCCACCAGAAGGCCGAAGGGCGTTGGAACGGGGCCCCGCCGCTGTCCTCGTTGATGCCGCTCATCAGGCGGCGGACGCCGCGGTCCAGAAGCGCGATCGCCCCGGCACGCGGCACGCCGTTCACGTCGTTCTGGATCGCCGCCTGCGGACGGAACTTCTGCCAGAGGTCTTCGGGAAGCCAGTGGAGCATGGTCTGCCACTGACGGCGGTCCAGGAAAGGAGTGTTGTTGAGCGGCAGGGCCGAGATTTCGAGCTGCCCCGAGGCAATGGCCTTGAGGAACTCCTCGCACCGCTCGGGCGTGGCCGCCTGCCACCAGTCGAGCACGGCCACGGTCGTCTCGGCGGTCCAACAGAAGCGTGCCTCGGGCGGCCGGTCGCGCGTGGCCAGCACGCCGTCCAGCGCAATGTCCAGGTACCGCTTCTGCAGCTCCCGGCACACGACCGGATGGTCGGTGAAACCGTAGTCGGTGTGCGAGACGTGGACCAGGTCAATGTGCCGGACGCCGGTCTTCTTGTCCTCCTTGGCACCTTCAGCAGCCCGGGCCGGCGGGGCAAGGAGGAAAGCAGCGGTTGAGAGCACCAACCCCCATCGTGCTGCAGACCCCCGGACGAAGAGCTTCGCGTCGAGACGGGTGGACATCGGTGGCCCTTTCCTGCGGACTTTTGATCGAGTCGTCACGTTCGTGGTCCTGCCACGCGACCGGGACCGAAACGCGCTCACTTCTTCCGCTCTTCGAGATACTCGGCATAGAGCTCGACGGCCTGCCGGTCGGCGATCTTCCGTCCGACGACCAACCTCGCGTCGGCCTGCGCCGTCTGGCCGGCCTTCACTTCGCGGCCGAAGAGCGACAAGTAGAGCGACTGGTGCCCGGCCACGCCGTCGGGCGGCGTCTTGTTGTACGGCGTGGCGATGGCGAAGCAGTCTTCCGGCGGGGACATCAGGATCGCCGACACCCCGCTCTTGTCGTCCGTGCGCACCGCCATCGGCGCCGCCAGATGGCGCGTGACGGACCACTGCACCGGGTTGGGCGGGAACTCCCAGCGGCGGTCGAAGATCATCTGCGCCGCCCGGCGATCCCGCGGAAACATCAGGTACGTGCCGTCGACCAGCGGGTTCACGTCGGCGGGCAGGAGCTCCGGCTTGCCCCCGGCGAACATGCTCGGCTTCACGTAAACCAGGGCTCGAAAGCCCGGTGAGAAGTAGCTCGACAAAAAGACCTCGAACCCCGGCATGTCCTTCTGCGGCCGGACGACGGTCTGGACGTCCAGCGTCTCGGGCCGGCTCCAGCGGTAGACGGCGGTCATCTCCAGCGGGTGCTGCGGGGCCGGCGGAAAGGAGATTTCCAGGGCCCCGTCGGGCAGGAGCCTGGTCGCCGTGGGCCAATCGCGGGCGGCGTCGCCGTGGCGGGCGTCCGTCGAGAAGACCCGGTAGTAGCTGAAGATGCCCGGCAAGCCGCCGCCGTGGGCCACCTCGACACCCGAGGCGACGTGTACCAGCTCGACGATCCCCTGCGACCCGCCGCCGGTGCGGATCTTGCCCCGCAGGGCGCCGGTGTCGAACGCGTAGTGCCCGGTCCCGGCCGGCTTGAACGCCAGATCCGGCGGAGCGGCGCCGGCCGAGGTCGCGATCAGAAAGAACAGCGCTGCGGAAACCAGGCAGAGTCGCATCATCACCTCGCACGAAGAAGAAGCCGGTGAGCCACGCTGGAAACACGGAGGGCTTGTCGCGGCAAAGCCGCAGCCCAACAGACTTCCGAAGTCTCCAAGACTCCGGAAGTCTCCGCGGAAGTCTGCGCGGGACGCTCGCCCCTCGCCCCTCGTCCCTAGCCCCTCGTCCCTAGCTCCTGGTCCCTAGCCCCTCGTCTTTCTTGCCGCCCACTGGATTCCCTGGTGGACGAGCTTCTGGTAGGCCGGGTTGGCGTAGGCCTTGCCGTCGTGGCCGAGCATCAGGTAGAAGACCCGGCTCTTGCCGTACCTGGTGACCCAGGCCAGTTGGCCGGGCGCGTTCTTCGGGTGGTCGGTCTTCAGCAAGACCCTGGTCTTCGGTGAGACCCAGTAACCGCTGTAGGTCTCGTCGTGGATCTGGAAGTCCTCCACGCCCTTGGTGATCGGGTGCTCTTTGTTGACGACCGTAACCTTCACTTCCTGGTCGTGGTCCCAGCCCGACTGCTTGTGCTTGACGCCGTCCAGCTCCGTCGGCTTGATGAAGAACTTCCCGCCGATGATGTTGCGGTACTCGGCCCAATCGGCATGGCCGCCGAGGTTGTGGTGCAGGGAGACCACGCCGATCCCCTGGTTGAGCAGCTCGACGAACGCCTTCTGTTGCTCGGGCGTGATGCCGGGGGCCATGTCGTACATGACGATCACGTCGTAGTCCTTCTGCAGCCCCGGCTTCAAGAGGGCGGCATCCTTGCGGATGTCGATCTTGGTCCACTGCACGTCGGGCATGGCGTTGAAGACCGCGTCGAACGCCGGCACCTCGTAGTCGTGGCCGCCGACGGTCAACAAAACGCGAATCTTCCCCTCCTTGGCCGGTTCGGCCGCTCGCGCCGGCCGGGCCACGACTCCCACGACGACCGCCAGAACAAACGCCAGACAGCTCAGACGCTTCATAACCATCTCCTTCACAAGAGCTCGACCCAATGGCTGCACGAAACCCGCCCTGCAACGGACACTGTACGTGGCCTCCGGGCCGCAGTCAAGAGTCGCCCCGGCAGATCGTGGCAGGACGGACGCCGAAGTCACGCCTTCCCGATGAGCACGCGCCAGTGAGTGCCGTCTTGCTGCGTGGCCAGGACGTCGTGCCCGTCTTTTTGGACGCTTTCGGGCACGCTTTTCGCGCCGTCCGCATCGAGAAGCACGGCGAGGACGTCGCCTTTTGCGATCTGCTGAAGGAGCAGCTTCGTCTTGACGTAGTTGAGCGGGCAGACGACGCCGCGGAAGTCCGCCTCGCGGCGGATGGCGGGGGGAGTTTTCGCCGGGGCGGGCCCGCGGGGAGCGGGCGTTTCCGGGGCGGGCTTGAAGCGGAGCGACGAATCCATGTTGTCGTACAGGCTTTGGATGGCCTCCACGAACCGCGTCACCTCGCCGGCATCCGGGCGGAAGGCGCCTCCGCCGCGTCCCGCCCGGGCAGCCGTCTTGGCCTTCTCCACGAGGGCTGCCGAAGATTGGTCCACCAGCTTCTCGTCCACAAAGAACCGGGCGAACAGGTCGAGGGCCTCCGATTCGTCCTGCGCCTGCTGGCCCCGGGTGACCAAGAGCGCACGCGCCGCCAGCAGCGTGGCCTCGAAGAACCGATCCTGGCCAAGGGCCTCCCGGGCGCTTTGCAGGTCCACTTCGATCAGGTCGAACACGCCCGCCCCGCACTCCCCGGGGCCGCGTCCGGCTAGCGAGAACATCTCGTCGGCGCCCCAATCGGAATAGTAGCTCTTGTCGGCGTGGAAATCCGGAACCTCGGCGTGCTGCGACGCCAGGCCGGCGATCCGATCGCCCAGCGCCTCGAGGAAACCCGCGAAATCCGGGAACTCGCACGACCCGCGGAACGTCCGAAGCAAGTCCGCGACCAGCGAGGGCACGCTCTTGGCCGGAATCGCCCATTGGCCCTCGGCCAGCCGGGTTTGACCCTCGGCCACTTTTCCGCCGAGCTGCAGCACGTAGTGCGGCACCAGCCAGCCGTGGACCCGCCGCGCGGCGCCGAAAAGGCCGACGTCGGCGATCGGATGCCGCCCGCACGCATTCGGACAACCGCTGATGTGAATCCTCAGGTCGCCGAATTCGTCGAGATTCAGGCCGCTTGCGGAGAGCGTGCTGCGGAGTGCCTTGGCCAGCTCGCGCGACAGGCAAATCCCCAGGCGGCACGTCGAGGCCCCCTTGCACGCGACGACCTGCCGCAGCACGGAAGCCTCGTCGCCGGCGAAACCGAGGGCTTCCAGCTCGGCGTGCAAGGCGGGCAGGTCGTCCCTGTGGACCCATCGCAGGCGGAGATTATGCCGCTGCGTCGTCCGCGCCACGCGCTCCCCGTAGCGCTCCACGATGCCGGCCAGCGCGGTACACCGCTCCGCCTCCACGTCGCCGAGCACCGTCGAAATCTCGACCACGCCGTACTCGGCCTGCTTCTGCGGCGATACGGATCTCTCTTGCCAGAGGGCAAACCGCCCGCCCGGCTGCGACGTGGCGGCAGAGGACAAGGAGGAAGGACAAGGGTCGGCTTGCCGCTCCGAGGGCGCGAGCTTCGCCTGGTTGGACTTCCGTAGCGCGGCCAGCTCCGCTTCATACAGCTCGCGAAAACGCGCCAGCCCGATCTGTTCGATCAGGAATCGCAACCGGGCCTTGTGCCTGTTCCTGCGGTTCCCATGCTGGTCGAAAACCCGCTTTACGGCCTCGGCCACAAGGTGTACCTCATCCGCGGGCACGAAGGGGTCGAACGGGTCGGCCACGCGGCTCGCAGCCCCCATCCCGCCGCCCACGTGGACTGCGAATCCCGCAGAACCGTTGCGACGCCGGGCAACGAACCCCAGGTCGTTCACCGTGGCCCCGGCGCAGTCGTTGGGGCAGCCGGAAAAGGCGATCTTGTATTTTCGGGGGAGCTGAAAGGACATCGGGTCGGGTAGCAGGAACTCCGTCACCCCCACGACCCACGGCGACACGTCGAACGCTTCATCGGTGCAGACGCCCGCATGGGGGCACCCGGTGATGTTGCGGACCGTGTTGCCGCCTCCCCCTTTGGTCGAGAGGCCGGCGGCGTACAGCTCCACCAGCGCCGGGTGTAGGTCGTCCAGCAAGACGCGATGCACTTGGATGTCCTGCCGCGTGGTGAGGTGGAGAATGCCGTTGCCGTAGCGCCTGGAGACCGCGGCCAAGGCCCGCATCTGGTGCGGCAGCAAGACCCCGGCGGGGAAGCGGACCCGCAGCATGTACGTGTCCCCTTCGCGCTGCTCGTAGACCCCCTGCGGAACGCGAAACGCGCGGAACTCCGCGGCGGAGATGGCACCGCTCTTGAGCCGTTCCACCTGCTCCTGAAACCGCCTTAAGTCCTCCGGGAGCGACTCGGGAAGGTGGAATGTTGCTTGCATGAGGACCTCCGGGGGCTTTTTTCCCGTGCGGATGAACTTGGGGAACAATGCGCCGGGCATTGGGAGGGCGAGGCTCCTGCCGAACCGTATTCGAGGCTGCCGGTCCGGCGTTCTTGCCCGGCTCGGCAGACGCCACGCCCTCCCGGAATCGCGCTGGGTTATTCAGACCTGCGGCATGCCTTCGTCCCCGAGTACCTCGGTGAAGAAGGAAGTGTACTTGAAGCCGCTGTCGGGAGATATGGCTACGGCCAGGCCGGGGTTCTCGCCACAGAACGGAAGGGCCGCGTGGACGAGGGCTCCCGTCGAGGGCCCGACGATCAGCCCTTCTTCGCGGAACAATCGCTTGGTCATGGCATAGGCCGGCTCATCGTCTACCCGGATTACGTGGTCGATCACGCTGCGGTCGAGGATCCCCGGCGGCTTGGACTCCTCCAGGTTTTTCAGCCCCGGAAGCCTGTGGCCCTTTTGGGGTTCGATGGCGATGACCCGAATGCCGGGGTCGCGCTCCTTCAGATAGCGGCCCGTTCCGGTGATCGTTCCACAGGTGCCGAATCCGGCAAAGAAGAACCGTATCCGGCCTTCGGTCTGCTTCCAGATTTCCGGCCCGGTGGTCTCGTAGTGGGCCTTGACGTTGTCGGGGTTTTCGTATTGATAGGGCATGGCGTAGCGGTCCTTGGTGGACTCGCCGCACACGAACGAGCGGGCCAGGGCAATCGCCCCGTCGTTCGGGTGATCCACCGGGCACAGGTCGTCGGGCGTCGGCCACACCTCGGCGCCGAGCATGCGGAGAATCAGCTTCTTCTCCTCGGGAACGCCCTGGGGCACGGTGACGGTAAGCTTCTTGCCAAGAAGCGCGGCCAGGGCCGCCAGCGCGATGCCGGTGTTGCCGGAGGTGGGCTCGATCAACTGCTTGCCGTCGAGCTCCCCCCGCTCCTCCATGCCCTTGAGCAGGTAAAGGGCGGTCCTGTCCTTGATGGAGCCGAAGGGGTTGTACCATTCAAGCTTCAGGTACAGCTCGAATACGGCGGCCGCCGGCACGACCCGGTTGAGCCGGACCAGCGGCGTGGGGTTGTCCGGGTTGGCGATCAGGTCGCGGACATCGTGATAGCGCCGCAAGGAGTGGTCCGAAGGCAGGTGGCTGCTGCTAGTCTGCACGGCATTTCCAGCTTCAATATATTACTGAGTTACGCATTATTGCAGGCGTCCCCGGCCCGGCAAAACCGCTCGGACGCCCGCCTCCTCACTACCCTGATTTCCCGATTCTATCCTCATCTTGCTGCCCGTGGCAACACTGCCTGGCCGTTTATTGCCATACACTTATGTCTTTTTGACGGAGGCAGGCAAGCACATTCGATACTTCTGAGGGGGCATGTCTGCCTCAGTTGTCGCGGATGAAGCATATAATAGTTATTGAACAAGTGATCTTAGGACGTGCGGCTTGGCTCCCGACCAGACGCCGTAAACCCTCCTACGCGTGGGACGCGACGGACCCATATGTATGGGTGGTTCGATGGGAGGACGCGGAGGCGGTCTCCGCAGCGTCTGGGAGGATTGGCTAGAGGGAGAAATCCCGGTGATTTTCTGAAGGGAGAGATGTTGCGTGGAAATCACCGGCTGGGCATTTTCTGGATCCGGTGGGCTTGCCGGCAGGGGATGGCATCATGGGGTTGGGGGCGAGGCGCAAGAAGTCGGCATTCGATCGGCGCGGGTCGAGTAACCTGAACCCCGCGTGCGAAGACTTGTACGAAGACTTCCGAAGCCTGGAAGACTTCGGAAGTCCATTCGGCTGCGGCTTGCTTGCCCTGAGAAGAAAGGTGGGCGCCGCGGGCAACCTCCGTATGCCCGTGGCGCCCGACGTCGCGACGTATCGTGAAAGGGGTCAGGGACTTGGGGGCAGGAATACGACTCCGTTGCTGATGTCCCGCGGCAAAGTCCCGGGCTCCTGGCCCCGGGTTCCTGTCTAGCGGACCTCGTCCAGTTGGATCGGCGAGCGCCGCTCGGCACAGAGCAAGGCCGCTTCCAGCACCCGTTGCGTCTGGTACGCGTCCTCGAAATCCGGAATCGGCACGGTCGGCTCTTCGCCGGCCAGGACCTTGAGGATGTCGAACGCCTCGTTCGTAAACCCGTGCTCATAGCCGATGATGTGGGCATCGGGCCACCAGTTGGCCACGTAGGGGTGATCGCCGCCGTGGGTACACATGATTGTGGACCACCCCTGGACGGCCCGGGGCAAGGTGGCGTCGTAGTACTCTAGCTCGTTCATCCGCTCGAAATCGAACTTCAACGCCCCCTTGGTGCCGTTGATCTCAAACTGGTTGCGGTTCTGGTTGCCGGTGGCCTGGCGGGCGGCCTCGAAGCTGGCCACGGCCCCGCCGGAGAAGCGGGCCAGGAAGAGGACCGCGTCGTCCACGGTCACGTCGCCCATTTGCCCGCTGCCCTTGCCGGCCCCCAACGTCTCCCCCCCGGTGCCGGTCAGCTTCTTCCGCTTCTTGATGAAGGTCTCGGCGATCGCGCCGACCACCTCCGTGATCTCCTGGCCGGTGACGAACCGGGTCATGTCGATGATGTGGGCGTTCAGGTCGCCGTGGGCGCCGGAGCCGGCCCACTGCTTCTCAAACCGCCACAAGAGCGGCACCGCCTCGCCGGCCCAGTCCTGGAGATACGAGGCCCGAACGTGCCGGATTTCTCCCATCTTGCCCATTTTGACCATCTGATGGGCCAAAGCCACTGCCGGGCAGCGGCGGTAGTTGAACCAGACGAAGGTCTTGACCTTCGCCTTCTTGGCCGCCTCGACCATCTCCCGGGCATCCTGGAGGGTGCCGGCGATCGGCTTTTCGCAGGCCACCGCCTTGCCGGCGGCGATGGCCGCCTTGGCGACCGGGGCGTGCATGTAGTTCGGGGTGACCACGTCCACCAGCCCGATCTCCGCCGACTTGACCAGTGCTTCCCAATCTGTCGAGGCCTGTTGCCAGCCCCAGTTCTCGGCGAACACCTGCGGATTCTCCTCCGGCTGCCCGAAGACCGTGTGCATTACCGGACGAAGCGGCGGCTTGAAGAACTTGGCCACCTGGCCCCATGCATTCGAATGGGAACGGCCCATGAACCCCTGGCCGATCAAGGCGACGTTGACGGTTTTCATTATGATCCCCCTCTGAAAACAGGTCGCGCCTGAGGTCGAATTCCCGTATCGAGGGCGGTTATAGAACCTTTCCCTTCGCTTTTCAAGAGGCTGCCGCACCCAAAGAAAAGGTCGCCTGGAATTGCCCGCAGAAAATAGATAAGATACCGGAGGGGTGCGGTGGCAGGCTCAATCCCCGGCGGGGGGTCCGCCGGGCGGCCCGGGTCGGCGGCACCGAATCCCACACGCCGCCACGTTGACGAAGGAGGTCGTGCGATGAGGCGTCTACTCGAATCCGGTCGGCTCGTCTGGCTCGCGGCGGGGCTCCTGGCGGGCTTGATGCTGGCATCCCTCTGGCCGAACACCCCCTTGCACGCCGTGGCCACCGATCGCGCGGAGAACATCGTCATGGCCACCGGCCCCATCGACAACGAAGCCGAGGCGGTTTTCCTCCTGGATTCGCTGACGGGAACCCTGTCGGCAGGGGTCCCGTCGATCCAGCGTAGCGGCGGCTTTCAGGCCACGTGGGCGTGCAATCTCAACGCCGCTTTGGCGGAGGCCATCGTGACCGCCAACGCCAAGATCAAGGCCTACAACGCCTCCAAACGCGCCGGACCGGCCCGCCCCGAAATCCAGGCGCCGCAAGCTCCCAAGTACATGATGACCACCGGCGTGCTGGACATCCGCCAGGGAGCGGGGAACATTCCGTTCAGCCGCTCCCTGGTCTACATCGCCGAGGCGAACACGGGCATCCTCTTGGCGTACGCCCTCCCTTGGTCGAACACCGCGCACAAGGCCAACCGTCGCCTGCACCAGCCGATGGTCCCCTGGGTTGCCGACCAGTTCGCCACCGCCGTGCTGCGGCCCGAGGAGTAACGGCCGGAGCGGGGAGTCAGCTTGCGTGGAAATCCTCGTCAACGGTGAAACCCGCCAGGTCGCCCAGGGGACCACGGTTGCCCAACTGTTGACGCAACTGGCGCTGGCCGGCAAGTTCGTGGCCGTGGAGGTGAATCTGCAACTGGTGCCTCGCCCCCGGCACGCCGAGCATCGCTTGGCCGCCGGCGACCGCCTGGAGATCGTCACCTTGGTTGGAGGAGGTTAAGGGCATGACAGCGGCGCCCGCGGTCGCCGATCCCGTGCGGATCGGTTCCCACACGTTTGCCAGCCGGCTGATCGTCGGCACCGGCAAATATTCCGGCTACGATCTGATGCAGCAGGCGCTGGCCGTCTCAGGCACCGAGTGCATCACCGTGGCCGTCCGCCGGGAGCGGCTGGTCGACGCCTCGGGCAAGAACCTGTTGGACTTCATCGACACCTCGCGCTACACGATCCTCCCTAACACGGCCGGCTGTTTCACCGCGGAGGATGCGATCCGCGTGGCGAGGCTGGGTCGCGAGATCCTCTCGCAGATGGGCAATCCCGGGGCCGATTGGGTCAAGCTGGAGGTCCTGGGCGACGCGAGAACCTTGCTCCCCGACCCGGTGGCCACCTTGGAAGCAACGAAGCGGTTGGTGGCCGAGGGCTTTCAGGTCCTCGTTTACACCTCGGATGACCCGGTCGTGGCCAAGCGGCTCAAAGAGGCGGGAGCCACGAGCGTCATGCCCGCCGGGAGCCCGATCGGCTCCGGGCAAGGGGTCCTCAACCCCAACGCCATCCGCATCTGTTTGGAGTATCTCAAGGAAGGCGACCCGGATTACCCGGTGATCGTCGACGCGGGTGTCGGCACCGCCAGCGATGTAACCGTCGCGATGGAGTTGGGGGTCGACGGCGTGCTCCTAAACACCGGCATCGCCCACGCCAAGGACCCGCTGGGCATGGCCCGCGCGATGCGTCTGGCTGCGGAGTCCGGCCGATTGGCGTATCTCTCCGGGCGCATTCCCAAGAAGCTCTACGCCACGGCCAGCAGCCCCCTGGAAGGGACGATCGGGAGATAGGGTTCAGGGTTCAGGGACGAGGGACGACGATTCGCTTGGCCGCACCTCTCGACTCTCGCCCCTCCAGAAACTAAGACCCTTGACGCGGCGGGCCCCGCGGACTAGGCTCGCGCGCGACGGAGACGCGAGCGGCCACGGATTGTGGGCCGGGCGTCAGGGGCAGGAAAAGGAGGGCAGCGGGATGGGCGACGAGTCAGGACGCTCGCGTTTGATTATCACCTGCGGGTTAGTCGCGGCCTTGGGGTTCGCGGCCGGTATGGGTGTCGGCCTGCCGATCGGCGCCTTGAAAAGCGAGTCCCGTCAGTCGATCGAGGCGGAGCGGGATCAGGCTGCCCAGAAGGTCGCTTCGCTGGCCGGCGAGAACGCACGCCTCCGCAAGATAACTAAGATTGACGAAGACTTCAGGGCGAAATACCTTACCTGGATGGACGAACTCGATCATTTCCTCGGACTCCAACCGGAACTCATTCGATCTCTCCGCTCAGGAGAACAACTCACTGATGAGTGGATGAATGAATTCCGCCAATCCTCAGAACGCCTTATAAGACTCAGGCCGTCGCGTCTCGCGGCGGAGCAGTCGGGAAATCAGCCCGCAGAGCGCTTCGCTGGCGACGGCAAAA
Source organism: uncultured Planctomycetaceae bacterium (assembly GCA_964354135.1). Lineage (GTDB taxonomy): Bacteria > Planctomycetota > Planctomycetia > Pirellulales > Thermoguttaceae > CAYGZA01. The sequence continues at coordinate 15,417 of CAYGZA010000028.1, forward strand.
GGCGGCGGGATGCGATTGTTGTAGCCTTTGGCTCCACCTTGACGCTACTCAGCGTCTTCACGACGGACGGGGACGTTTGCCAATTGCACGCGCCTTCCGATGTTCTGGCGGGCAGCGATACGAAGAAACTGGCATTCCTCTTGCTCTATATGGCCGGAAAGTTGGATCAGGACGCAGAACAGTTGCGAGAGTACGAAGCGATGTCCAGACCGCTGGTGGACCATTGGATCGCGAGCGCGGAGGAACTGAGTCGCGAAGGGAAATTCGACAAGGACGAAGTGGATCGGTGGCGGAATCACTTCAACAAGCGCGTTTTCGGGCCGCCACGTATCACGACGGAGAAGTCGAAGTAGCGGGTCGCCCGAGGGCCGCCCGCCACGGTTCGCACTCGCGCCCGCGGTGCATCAGGCGTTGCTGGTAGTTCCTCGAGGAGGGCAGAGCGATGGGCACTGAGTCGGGACGATCCGCTCGGATCGTGACATGCGCGGTGGCCGCGGTCTTCGGGTTGGCGGCCGGCGTGCTGATCGGCCTGGCGATCGGCGGCGTGAAGAGCGAGTCCCGCCAGTCGATCGACGCGGAGAGGGATCGCCTTGCCCAAGAGGCCGGTTCTCTGGCCGGCGAGCGGTCGGCGGAGCTCACCGCGATCGCCATGGCGCTGGGCTCGACTCGGACGCTGCTCGACCTCTTCAATACGAGCAGGGAGCTTTCCGAATCGGGCCACAATTCCTTCGACCAATTGCATCTGCTGTTACAGGACCTAGCCTCGAAACTGGCTCGGGACGCGAAGGTCTTGCGAAAATACAAAGTGGCGTCGAAGCCGCTGGTGGACCATTGGATCGCGGCCGTCGAGAAGTTGAGCCGCGAAGGGAAATTGGATGGGGACGTGTTTGTCCGGTGTCGAAACCACTTTGACCTGGACGTCTTCGGGACGTCAGGTTTTCTGAGGGAGAAAAAAGGACACGCCGACCTCCCGCCGCCGCTGCCTTAGAAAGGAACCGCGTCATGACGAGCGACAAGCATCAAATCGAGGCGCCGCCGGTCGTCATGCCGCGGCCGACGTTCAACCGGATTGCCTGCGGGATGGCTGCGGCGCTCGGCCTCGCGGCCGGCGTGCTGATCGGACTCGCGATCGGGGGCGTCAGGAGCGAGTCCCGTCAGTGGATCGACGCGGAGCGGGACCGGCTCGCCCAAGAGGCCGATTCGCTGGCACGTTGGAAAAACGATCTCGACGCGATCAGCCGCGATTGGGAGCCGTTTCGGGCGAAGCGAGATCAACTCACCCAAGAGCTCGCCTCGGCCCGACGCGAGCGGGACGGTGCCGTGGAGCAGGAAGCCAAGTTGCGGCAAGAAATGGTCCGCTCGATTCCTCGCCCGGAAGACCCTAAGAAGTCATCCGCTGCGGAAGACTTCGCGCGTGGGCAAGAAGAGGCGCGGCCTGTTGTAACGGTCATGGCGCTCGGATCGACTTTGACCTTGCTCGATTTGTCGGGAGCGATGCAAGTCGCGGCTAAATCGAAGGAACCCACACTGACGGTTCTCTGGGTGGCGATGAATGCGCAACTCGACGAGGACGCGGAAAACTTGCGAAAAGATGAGGAACTATCGAGATCGTTGGTGAAAGGCTGTCTTGCGGCCCTCGCGCGACGAGCGGAGCGCGGGGAACAATGGGAACGGGACTCGCTCACTCGAATGCGGGATCACTTCGACAAGCGCGTCTTCGGGTCGCCACGCCTCACGAAGGAGAAGTAGGGGCGAGAGTCGAGGGGCGCGACGAGGAACAAGACGATGGAATACATCCTGCCGTGGATCTTTCTGGGGTGGATCTTTTGCGCGTTCGGCGCGGCCGCGATAGGGAGCCATCGCGAAGCGCAAACGGAAGCCTTCATCTACGGAATGTTGTTCGGGCCCATCGGCCTGATCGTCGCCGGCTTTCTTGACCAACGGCTGCAATGCCCGATGTGTCATGGCCGGGTCAATGGTGAGCCGAGTCTCTGCCCACATTGCCGGACCGGGCTGAAATGGCGGGACGTCGACAGTTTCTGGGGCGAGAAGCGGGTCGCGACGCCGCTGAACCCACCGGCGCCGGACATCCGCCCGCCGCCACTACCGGAGAAAGGGCCTGAATCATGAGCGCCGGGAAACACACGATCGAAGCGCCGCCGGTGGTGATGCCGCGACGATCGCTCAGTCGGATCGCCTGCGGGATGGCGGCGGCGTTCGGGCTGGCGGCCGGCGTGGTGATCGGCCTGGCCATCGGGTCGCCGAGCGAGTCCCGCCAGTGGATCGACGCGGAGCGGGACCGGCTCGCCCAGGAGGCCGCGTCGCTAGCGCGGTGGAAGAGTGATCTCGACGCGCTCCAACGCGAATGGGAACCGTTTCGGGCGAAGCGGAATGAGCTCACTGAAGAGTTGGCTTCCGCTCGACGCGACAAGGACGAAGCCGTCGACCGGGAAACCAAGCTGCGGGAGGAGTTGGCCCGCACTATTGCAACCCGCGACAAGTTGCGCGATGTCCTCGATTCCCAAGTGGTTGCGCCAAGCGATTCCGCCGCGAAATCGAAAGCGGGCACGTGGAAAAGACTCGCTCAATGGGTAGTAAAATCGCAAGAACGGGAGGGGACCAAGTCGAGCGAGCCTTTCGTAACCACTGGCGACACCTGGCGGGTTTCTTGGCGCACGGACCACCCTGCGTATTTGCGTTTCGGGTTTGTCGCCATCACGGTGCGGGACAAGGCGGGAAGCCTCGTGTCCGAAACCTCGGGCTGGGGGAATGGTTCATTCTTGGTGCAACGTGGCCCCGGCAGTTATTACGTGGACGTCACAGCGATCGGCGCCCGGGCCATCATTACGATCGAGGAGCCGTATTGAGGGGCGAGGGAGATATTCGTGCTCTGCGCGATCTATCTGCTTCTGGATGCCCGGCTGCCGGGAAGCGGGCAATTGAACCTCCCGCCGCCGTCGAACCTCCCGCCGCCGCCGAGTTCCCGCGGGTAGTGGTTTCGGCGCGCCCTCACCCCCGGCCCCTCTCCCGCGGACGGGAGAGGGGAGTTATTGTTGGACGGCCGCTAAGTAAAAGTCCCGCAAGCGCGCGGTAAGGAGAAAAGGTTCGGGATTCAGACTTTCATACTGCCAGGCGGATATCAATGGACATGGTATACTTGACATACGCATCAATTCCCCTAGAATACGACAATGGTCACAGTCAGCGTGACGGCGAGTGCGGCAGCCGACTTTGAGGACCTCCCTCGCCCAATCCAGACGCGGGTGGTTGCTTTGTTTCGACGACTGGAGCATTGGCCGGAGGTAAGCGGCGCGAAGCCTCTGCGAGGCAAGCTGGCCGGCAGTTACCGTATCCGGACCGGAGACTACCGCCTGCAGTTTCGGGTCGAAGGACACAGGTTGCGGGTGGAGAAGATCGGACACCGAGGCAAGTTTTACGAGGAGTGAGGAGATGCAAACGGTTCGTCTGGAAGGAAAAGCCTACGTGGTCGTGCCACGCGAGGAATACGAGCGCCTCGTCACCTTGTCCAAGGCGGCGGAGTTGCCGCCGTTGCCTAAGGCGGACGCCCAAGGCGACTATCCCGCCGTTGAGTATGCCTGTGCCAGCATTGCCCGGAGTGTTATTCGCGATCGTGTTGAGGCTGGACTGACTCAGCGCAGGCTGGCCGAGTTGGCCGGCATTCGCGTGGAAACGCTCTGCCGCATCGAAGCCGGAAAGCAGATTCCATCCGTGCCAACGATCGAGAAGATCGACCAGGCGTTGAAAAGGGCCAGGCCCCGCAAACAGAAAGGCAGATGAGCTACGGCGAGCAGTTGGACCTGTAGATTCCCAGTTTGACGGTGGTCCGCCGCGCCATCATGCGGCCGCGCCCCGACCCCTGGAACTATCCATTTCAATGCTCTCCTCTGCCGAAATCCTCGGACCGAAGGGCCGCGTCGCCGCCCGCTTGGAGAACTACGAGCATCGCCCCCAGCAACTGGCGATGGCCGAAGCGGTGGCCGAGGCGATCGCCGCGCGCCGCCACCTGATCGTGGAAGCGGGCACGGGCGTCGGCAAGAGCTTCGCCTACCTGGTGCCGGCGATTCTGGCGTCGGTGGGCGAGAAGAAAGACACGGGCAAGCCGGACGGCCCCGGCCGCCGCGTCGTGATCTCCACGCACACCATCAGCCTCCAGGAACAGCTCCTCGGAAAGGACATCCCGTTCCTCAGAAGCGTGACGCCCGTGGAATTCACGGCCGTCCTGGTCAAGGGTCGGGGGAATTACCTCAGTTTGCGGCGGTTGAAGAACGCCGTGCACCGGGCCGGCAGCCTCTTCTCCCGCGAGGAAGAGTTCGACCACCTCCGCCGGCTCGAGGCCTGGTCCCGCACCACCCACGACGGCTCGCTTTCCGATCTCGACTTCCGCCCCCTGGGCCACGTCTGGGACGAAGTGGCCAGCGACCACGGGAATTGCATGGGCCGAGCGTGCTCCACCTACAAGGACTGCTTCTATTACCGCGCCCGCCGCCGCGTCGGCAACGCCCAGATCCTGATCGTCAACCACGCCCTCTTGTTCACCGACCTGGCCCTGCGCCGCGACGGCGCCGGAATCCTGCCCGAGTACAACGTGCTCGTTTTCGACGAGGCCCACACGATGGAGGCCGTCGCCGGCGAGCACCTCGGGCTCGGGGTCACCAGCGGGCAGGTCGAGTACCTGCTCAACAAGCTCTACAACGACCGCACGAACCGCGGCCTGCTGGTCCATCACGGGATGGGCGACGCCCAGCAGCAGGTGATGGGCTGCCGCGAGCGGGCCGACGATTTCTTCGCCGACGTCCACCACTGGCTCGAAACGCACCCCGGCAACGGCCGGGTCCGCGAGCCTCGCGCCGTGCGCAACGCGCTCAGCGAAGGGCTCGCGAACCTTGCCGCGACCGTGCGCCGCCACGGCGGAAAGCTCGACGAGCCGGCCGAGCGGCAGGACTTCGTCGCTGCGGCCGCCAAGCTCACGGGGCTGGGCGAGGAGGTTGAGCAGTGGTGCGCTCAAGCGATCCCCGACACCGTCTACTGGGTCGAGTCCCAATGGAGCCGCACCCGGCGGCGGATCGTGCTGGCCGCGGCCCCCGTCAACGTCGGCCCGCTCTTGCGCGAGCACCTTTTCGGCGCGGTCCCCACGGTCGTCATGACCAGCGCCACGCTGGCCACGGGGGGCGGGTCGTTCGAGTTCTTCAAATCGCGGATCGGGCTCACGCAGGCACAGTCGCTCTGCCTGGGAAGCCCGTTCGACTACCGGCGGCAAGCCCGGTTGATCCTCCTGGACGGAATGCCCGATCCCGGGGCGGACGAGTCGCGGTACGAGGAGCAGGTGGCCCAAATGGTCCGCCGCTACGTCCAAAGGACCGACGGCCGGGCGTTTGTGCTTTTCACGAGCTACGGCATGATGAAGCGGGTCGCAGCGGCGCTCACCGGCTGGCTGGCGGAGCAGGACCTGGCCCTGTTCAGCCAGGCCGACGGTCTGCCTCGCACCCAGATGCTCGACCGCTTCAAGGCGAATCCCCGATCCGTGCTCTTCGGCACGGACAGTTTCTGGCAAGAAGTGGACGTGCCGGGCGACGCCCTGCAAAACGTGATCATCACCCGGCTCCCCTTCGCCGTCCCCGACCATCCGCTGGTCGAGGCGCGGATCGAGGCCATCCGCGCTTCCGGCGGCAGCCCGTTCCGCGATTACCAGTTGCCCGGGGCGGTCCTCAAGCTCAAACAGGGTTTTGGACGGCTGATCCGCTCTAAGAGCGACACGGGGATCGTGGTCATTCTCGACCCTCGCGTGCGAAGCAAGTCCTACGGTAAGCTCTTCCTGAACGCCCTGCCGCAGTGCGAACTGGTGGTCGAGCGGGCGTGAGCGGAAATGGCCAATGACCAAGGCCCAATGACCAAGGCCCAATGACCAAGGTTCAATGACCAAGGGTTCGAGGCGCAAGACGCTTGCTGCTGCGCCCTCCTTTCCCCCTGAACCTTGACCATTGAAACTTTAGCCTTGGCCATTGGCCCTCACATCGCCTCCGGCACCACGTACGGCGGCCGGTACTCTTTGGTCAGGAGCTTGTCGGCCTCCGGGTCGCTGACGAAGCGTTCCGCCTTCGGATCGAAGCTCAGCGTGCGGCCCAAGTGGCAGGCGATCTTGGCCAGGTGGCTCACCGCCGTCGAGAGGTGCCCTTCCTCGATGTCCGCGTTCAGGTCGCCGGACTTGCGGCTCCGCACCGCAGCGATCCAGTTTTGGAAGTGCTCCAAGTCCATCATCGGCTCGCCGGGCGCGTGGGCAAACGGCCCCGGCTCCCGCTTCGGCCCCAAGAAGACCCGGTAACTGCTGTAGTCCGGAAAGATCATGTAGCCCTTGGCGCCGAAGAAGATCACGCCCACGACGCTCCCATGATCGACGAAGGGATACTGGTCGCCCATGCCGGCCTCCGTGGGCGTGAACCAGTGGCGGATCTCGAACTGGACCAAGAGGTCGCGGCCCTGCCACTGGGCCGAAAGGGTCTGCGTGTTGGGCGTATCCGCGTCGTCGTCGGTGGCGGGCAGGTAACGCCCTCCCATCGACTGGATCCTGGTCGGATGGGTGTTTAACCCCAGGCCCCAGCGGATGATGTCCATGTTGTGGACCGTCTGGTTGGCGATGTCGCCGCTGGCGAAGTTCGAGCACCAGTACCAGCGGCGGTGGTGGAAGCTGCTGTAGGGGACCATCTTCGACGGGCCGACCCACTTGTCCCAATCCAAACCCTTGGGCACTTCCCTCGGGCGCTCCTTGCCCAGGTGACCGCGGAGCTTGTACGACATGCCGCGGGCCATGTACACGTCGCCGATGATCCCCTCCTTGAGCTTCCGGATGCCCTCGCGGATGTTCGGGCTGGAGCGGCACTGGGTGCCGAGCTGCACCATGCGGTTGTACTTTCGGGCGGCCTCGACCATCTTGCGGCCCTCCCAGAGCGTGTGGGCGCACGGCTTCTCGACGTACACGTCCTTGCCCGCCTGGCAGGCCCAAATGGTTTGCAGGGCGTGCCAGTGGTCCTGCGTGGCGAAGCTCACCGCATCGACCGACTTGTCGTCGAAGAGTTTCTTCTGCTCCGTGTACGTCACGAGCTTCTTGCCGGCCAATTGCGGGTAGCGTGCCGCGGCGTTGCCCAGCAAGCTCTCGTCGCAGTCGCATAGGGCGACGATCTCCACGTCCTTGGTCATCTGGGCCAGCGAGGCGACGTGGGACGACATCCGCCCCCCCAGGCCGACCAGGCCCACGCGGATCTTGTCGTTGGCCCCGGCCGCCGCCCGGGCGATGGCCGGCGCCGCAAATGCCGTCGCCCCCGCCGCAACGGCCGACGATTTGAGAAACGCTCGACGAAGCTTGTCTGTCATGACGAATCTCCTGTGGATGAATCCCGCGGAAAACGCTATCCTGGCAAGGAGCCATTATACTCGCGGACGCGGCGTGTCGCACTCGCCTAGCCCGCCGGAACAGACTTCCGGAAGTCCTTCTCGCGCGGCTTATCCGTTCCTGCGCCACCCGGCATCGCCCGCAGGTCCGCACGATCCCCTTGTCCCGCCGTCTTCCGAGCCGCCTGGGCCGCTCGCGGTGATCCGGCACAGGGCCAGGTATGCCGCGAAGATGGTGGTCAAGAGTTGAAGGAATGGCGAGACCACGATCATCAGCACGTGCCAGCCGATGAAGCTGGCCTTGGGCTCGAAAAGCCACATCGGAATGCCGAAGTTTGCGATGTCGGCTGCCGGGTCGAAGAGCATGAAGAAGGGTGGACCCCAGATCGCCAACATCATCAAGAATGTGGGAATCACCGTGAGAATCGCGTACTTGAGGACGCTCCGCAGGATCTTGCGAAACGACGTCGCGCGGCGGGCCACCATCCCGGCCAATACCCAGCCGGTGGGAAACCCCAACGCGATACAGAAAATGGGCACGCCCATCCCCATGCCCACGCAGAGAACGTCCAGGGCAACATAGAGAACCGCCGCGCGGATCGGTGAGCCGAGAACGTTCATACCACCCTCGCCCTCGGGCCTTCACGCCGGCCGTGGTCAACGCGGCCGGACGTTGCCCCCCAGGATCGACTCGTACGAGCGGCTGTTCGTCGGGATTCTCATCTTCCTGCCGCCGACCACAACGTCTCTGCCCGTGTCTTCGTTCTGTTCCCACACGCGCCGGTTCTTGAACCAGACGCCGTTATTGGTCCCGTCGGCCCGAACGATCGGCGGGATTTCCGCGGGCTGGCCGCGGTTGCCGTTCGGGATCCGCCGCGACCAGCCCTCCTTCATCGAGATAAAGATGTGCAGCGAGCAGTGCTGCGGGTTGGAGAAGACGACGTCGAGATGGCCGTCCTCGTCGACGTCCACGAGCCGGCAGCCGGCATCGCGCCCCTGGACATCGACCATGGTCGTTCCGCCCGGCAAGGTGAAAGGAAGCTTCTCCCATGCGTGCCGGTCGGGCAGCCGGCGAAAGACCGCCTGCTGGCTCTGGTGGCCGACGATCAGCTCGCAAATTCCGTCCCGGTCGAGATCGCGGAGCCTCACGCCGCGGTCCCGTCCCGCGGCACAGGTGGTGATCGGACCGCCAGCCTCCAGACCGGCGAGCCCCTGGGGATCGGCAACCCACCGATTGCCGTCGAAATGCCACAGCCCGGCGACTTTCTCATTGCGGACCACGATGCTCGCGTACCCGTTTTTCTCGAGGACCCCGAAGTGTACGCCCGCGTCGTGGCGGTTGCCCTGCCGATCGACGGTGACAATCTCCACGGGAAAATCCGCGGTGAGCCACTGTTTCTTCTCCGGCGACCAGACGCGGGTCTGGCGGGTCTTCTCGTTCCCGATGACGACGTCCATGTAGCCGTCGGCATTGAGGTCCAGCGCGCGCACGCCGTTGTCCTGGCCGTTGGCCGCGCGGAGCGGCACACCGCCGAGCACGCTGGTGGTCAGCCGCTCGTAGACTTCGCGGAGGCTGAAGAACTTCACTTTCTTGCCGTGCTTCGCCTGGGCATGGTCGACGAGATCCACCACCTGGGTGTTGCGGATCCAGTTGTGGGTGTGCGGGTGGAACGTCAGGGTGAATACCCCTTGCTTGAGCGCGGTGGCGTCGACGGCCGCCTTCATGTCGCGGACGGTCGCCGGGGCCAGCGGCTTGTTGACCTTCTGGCCCAGCCAGTCGTCGGGGAATGCCGAGGGCATTTCCCAGCACGAGTGGCCGATGACGTACGGATACGGATAGTCCTCCACGTAATTGGTATACTCCAGATCGGCCGGCACGTACTTGCCGAACCGCGGCCGGCCTTCTTCGTCCGCCACGAGTTGCCGCGGCAGCAAGGGATCGTCGGCCGTGAACGCCATGAACACCGAGGAGTCCATCCCGATGAAGTTCCCCCGGGGCGTCGTCTTGGTGAAGATCTCCGTGAAGAACCGCGGGCTCATCGAGTTCATCGAGTCGCAGCAGGGCATCCGAAAGGCGACCGGCCGGTTGTTGGGGATCGTTCCCACGAGGTCCACCGCGCGGTCGAAGGTGGCTTTCGCGGCGGCCAGGTCGTTCTTCTGGAGGCACGGGCACGGATGATCGTAGGTATGAGTCTCCAGGCTCACCCCTTCTCTCAAGAACACCTGCAACCGCGGATCGTTCGGGTCGACGCGGGAGGTCATGATGCTCACCGGGGCCCGGCCGTCGATCTTCTTGAGCCGCTCGAACACGGGCCGTAAGTACGACTCGTAGACCGCCGGATCGCCCAGATCGTCGATCGCCAGGACGATCGCCGTCTCCACGCCTTCCTCGCCGACCCATTGAGGCGTTACGAGCTTTGCAGCGTCGCGGCCGACGTAGTAGGGGTCGCAAACCTCATCGAGATAGCTCAGACGATTGCCCGGGTCTGCGGCGCGAAGTGCGATCGCAGACAAGAGCACGATCGCAATCGCGGTCCAGCGTGACGGCATGGTGTCGTTCCTTGAAAGCGTAGGGGCGTATTCGATCCCCGCATTGCCCACGGCAAGCATAGCCAGGGCCTCCCATTCCGGCAAGCGCTTGCCCGGCGAAGGCGGGGGCAAGTCCTGCGGGCGGCCATTGTAGTGCAGGCGTCATTGTGGTGCAGGCGTCCCGCCTGCATGAACCGTGCAGCCGAAAGGGCGGCACCAGAAGAACTGCCCGTCAGAGTGCGAACCGCTTCCAGCGGCCGGTGCCGCGGGGGCCACGGCTAAGATACGCTTCCCGCGTCGTGGTGTTGAAGACCATCTGGTCGATCGTGCCGTCGTTGGTGATGCCCGGCGAGGAAAGCAGCTCCTGGAGCTTGCCGCGATTGAGCTTTCCCTTGTGCGTTTGAAGCAGTCCGTACATCTGCCGGCAGCGGGGATGGAGCGGCACCGGCTTGTCGGGGGGCGCTTGGGTCATTTGCCGCGTGCCGTAAGAGACGCGGGCAAGATGGCCGCGGGAGATCTCCACGGCAAGCTGCTTGGGCGACCCCTCGACGCTGGCCAACCGCCCTTGACCATCCGCCAAGACGAAGGTGAACCACCCTGCCCGCGGCGCGCGGCGGGCCTCGGCCACCGCGGCGTCGAGCGTTTCCTGATAGAGCATTTGGGCTATGAGCAGGTAAGCGGGAATGCCGACCCGAGGGCCGTCGCCGTCGAACTTCTCGCCCAGTGCGGCGCTCGTCCAGCAGAGTGCGATCCCGGCGGAGTTCAGCCCGGCCCCCGCCCACAGGCCGGGATAGGCGTAGCCCAAGAGGCTCGGGCCGCCGGCGCGCTTCCAGAGCACCAGCGACGAGAGCCCGAAGACGCTCAACATCCAGTCCCAGGTCTGGGCAACGTAGGCGCTGCCGTCGTCGGTATCGGGCGGACCGCAGGCCACCGCGGTGCAATGCCCGAGCGGCGGCAGCGCGCCGCGGTGGTACAACTCCTCGTGGAGCGTGATGAGGACCACTTCCTCCAAACGCATTCCGGTCGCCTCGGCCATCCCTTCTAACTCCTCCATGATCTCCGGCGAGTAGCGGCGGACCTCGTGGGCACAGGCCCCGGCATAGCGGAGCGCGGCTTCCCGCGGCCCCGACTCTTTGGCGAAGGGGGCCACGATTTCCCGCTCCAGGAACTCGTGGATGGGACGATGGAATGCCCGGCCGTACTCTCGCCCGCGATCCCGCGGGCTGCCGGAGACGACCGTCAGCGTGTGTTCGGGGGCGTTCGGCTTGGCGGCCGGCTCGGCGGCTGCGGCGATCCGGCACCGATTGAAGGCGAGCGTTGCAGCGGCGGCTGTCGTAATGAACTGGCGTCGAGTGAGTGGTCGGTTCATGCTGTTCCCTCGGAGTGTGCTCGGAACGTGGGAGCCTTGGGCCGCGGATTCGCCTAAATCTACGCTAAGTGGAACCGCAAGGGAACTCAGGGTGGCATGCTCTCACGACGCGCTTCGCGTCGGGTGAGCATGTTCCCTGAGGCCCCATGCCGACCCGCGGCTGCGCCGCGTGACGGCATGCCACCCAACGTGGGCCGCGGATTCACCCTAATCGACCCTGGTTGACCCGACCGCTATTCTCGTTCCGGCGGATGCCTTGTCAACGTGCCCCGTCACAACGAGGTGGCCCCTTCTCGCACCCGTGCTAGAATAGAGAAGGTCCCTGCGCACCAATCCGGACGACGCGACGAATGGCGACGAAGACCAGGTCCATTTCCGCCACAGGTGGGTTATCGGCGAGGGTCCGCACGCGTGCCGTCGCCTTCCTCTGCTTGTGGGCGATCTTGGCGGGGTTGGCCCCTGCTCGGGCCGAGGACCTCTTCCGCACGGCCGGTGAGCTGAGGGCAAAGTACGCCGCCCAGCTAGAGGAGCTGGCCGCCTGGTGCGACGGGCGCGGGCTGGCCGATCAGGCCCGGAAGACCCGGCACTGGCTGGGCGTCCGCGATCCGAACAAGGTCTACGTCGCCGACTTGCCGCAGGCGATCGGGCGTCCGGAGCTGCCGGCCGATGCGCCGCCGGACGTGGTGGAGTGGGACAATCGCTTCTTTCAACTGCGCAAGCAGCAGGCCACGGTGCTGGACGCGCTGGCGCGGCGGGCGGTCCGCGCCGGCCGGGCGTCTCTGGCCTTCGACCTGGTGCTGGCCGCCATCCGCGAAAACCCCGATCACGAGCCGATCCGCCGGCTCTTGGGCTTCCAGAAATTCCGCGGCGGCTGGTACACCCTCTACGAGATCGAACAGCTCCGCTCCGGCCGCGTCTGGGACGACCGGTTCGGCTGGATTCTCAAGAACCACGTGAAGCGCTACGAGGAGGGGCAGCGGCCCGCCGGCATCGCCTGGGTCAGCGCCGAGGAAGATGCCCAGCGGCGCCGCGAGATCGAAAACGGCTGGGAGATCGAGACCGAGCACTACCTGATCCGCACCAACCACAGCCTCGAGGCCGGCGTGGCCCTGGGCGTGAAACTCGAGCGGCTCTATCGCGTCTGGAAGCAACTCTTCGTCCGCTACTTCGCCAGCGAGGCCCAGCTCGTCGAGCTGTTCGACGGCCGGAACCGCGGCCGCCGGAACCAGATGCCGCGGCTGGGCATCGTCTATTTCCGCGACCGCGACGATTACAACCGCAAGCTCAAGCCCGCCTTTCCCAACATCGAGATCTCCACGGGCATCTACGTCGAGAGCAGCCACCGGGCCTACTTCTTCGCAGGGGACGCCCACAACGAGCGGACGCTCTACCACGAGGCCGCCCATCAGCTCTTCCACGAGGCCCGGCCGGTAGTTCCCGACGTCGGCGCCCGCGGCAGTTTCTGGATCGTGGAGGGGATTGCCATGTACATGGAGTCGCTGCACCAGGAAGACGGCTTCAACGTGCTGGGCGGCTTCGAGGACCTGCGGATGGAGGCTGCGCGGGTCCGCTTGCTCCGCGACAACTTCTACGTGCCGCTGGCCGAGTTCAATCGCTTGAGCCTTCAGAAGCTCCAAGACGATCCGCGGATCGCCACCCTGTACAGCCAGGCAGCCGGGCTGACCCACTTCTTGATTCACTACGAGGGCGGGATCTACCGCGATGCCTTGGTGGCCTACCTCGACGCGGTGTATTCCGGCCGCGACACCCCCACCCTCCTGGGGCAACTGGCGGGCAAGTCTCTCAAAGACCTGGATGTCCAGTACCGCCGGTTTATGGAAAGCGGTGGTCAACCGATGCCTTCCAAGGGGCCCCCGGCTGCCGAAGCGAAGGGCCCGGCGGTTCCGGCGGAAGAATAGTGTCAAATCGCGGCCCGAGCCGCTCCAAACAAAGCATGCCAAGTGATGCAACGTGAGCGAAACGTGTTTGTCGGCGTCTACCTCGGCACAAACCTCGGCACGAAGGGGCCTGCCTTCATGGCATGGCTTTCGCCGAGCGGCTCGGATACGAGGTGCCGGATCCTTTTGCTGGCAGAAACAAGGGGTGCCGACCTAGTATTTGAGAGGGGAGTCAGAACGGACCCCGGGTGCCATGCCGGGCCGACGCCACGCGGCCGACGGCACGCCGGCCCGGTTGTCCAGAGTCCGCTTTCGGCGGCGCCCTCCTGGCCGGGCTCGGTACGATAGTAAGAGGGGTTCGATTGGCTGATCGAGGCCAAGGTCTGCCTCGGAAGGACGTTCACATCGGATCCCGGCCGTGTCCAGGCGTACCACCGCCTTTGCGGCCGGTTCTATGAGGAACTGCGGAGGCGAGGGTATCTGTGAGCATTTATAAGCCGTGCGACATCCGCGGCTGTGCCGCGAGGGAGTTGACGCCCGAGTTGTACCGCGCTTGGGGCCGGACGCTGGGCCGGCAAGTGGAGCCGATGGCCAAGTTCGTCGTCGGCGGGGACGTGCGATCTTCCACGCCGCCGTTCCTGGCCGCACTCGTGGACGGGCTGTGCGACGCCGGGGTCGACCTCGTGGATCTCGGGACCCTGCCGACTCCGATGATCTACTACGCCAAGCAGCGGCTTGCGGCGGCGGGCTGCGCGATCGTCACCGCCTCCCACAATCCGGCCGACGTGAACGGCCTGAAATGGATGATCGGCGACCGGCCGCCCTTGCAGAAGGAGGTCCGCGCCCTGAAGCGCGGGACCGACGTGCCGGGACGGAAGGCCGGCCGGCGCCCCAAGGGCTCCCGGCGGACCCTGGACATCAGCTACGACTACGTGTCATGGCTCCAGATGATCTGGGTCGACACGCCGCCGCTGGCCCGGCCGGTCGTCCTCGACACGATGCACGGGGCCTGGGCCTGCCGGGCGCGGCGCTATTTGCAGGCGGTCTTTCCGCGCACGCTTTTTTCGGCAGTCCACGACACGCCCAACGGCTCGTTCGACGGCCACAGTCCGGATTGCGCCCAGCCGGAGCGTCTGGAGGAGCTGGGCAAAGAGGTCTACCAACGGCGGGCCTGCCTGGGGATTGCCTTCGACGGCGACGGCGATCGCGTCGCCTTTGTGGACGACGAAGGGACGCACCTTTCGGCCGAGGAGACCACCTGGGTCTTCTTGCAGAGTCTTGCCCCCGACTTGCCCGGGCAGCGGTTCGTCTACGATGTGAAGTTCTCCGACCGCGTCCCGGAAACCGCCCGGCAGCTCGGGGCCGAGCCGCTCGTGGAGCGGAGCGGCCATGCGTTTATCCGCAATCGGATGCTGCGGACGGGGGCCCGGTTCGGGGCGGAGGTCAGCGGCCACTACTTCTTCCGCGATCTGGCCGGCGGAGACGACGGCCTGTTCGCCGCCTGCTGGATGATCGCCTGCCTGGCCCGCTCGCGGGTCGGGAGCCTCGCCGAGCTGCGCCGGGCGTGCCCTCAGGTCTTCATGACGCCCGACCTTCGCGTGCCGGCAGGCGCCCGGCAGCGTCAGGTCGTGATCCAACGCGTCCGCCGGCAGTGGGCCGGCTGTCCGCAAAGCGACGTCGATGGCGTGCGAATCACTTTTCCCGACGGCTGGGCGTTGGTCCGCGGCTCGGTGACCGAGCAGGTCTTGACCTTCCGCTTCGAGGCAGCCGATTGGACTGCCCTGGCGGGATTGGTGAAGCGGGTCTGCAACGACTTGCCTGAGATGGGCTCGGCGATCTGGAACCGCTACCGCCAGGCCATGGAACACTAAGCCGCCGGGGTGGCAAAGTTGCCCTCGGCTGTGCGGCTGGCGGAGATTTCTTACCACAAAGGCACAAAGAACACGAAGAAGGCAACTTTGTGTTCTTCGTGCCTTTGTGGTTGACCGTGTAGCAACAGCCGCCGCCGCCGGGTCTGCTCGAGGTGGAAAGAGCGAGAGGCTGCCTTCGTGGCCAAGACGCGAAGCCGAATTCGGTTCAACTGCGGCAACTGCACGCAGCCCCTCGAAGCCCGCCGCAGCCAGGCCGGCAGCCCGATGCGATGCCCCTGGTGCCTGTCGCACCAAACCGTCCCGCAAGAAAGCCGCGACCTGTCCGAGCCGGAGCAGTATCTCCTGCGGCCGCCCGATGCCCCGGTGGATGCGGAGGCCGAGTCGCGTTCTTACGTCCCGGTAATCTGCGGCCTTTGCCGCACGCGAATGTACGCCACGCCGCAGCAGGTGGGACAGAAGATCGTCTGTCCGGACTGCGGCACGGGGACGGTCGTTCGTCCTGCGCCGCCTGAGAAACCTCTCGTCCTAAGGCCCGCGCAAGCGGCAAACGTCGAGATCTACAACGTCCACGAGGGGCTCGATCAGCCGCCGGCGACGGACAAGGCGGCGCACGGGAAGTACATCCCGGTGATCTGCGGCGTCTGCCGCACCCGGATGTTGGCCACCGAAGACCAGGTCGGCCGAGAGCTGGTGTGCCCCGATTGCTCGACGAGAAGCCGAGTGCCGCCGCCCGCCGAGGTCTCCGAGCCGGACCGCCCGGACGTGACGCAGGCGGGGGAGTACGCGTTGACGGGCATGGATCAGCCGGCGCCGGGCTCGCCGGCCCACCAACGGCAGTTCGCCTTCTCATGCCCGGTGTGCCGCACGCGGATGCAGGCGGGGCGGAATGAAGCCGGCCGCGAGGTCCGCTGCCCCGACTGCCTCGCGACGTTTGCGGTGCCCGAGCCGCCGCCCGAGATCGCTGAGGCGGGTTTGGAGGAAGGGGTTGAGCCGTACCGGATGGCGGGCGGGCCGGTGGAGACCCCGCCGGTCCTCGTCCGCGGATTCGCCCCCGTGGTTGGCGACCGACCCTTGCAGCCGCTCTCGGAGGACGAAGGAGGCGACACGCGGGAGAGCCTCCTGCCAAGACGACAAGCGGTGCCCTTGCCCCCGTGGCCGTTTGTGAAGGGGGTCTTCAGTTTCCCTTTCTATCGCACTTCGTGGCCCCGGTGGCTGGGACTGACGATGGGGGGCACCGTGTTCGGTTTCTTTGCCGGGGCTGCGGCGTGGTTTGCTCTCGCGGGCGGAGTCGCCATGATCCTGGCGGTAATCCTTGGCGGGCTCACGGGGGGAATCGGTTTCGTGTGGTTTGCCTGGGCGTCGATCGCCTGCCTGACCATCGTTGTCGACACCGCCGGCGGCCAGGATGCCATCGACGACTGGCATCAAGACGAGTGGTTGGACCGGTTCTTCGACGGTCTCTACCTGGTCAGCGGCCTGCTGTGCAGCGCCGTGTTGGGCCTGGCGGCCGACAGGGGGCTCGTTCTGACCGGCCTGCCGCAGGGTGCAGGCGTGCTGATTGCCGAGTTCCTGACGTATCCGGTCCTCGTTCTGGCGATGCTCGAGACCGGCTCGCCCTGGAATCCGTTCTCCGGGATGGTGTGGGGGAGCCTGTTCACGGCGTGGCGCGGCTGGGTGGCGTTTTATCTCCTCTCAGGGCCTCTTCTGGTCGCGTTGCTCGTGGCAGTCACTGGCTTACTGCGCATTGCCGGGCTTTTCGCGCTTGCTGTGCTCCCGGTGCCGCTGGTGACGGGCATGATGATCTACTATCGCCTGCTGGGCCGCTTGGGATTGTACTGCACCGACCGCATCGCTCGGCAACAGAAACCCTAAACGACGTTACGCGAGACCGGCGAGACGCCTTAGTTTTACCCACGTCCGCCGCGATAGATTTTACAGAAC
>CAYGZA010000029.1:0-32227 GCA_964354135.1 uncultured Planctomycetaceae bacterium
AAACCCAAGCCGGCTCAATTCGTCGAGTAGCTCAACAGCTCGCCGTTCTGTAAAACCTATCGCGGCGGACGTGGGTAAAACTAAGGCGTCTCGCCCGTCCGCGGACTGCAGCGCGCGAAACGGGACCGGCGAGACGCTGGTCCCACGGAGCGACTGAAGGCGCAACCATGGCCACGACCACCGTGGCCACGTTACCCGGCAACGCCGTTCGGCGCGGGAGTTGATCTCGCCGGCCGCCGGCTCAATACGGCACCGGGATCGCTTCGCGGCCGTCGCGGGTGAAAATCGCACGGAGCACGTCTGGGGCGATAGTATGCACGATGTAGCGTACGCTCCCGTCGCAGAACGCCGCATTGAAGCCGTCGTCAAAGAATCGCCCCAGGCCCTTGCCCGGGTCCTTGGGGTCAAATGGCCAGTCGTCCGGCTTGGTCCAGATGACCGCATGCTCGTCGTCCACCTCCACGACCATGATCGTGTTGCTGGTCCCGTCCTTGATGTCGGGGAAGACGGTGGGCTTATCGGCGGAGAACGCCGCCCCGTTCCCCACCGGCAGCAGGTAGTTCGTTCGTCCCTTCTCCCTGTTCTTCGAGACGGGAAGGCGGTAGGCCGCCGGCATTTTGTCGACCAGGGCGAGGTTGTGGGCGCTGTCCCAGGGCTCGTCGAGATGGAACTGCTTGTAAAGCTCGAATTGCTCGACAAACGGCAAGATGTGGACCCGCCAACTGAGGAGCGGCTTGCCGTCCTTGCTCCGGCTGGCGGGGGGAGGAAGGCACTTGTAGGTGTCGTAGTAGTTGTGCATGGCGATGGCGATCTGCTTCAGGTTATTGGTCGACCGGCTTTGGAACGCTCGGGACCTGGCGATTTCCACCGGCGGCGTCAGCACGGAAATCGCCTTGGCGATGCCGCCGTTTTTTTCGTCCAACGTCAGCGTGAGCCGGTCGCCTTCGGCCGTCGGCGTCAGGATCGCGGCCACTTCGTCGTACTTGGGCACATGTTTGCGAACTTCCTCGATCTTGCCGGCCAGTCGCATCAGCTCGACCAGCTTGGCGCGGAGGGCTTCGGCCGCCCGGGCATCCTGCGACTTGACGACCAGCCGCAGGGTGGTCTGCGGGGGCAGGTCGATCCCTGCGGCAGCCCAGAGCACACCCTGCGTGATCACCTTGCTCGATCCGCCGCCCGCTTCCTTGGGCAGCTCCGGCAGGGTCTCTTCCACGACCCGCCGCCAGTGTCGCGGGGGGATGAAGAGCAGTTGGGCCGCCGTGTCGCCCGCGGCCTCGAAGGCGGCTGCCAGCTCTTCGCGAGCGTCCGGCGTGGTCTCTGAGATCCGGTCGAGGAACTCCTTGTGCTCCGCCAGCAGGAGGCAATTCCCCACGCGCTTGCCGGGCCAGCGGAATTCGGGGACTCCCGCGACGAGGGCCTTCGCGTCGGCCCCGGGCTCCAGCGGCACCACCGCAAACACGAAGTCGTCCGGCCGGCCCTGGGGCATGGTCCAGAGCACGTACACGTCTTTGCCGCCGGCACGCAGGAACGAATCGAGGGCCTTGCCGATTCCAGCTTTGCCCTCGGCAATCTGCTTCTTATCGAGTGGACTGAGTTGGGCAATCTGCTCCACCAGCGGCCCGACCGCCACGCGCCGCAGATCGACGTGGACCACGGCCATCGCCTGCTCGTCGAGGAACGGCGCGATCACTTTGGCGCGGGCCGCCGGGTCGAACTTCTCTTGGGCGGAAACCGCGGGAGCGAAGACCGAGACGATCGAGACCATCAATATCGAGATTCTCATGGCTATTTCCCTTTGGCGACAAATCGAATCTGGTAACGGAGCCGGGAGTACGACGGGAGCGGCGCTTCCAGGATGGCCGTGCTTGCGTCGGAGGGGTCATCGCGGTGGTAGATGAACGGCTCGCCGCGCATCGGGTCGAGCGGAACCGGCACGTCCGTGATGTCCTTCAGGCTCTCCGGGAGCCGGGCGTGCTTCGCCCCGTAAAGCCGGATCGCCTCCAGCACCTGCAAGGCTGCCATGTCCCGCTGGGCCCGGGCCTCGGCGCTCTTGGCGGCTTGGACCGCCGGGAGCAGGATGGACGCTATCGGGATGATCTCGCGTTTGCCCGCCGTCATGAGCTGCCGTTGCGAATCATCGAGCCCCTTCTGACCCTCGATGTAGGGCAGATAGAGCCACTTGAACATCTCGTCGCGCAGCTCGTCGTAGGTGTCCGTCGTGTAGATCATCACCATCTGGGGAACCGGCATGGCCTCGACCTCGGCGGCAGAACGCCCCCGCTCGATCAGGGCCCGCTTCGCCAGCGGGTAGCCTTTCAGGGTAAGGGCCGTCACCGCGAGGCGGTCCATCCCCGGCGGCAATCGACCGTCGGCAAGCCTGAAGACCTTGTCGGTCGTCTCGTTCAATAGCCGGCGCCACTGGTCGGGAGCGAGTTCCTTCTTGTCCAGGTCGCGAAGGTCGGAGAAGGAGAGATACACGCTCGCCATCTCCGCTTCAAACCCGGGCCGCATGTCGATCAGCGGCCGCGGCAGCGATGCAAACGCCCAGTACAGGTTGGGGGCGTCGGGCTGCTGGATGAACTCCTCCACCTGCTTGTTCATCAGCCCGGTGATCGCCGTCCCCACGAGCCCGCTCACCAGGAACGGCGACTGGGCCACGTGCCTCCCCAAAGCGTACCCGGTCTGAAAGGTCCGCACCGCGTCGTCGTACTTGCCCTCGGCGATTTGGAGCCGGGCCCGGGTCGCCAGGATCCTTCCGGAGCTGCGGCTCTGCTGGATGTCCGGCAGGAGGATCGTCCAGAACATCTGCTCGCGGATCGGTTGGTCCCAATCGCACGACTCGCAGCGGGCTCCGCGGTCGAGGAACTCAAGAATTCCCCCCGAGCCCGCGATCCACTTGGGCCCCTGGGCCTTTCGCAGCTCTGCGAGAGGCATCTCCCGCCACTTTTCGATCGTCTTCCAGAATTCCTCATCCGTGAAGAGCCGGGCTTGCTCGTGCGGCACCTTGCAGTAGAGGAGGGCCGCGTTCCCGGGCCTGCGGTCTATCAGCGGCGGCAGGAGTTGGTACCGCAGTGCCGGGCGCGGCTCCGCCGCCGGGTGGAGCACGATCTTGATCGTGGGGTCCTTCTCTCCGTCGGCAGCCTGTCCCGAGCAGGGGACTGCCGCCATCCCCACCGCCGTCAACAACAGCACGCCAAAATGCCTTCTCATTGCTAAGCTCCCGAGGACTTGGGAAACTCGGGAACCGACGGACGGGATCGCCGCCCGCCGGTTTCCCGCTGGTCCAAGAGTTGATCCAACAATTCCCGGCAGGTAGGCGACGTGGGGGCCTCCATGCTCCCGCCGGGTGCGGGCGCAAGGGGTCCCACGATGCCCGACGCCGCTGCCAACAAGTCGTCGTCCAGCCGGACATCCGAAGCGGAGAGCACTGCTTGCCGGTGCCGGCGCCACCGCCCGCCGGGTGCCGTGGCGACGCCGGCGTCGCCATGTGGGTCGCCGGACATGCCCGCGCTTCGCGACGCGGGTGGCATGGCGTCGCGTGCGTCGCCATGTGAGCGGTCCGACATGCCCACGCTTTGCGAGGGCATGCCACCCGGCGCGTGCGTGCCGCCCGGTCCCCCGGGGTGCAGGACGAGCATCACCAGCAGGAGGGCCGCAACGGCCGTCATCGCCGAAAACGCCGCGGGCCACGCCCACTGCCGGCGACTCGCACCCGGCGCACTCGGCACGTCCGCGGGCGTCTGAATCCCCATTTCGGCCGCAAGCTCCGCGGTCAACGAGGCTGCCTTGGCCAGGAAGCTGCGCCAGCGCGGATCGAGCCGGTTGCCCCGAGGCGTCAGCGATGCCAGGGACTGCTCAAACGCCTTCAGGTCTTCACTTCCGTCTTCTTTGCCGGACATGCCTCACCCAGCCTTTCTCGCAAGGTCGCGAGCCCGCGGTGGTACGAGCGGAAGACCGTGCTCACCGACGAGCCCGTCAGCCCTGAGATCTCTTCGAAGCTCAACGCGCCCCACAAGCGGGCCACGATCACCTCGCGCTGCTCGGGCGGAAGCCCTCTTAACGCCTCCGTGGCAGCGGCCGCGTCGACGCGGTCGCCGGCGCTGGCCTCAAACCAGGGTTCGCCCCTGTGGGCCACTCGGGCCTCGCGGCGGGACTTCCTCCCGTGCGACCGCAAGGCATTGATCGCCCGCGTCCGCACCACCCGGTAAATCCATCCCACCGGGTTCTCCGGGGCCACGACCTGCCGCACCAAGAGAAGGAACGCCTCCTGCACCACGTCTTCGGGCGTGTGGCACCACTGCTGGGCGTAGAGCACCAGCGCAGCGCTCTTTTCGTCCCAAAGCCGGGTCACCGCTTCCGCACTGATGCTGGCCATCCGACCGGTCCCGCCGGGGCCCCAAACAAAGACACCGCCGTAGCGCGTCTTTTTCAAGTTTTGCACAGACCGGCAGCCTCGGGCCACGGCAAAGGGCCTTTTGGCTGAAAACGTGGGCGGAGCCCCCTTTCACATCCCCCCGAACGGCGGTTGACAAGAGGGAAGCGAGCGGAAACCGCGGGGTCGCTCGACCTCAGCCCATGAAGTAGAGATACGCCGCGAGGATCGCCCCCAGGACGCCCGCCGAGGCCGCCACGTCGCCCCAGCTCCAGCTCTCGCGCGTCTTGCGCTTTTGTTCCGCGGTCACCGTGCCGTAGGTGAGCCCCCGGATTCTCTCCGGAGAAGGGGCCTCGGTGGCGTAGCTGACGCCGATCATCACGGCTACGCTCACCAGGAAGATGAAGACGCTGTAGTACTGGAAGTAGATGTTGTTGACGATCCAGAGCAGCGAGCCTTCGGTGTATCCGTTCTCGTATCCCGACAGCTTCAAGGCCACGGGCGTATCCACCGCGAGACGGAACAGTCCGAGGAGGAAGCCGACCGCCAGCGCCGCCAGGCATCCCTTGCCGTTGAGCCGCTTCATGAACACGCCGAAGAAGAAGACCACGAAGATCGGCGGCGCCAGGTAGCCCTGCACGGCCTGAAGGTAGAAGTAGAGCCCCTGCTGCCCCCGGATGACCGGGATCCAGGCCAGGGCGATGAGCACCATCGCCCCCGTGGCCAGCCGGCCGATCCAGACCAACTGCTTCTGGGATGCACGCGGCCTGAACTTCTGATAAAGGTCCATCGTGAAGAGCGTCGAGCACGCATTGAACGCGCCGGCCAGCGAACTCATCAGCGCCGACAAGAGCCCCGCCACCACCAGCCCGCGGACTCCCACCGGCAGCACGTACTTGACCATCAACGGGAACGCCGCCTGGCACTGGTCGCGCACGGGCTTGCCGTCGGCCGCCAATTGAGTGAGGCCATGATACCCGGTTTTCGCCAAGGCGAAACAGATCATGCCCGGGATGATGAAAACGAACACCGGCAGGAGCTTCATAAAGGCCGCACAGATGCTCCCGCGGCGGGCGACCGTCTCGTTCGGGGCGCCGAGGGCCCGCTGCACGATGTACTGGTCCGTACACCAGTACCAAAGGCCCACGATCGGGGCGCAGAAGAGCATTCCCAGCCAGGGGAAATGCCCCTCGGCCCCGAAGTACCAGGCCATCTGGGTATCGGTCTTGACGGGGGCCCAGGTGCCCTCCATCCCAGCGGGCACGAGGGGTCTCCAGAGGTTGAACATCTTGGAGCCGCACTGCTCCCGCAGCACGTCCCAGCCGCCGAGCTCGATCAGCCCGAAGACCGTGACCATCGCCGAGCCGATGATGAAGATGACGGTCTGGAGGGTGTCGGTGTAGGCCACGGCCCGCAGGCCGCCGATCACCGTGTAGAGGCCCGTCGCCAGCACCACGATGACGGAGCCGATCCAGAAGGCGTCGAGGACTACGCTTTCGCTGAGTTTCCATTTCAGCTCGGGCAGGAGGACGCCGAACACCACGCCGCCGGCAAAGATGCCGACCGCGAGCTTGGTGAGCACGTAGGCGACCAGGGAGATGATCGAGAGGACCCAGCGGGCCGTGGGCGTGAACCGCTTTTCCAGGAACTCCGGCATGGTGTAGATCAACGACCGGGCATAAAACGGGATCATCACCCAGGCCAACACCAGAAGGCACCAGGCGTGGAGCTCGTAGTGGGCCATGGCCACGCCGTCGGTGCAGCCGGAGCCGGCCAGGCCCACCAGGTGCTCGGAGCCGATGTTCGAGGAGAAGATCGAGGCGGCGATCACGAACCAGCCCAGGTTGCGGCCGGCCAGGAAGTAGTCGTCGGGCGTGTCCTTTTGTTTCCTGGCGGCCAGCCAGGCCACGGCCATCACGGCGAGGAAATACAGACCGATGACCCCCAGGTCCCAGCCTTCCAGACCGGGGAGTTCGGCCTTAGCCGTCTTCTCTGCCTGAACGCCCGCGGAAAAGGGGACTGGCTCCGAGTCCCCGAGGTGCCTGTCCCCTTTTTCGCCAGCCGGCGCCGCCTTGCCCGGACCCGCTGCGGCCGGCTCCGCGGCGGGAGTCGTTGCGGACCACGTGCCGATGAGAATCCACGCTGCCAACCCAAGCAGTGCCGTGCGCGCGAACATCAATCGATCTCCCATGATTCAGGTTTCAGGCGTAGGGTGGTTGCTCGCAACCACGCGGTCAACTTTCGATAGGGTGGTTTCTCGCAACCACGCGATCGTTTCCCCAGACGCAGGCCGCACGCACCCTACGGTTGTTCCTTCGGCGCGTTGTCACAAGTTCTCCGTCGGCTTCCCGGGATTTCGCCTGGCCCGATAGGCCATCCCCAGCATGTACGCCCCGAACGCCACGAGGACCAAGCCCCACCAGAGGTTGACGTTGATCCCCAGGGAGTGCCGCTCGTAAATCTCCGGGCCCGAAAAGAGCCCGAAAACCACCAGGACGATTCCGATCAACGTGAAGAAGTAGCCGATGGGCATGCGGATGTCGAGGCTCATGACGTTTCGCTTACCAGAAGAGGACGTTGAGGATGACGCTTCCTGTCAACACAACCACGGCAAGAACGGCCGGCCGGGCATACCAGGGCACGCGACGGTCTTCAGCGATTCGCGGCGTAAGCGAATAGACCAGCCCGCGCAACTGGTCGTTCGATTTCTGCTGCCGCGTCAGGAGCGACACCGCGATCGTGACGACGAGGCAAACGCTCCAGGCGAAAATGGCGGTCCAGAAGTTCTGGGCCATGTCGCCCTTATACGTGTGGAGTTCGGCGAGCCAGGCCCCCTTGGGGCCGGTCAGGCCCTGGTGCATCGCGGCGGCCAGCGTGCCGCAGGCGAGGCCGGAGAAGGCGCCGTGCCCGGTAGCCCGCTTCCAAAACATGCCCAGCAGAAACGTGGCCAACAGCGGGGCGTTGACGAAGCTGAAGACCAGTTGCAGCATGTCCATGATATTGTCGAAATACCGGGCCAGATACGCGGCCGCCGCGCTAACGACGATCCCAAACACCGTGGCCATCCGGCCCATCCAGAGATAGTGCTTGTCGCTGCGGCCCGGCGCGATGTAGCTCTGATAAATGTCGTAGGTCCAGACCGTGTTGAATGCGGTCACGTTCCCGGCCATCCCGGACATGAACGAGGCCAGCAGGGCCGTCAACCCGAGGCCCAACAAGCCTTGCGGGAGATAACGGGCGATCATCGCCGGCATGGCCATGTTGTAGTCGAGTTTTCCGGCGTCGTCGCTGGGCAGGAAGCCGGTCGAGCCGGGGCCGGCATGAAGCGCGATGGCGATCATCCCCGGCAGGATGACCAGCGCCGGAAAGAACATCTTCGGGACCGCTGCGATCAAGGGCGTACGCCGGGCGGCCGACATCGATTCTGCCGCCATGGCCCGCTGCACCACGAGAAAGTCCGTACACCAGTAGGCGAACGAGAGCACAAAGCCAAGGCCCATCGCCACGCCGAACCATTCGACGCCCATCGGGTTGGCGTCTGCCGACCACGTAGGCTGCCAGGTGCTCGTCCAAGTGCCCGCCTCGTACCCCTTGCCGATCGCGAGGAAGTCCAGCTTTTCCCTCAGGCCCGGCCACCCGCCAATATCGTTCAGCCCCAAGAGAACCACCGGCAAGAAGCCCAATACAATCAGGAAAAACTGGAGCACCTCGTTGTAGATGGCCGACGTCAGACCGCCCAGGAAGATGTACAACAGAACGATGATCGCCGAAATCACCAGCCCCACGTGGTAATCGACGTGGACGATCGGACCGATGATCTTCGCCACCATGTGCATGGAAATCCCGGAGGAGAAGATCGTCATCACGGCGAAGGTCAAGGCGTTGAACCCGCGGGTCTTCTCGTCGAAGCGGAGCTTGAGGTATTCGGGCACGCTGCGGGCCTTGGAGCCGTAGTAGAACGGCATCATGAAGATGCCCACAAACGCCATCGCCGGAATGGCTCCGATCCAGTAGAAGTGGGAAGTGAGGATTCCGTACTTGGCGCCCGAGGCAGCCATGCCGATCACCTCCTGGGCGCCCAGGTTTGCGGAGATGAACGCCAGGCCGGCGACCCACGCCGGGATCGATCGGCCCGAGAGGAAGAAGTCCGTGCTGGTTCTCGTGAACCGCTTCAGCGCGAAACCGATCCCGAGCACGAACGCGGTATAGACGAGCAGGATGACGTAATCGACAGGGCCCAGTTCCATCGCCGGCGTCCTCAACCCAAGGTCGTTCGCCCCTCACACTGCGCCCCATCTCAGGGGCTCCGCGTTCACTGTACGGCATGGTGGCATGCCCTCACGACGCGAAGCGTCGCACTGGGCATGTCGCCCGTACCAAGACATGGCTACCCGCGGCTTACACCGCGTGAAGCCATGCCACCCGATCATTGCGCGAAGCCATGCCACCCGATCATCGCATGGAGCCATGCCACTCCCGTCGCCAGGCGGCGATCGAACGCTATTATGGCTGGGACCGCAGGGCCTGCAAGGGGACCGGAGGTTACAGCTCCAGCAGGACTTTCACAACCCCTGCGCGGTAGGCGGCGTTGGCGGCAAAGGCATCCGCAGCCCGATCGAGGGGAAACCGGTGCGAGACCAGCGGGCTCAGGCTCACGGCCCCGCTTTCCGCCAGCCGGATCGCCCGGGGATAGGCGTGCTTCATCCGCCGGACCATGGTGATCGTCAGACCCTTCCGCCGGGCGACCGAGTGCCGCAGGGTCAGCCGGTCGTCCTCGGGGATGCCCACCACGACCAGCCGGCCGCCGTGAACGAGCATCTCGGCCGCCTGATCGACCGAGGCGTCGCACCAGGCGGCCTCGATGGCTACGTCCACGCCTCGGCCGCGGGTGGCCTGGCGCACGGCTTCCACCGGATCGGCCGCGTCGCAGCACCAAGCCTTTGTGGCCCCAAATTGCCCGGCCAGCTCGACCCGCCAGGGGAGTTTGTCGGTTACGAAGATTGGGTCGGCTCCTGCCCGGCGGAGCAACTGGAGGATGCACAGGCCGATCGGCCCGGCCCCGAGCAGGGCCGCGCTCCGGCCGACGCGGACCTTGGCCAGGTCGAGCGCGTGGATCGCCACGCCCAGCGGCTCCAGCATGACCGCCGCAGCGTCATCGATTCCGGGCGGGATGGGAAAGCACGTCCGCGCCGGCACGTGCATCCACGGGCACATCGCCCCCTGGTCGGGCCACAGGCCGCAGAACCGCAAGTTCAGGCACAGATTGGGATGGCCCCGCTCACACAGCTCGCAGCGGCCGCACGGCTGTGCCGGATCGACGGCCACCCGTGTCCCCGGCTTAAGCGGCTGGAAATCCCCGTCGAGGCACCCCTCCCCGACTGCCTCCACCACGCCGGTGAACTCGTGCCCGAGGATCAGTGGGCCTTCCAGGCGGATGTCCCCGATCTCCGCGCGCCGGTAGGTGTGCAGATCGCTGCCGCAGACGCCGACGGCCTTCACTTGGAGCAGCACCTGCCCCGGCCCAGGCAGGCCCGGATGCGGCACTTGCTCGACGCGCAAATCCTCCGGCCCGTGCAGCCGGGCGGCGAGCATGGTGGAAGACTCACAGCCGCGCAGGTCATTCTTCAGCATAACGCGGCGAATCCGCAACAAAAGAGACTTCCGAAGTCTCCAAGACTTCGGAAGTCTGCGCGGGGTGCGCACGTTCCTGAAGTCAATGGAATAATCTATGGCTTGGCCGGGGGAGCCGATGCGGCTGCCGGGGCTCCGCCGCCCGCCAACCGCTCGAAATACTGCTGATTCAGCTCCTCCCAGCCGGCCGGCGAAGGGTCGTGCATTCCGCCGAGGATGTCCTTCTGGATGTCCGCCGGGAGGTTGGCCGTGGCGTCCTTTCGGACCTGGAACTCGCCTTCCAGGTACTGCTTCACGTTCCCCAGGCCCTCGGCCAGGATTTGCCGCTGCCGCAAGGCGTTCTGGTAATTGCCCGCCTTCAGCTCGTCCTCGATCCGCCGCATCATCTCGATCATTTTCTTGAGATCGGTGCGGTGGAACTTGGTGACCTCGAACCGGGCGTCGATGCCTTCCGCCTTGTTGCGGAGCGCGGCCTGCTTGCCGGCCAGGCGGTCCAGGTCGCGCTTGCCGGGGGAGCCGGGCGCGGGGCCTTCCAGCCCTTCGCCCCCCTGGCCGCTCTCCTTGCCGCCGCCGGTGGCCCCGCCGGTCGGGTCCTTGCTGTGGTCCTTGATCTGGCCTTTCATGATCGGATCGGGGGTGAGGCGGCTGGGCGTCTTGCGGCCGCCTTTGCCGACGGCCTCGTCACTGACGAACTCGCCGCTCGACTTGCCCTGGCGCCCTTCGCCGGAGCGGCCGCCGATCTCGTTGGTGTTGGGCAGGCGATTCCCCGTGGCCCCCTTGGCGCTCATGTTGGAGATGGGACCGTCCATCACGTCCCAGCCGGCGCCCTTGTCGATCGAGTCGGCGGCGCTGGAGGAAACGTCCTCCATCTCGTCGAACAGGTCCTCCTCCTCCTCCATGAGATCGCCGATCAGGTCTTCCAGCTCCCCCGGCAATTCGGCCATCGGGGCTTCCTTGTCGGCGTCGGTGAGGGACTCTTCCTGGCTCCATTTTTCCCGGTCGGGGGTGTCGGGGAGCCATTTTTCCATGTTCGTAGTGATCTCTTCCGCCCGCTCGTAGCCCAATTGCTCCAGCGGCACGGCGATGTCGGCCGATTTCTTCAAGAGGGCGTCCTCGGCCATCTTCAGCTCCGTCTGGATCTCGACCAGCTCCTTGGCGATCGACGCGTTGGCGAAATCCTGCTCCGGCAGCTTGCTCAGGTCGGAGTGGAGGTCCTTCATGAACTTGGACCACTCGTCCTGCGAGGCGGCCAGGGTCTTGAGCAACTGCTCCTCCTCCCGGCTGAAATCCTCGACCGGCTTCTTGGCCAGATTCTCCGAGGCCTCGATCACCTTTTTCTGCTGCTTGAGGAACTCGTCGAGCTTCTTCTTGGCCTCTTCGAGTTTCTTCTTGACGTCGTCGGGCAGGTCGCCGCCGGGGCGCTTCTTCATCTCGGCCAGCACTTCGCCCTGGGCCTGCCGGGCCGCACTTAGGACCTTGCTCAGCACCGCGATGATCCGGTCTTGCGTGGCCACAAGCTCCGGGACCGGCCGGGTGAAGCCATCGGGGGCCTTCACCTTGACCAGGTCGTCGCTCTGCCGGACCGCCTGGAGCATCTCGCCCACGGCCAGTTGGCTCAGGATCCGCTTGATGACCTTGCGGTCCTCCTTATCGTCGTCCTTGACCGTTTGCGCGAGGTCGGCCGCGGCCTTTTGGATGTCGACCTGGGACTTGCGGACCTCGGCGACCGCGGCCGAGCGGTCGGGCATCTCCTTCCTCTGAAGAACCGTCGTGGTGACCGACCGCGCGCGGATCTGCTTCTCCAGGATCTTGAAGATCGCCGCGCGGAGGTTCTCGATTTGCTCCAGGGCGGCCGCCGCCTTGGCCTCCGGCGACACGATGCGGATCACGTGCCAGCCGCTCTCCGCCGGCTGCGGCTGGAGGTTGAGTCCGGGCCCGGTGAATCGCCGCTTGTCCAGCGCCACGGCCTGAACCATCACGCTCTGCCCGGGCTTGACCCGATCCGCCGGCAACTCGAGGCGATGGTTGAGCACCACGCTCGTGGAGGCCTCGAATTTCGTCCACTCCTCGACGATGCGAACGGGGGCGCTATCGGCGGCGTCGGGCTTCTTCCCTTCGGCGGCGGGCGCCTCCGGCGCGGCGTCCTTGATCTTCATCTCCAGGCGGACGCGGCCTATGCCGTAATCGTCGCCGGCGCGGAGGAGCACCGGCACGCTCGCCCCGGGAGCAGCCGTCTCCTGGCGGCCGGGCTTAACCAGCTCCACCGTCGGCGGCTTGTCGAGAATCACACGGATCCGGTTGACGCGCGGGCTGGGATCGTTGCGGCCGGCGCCGTCGGCGAGGTGGATCGTGAAGGTCGAATCCTTCACCAGCGGCAGGTTGACGACGACGAGCTTGCCGTCGTCCTCGACGCGGCCGGGGAAGGTCTGCTTCTCCCAAGCGATGTACCCGTCGGTGACCGGGGCCGAAGGGTGAATCCGCAGCTCCGCCACGGTGTACTGGGGGGCCTCCAGGTCGGCGTCTTTCTGGACCGACGTGTCGGCTTTCCGGCCGAGATACTCCGGGTAGTGGAAGGTCACCTCCACTTCCTCGATCGTGGGCTTCTCGTAGACTCCGACGGTGTAGATGCGGGTCTGCGAATCGCCGATCTCGAGGCGGTAGGTGAGCGGCCTGCCGACGGTGGCAAGCGTCGCCTTGTAGACGACGCTCGCCTTGCCGGCGGTCATTTCCGAGGCGGTTTCCTCCCTGCCCTCCTCGGTGACGAAGAGGCTCGCCCGGTACGGAACGCCTTCCGGGTTCTTGATCTCCGCGGAGATGTCGAGACTCGATCCGAGCAGCACTTCTTTGTCGCCCGGAACGACTTTGACGATCTCGACCGAGCCGACCGACGGGACAAAGCCCCACGGCTTCATCAGCCGGCCGGCGGCCGAGCCCCAATTCGGGATCAGGAGCTGGCAGAGGAGCGCCACGCCGACGAGCGCCACCAGCACGAAGAGCGATTCGGCCAGGTCGCGCGGGGTCTGCATGCAATGGAGGAAGCGGCGCCAGCGGCCTTCGCGGCGGGCGGCCTCGTCGAAGCGGACGTGGCCGATCCGACGCAGGGCGTCGCGGACCGCGGCCTCGCAAAACGGCCGGTCGACGTTGCAGGTGTCTGCCGAAAGCTGAACGACGTTGATCAGGTCGCTTCCCACCTCGGGAAGCTCCGCTTCCACGCGGCGGGCCGTGGCCTCCAGGCTCCGCTGGCTGCGTGCCAGCCGACGCCCCACCAGGAACACCAATCCCGCCGTCACCCCAAGCCAGAGCGAAAAGAAGGCGATCAGCCACCCTTGCGGGAACCGCACCAGGGAGTCGCCCAACATGAGCACCAACAGCGTGCCGAAGGAAGTGCAGGCGGCCAGCACCGTGGTGGCCAAGAGCGTGCAGAGCCACCACCTCTGCCGTGCAGTATCCAGCCGTTGGATCACGTTTTCCGCGGCGGGGGACATGGATCGTTACTTTAAGGAGATCGTAGGTTATGCTTCAGCATAACGTCGAGTCTTAGCTTGCCCAACCGGATTCTACCCAATGGTGTTATGCTGAAGCATAACCTACCTGCTATCGGCCGCCGGCTCTCGTGACGAGAAGGCCTCGTCTCAATGCGTCGTCGCATAGACCAGCACGTTCGTGCCGACCTGCAACGCCGATTCGTCCTTCAGGCCGTAGCTGTAGGCGTGAGGGAATTGCTCCCAGCCGTTCCCCAAGTCGAACTTGCTGTAAACGACCACCAGGCGGCCGTCCACCGTGATCCCTTCCAGCTCCGGCGTCGTGAAGGGCCCGAAGTCCTCGCGGACCCGCGGCGTGTAGTCCACCTCGCGGACGTCGTAGTGGCAGCGGTAGAGCGGATGATCGGGCGGCAGCTTCTCGAGCCGCTGGTTGGGGAAGACCTTGCCCAGCTCGCGGCGGAACGCCAAGTCGAAGGCCATCCGCCCGCAGCAAGAGTCGGCCAGCAAGAGCCCCCCGGCCCGAAGGTACTTCTGCAAGATCCCCACTTCCTCCGGGCCCCAGACGAATTCGCGGTGGCCCGTCATGTAAAGCAGGGGGTAAGTGACGGTCTTCGGGTCCTTCAAGAGGACTTCCTGCCGCTTGAACTTCACTTCCAGGGTGGAGTTGTCGCGGGCGTGTTTCAGGAGGTTGTGGACGGCCGAAGGGTCGGGGTCCCAGTCCCCTTCGTGCTTCAATTGGGCGAAGACGAAATCGTCGCGGCTGGGGGCCCCGGCCTCGTAGTACACCTTCGTCGTGCTCAGGAACCGCCCGAGCTGGAAAGTCCCCAGAAGGTACGTCACGAGGTTGGCGCCGAGCTGCCGGGCCTGGTCGACCACGATACGGGTGCCGCGGGGATGCTCGTGCCCGTCCCAGCCGCAGGTCATGTCGTGGGGCGAAAAGATCACGCCGCTGCGGCAGCCGAAGTCGATCGACTCCAGCGCGGGATCGTCGATCGACGTGGAGCCGTCGCCCTTCTTGACCGTCAGCGCACCCATCTTGTAGTAGGCCGAGAAGACCGGCTCCTCGCGGAGCATGCGGCGGAGCGGCCGGCCGGGAAAGATCATCTCCATCTCCCGGCGGAACGACTCTGAAAAATCGTTCCAGCCGCAGCAGGCGTCGCCGATGATCATCCCGCCGTCCAGGACGTACCGGGCCAGCTTCGGCCGGACCTGCTCGGGCACTTCGAACTTGTTGTGTCCGGCAAAGAGCAAGGCCGGCAGCTCGCGGGGGTCGTACGAGAAATGCTCGAAGTCGGCCTCGACCGCCCGATAGTTGATCCCCAGCTTCTCGTTCGTCCAACTCAAGAGGGTGATGAGATCGGCGGGGTCGGTCATCCAGTCGCGGTGCATGACCCGCTTGCCGTCGCGGACGACCCAGCGGGCCTGGCCCATGGCCATCTTGCCGATCAGGGCGGGCGGCGCAGGGGGACGTTTCTTTTCCGACCGGCGGAGCGGAGTGACCGGGAGCGGCAGGGGGGCGAACGCCTCGCCGCCGGTTTGGTGCTGGGGCTTTGCCGGGGGCGGCGGGCCGCAGTCGACCGGGCCGGTGTTCTCTTCCGCACCCCAGGCAAGCGACGGCATCGCCAACCCCGGCGCGCCGCCGATCGCACACACAAGCCCCATCCGCTCGAGGAATTTCCGCCGCGATACCCCGCCGACGCGAAGATCACCTGAGTCTGCCATCGGAGTGTCTCCTCTCTCTGTTGTCCGGGGATGGCGGCCGGCGCGCGGTCTTGAACCCGTCCGGCAGGCGCACTATCCCACCTTCAGTATTTTGCCGAGGTTCGACGGGCCGCGTCAAGAGGGCTCGTCGGTCAAAAAGGTAAGGCCAATCTTGATTTCGGTTGACCGGCCGGGCGGCGTCCATCCGGGAGACGAGACTGCATGGATTCCACCCAAATGGGTGGATATTCTGGAGGGTCTAAGTAGGATTCACCCCCCGATGTGGACGGGCGGCCGGCCGGTCACGCCGTCTGTACCACCAACGGCCAGGATGCGCGTACGCCGCGAAGACTTCGGAAGTCTTGGAGACTTCGGAAGGCTGTTTGGTCTATTTGGCTGCGGCTCGTTGGCTGCGCCGCTTCAGGCGTGCATTGATGTCCTGCTTCGGGTAATAATGGACCGTAGGGTGCCAAAGGCGTTGTAGGCGGGCGAGTTCCGCCTGGTAGGGACTCTGGAGAGCGCGGCGATGCTGCGTACGCTTCGAGACATGAGGTTCCTTGTCTTTGCCGGCGTGTGGGCTCTGCTGCTGGCCGCCACGCCGCCGGCGATCCCCGTCGGCGGCGACGAGCCGCCCGCACTCAACCCGTTCGGCCCGGTCAAGCAGGACCGGGAGGACGCCGTGCCGGGGTACCTGGAGATGTCGGACGGAAAGATTTACGCCGGCAGCATCTACATGACCCGCGACAAGCGGCTGAAGCTTCTCGACGCCCAACTGGAGCGCCAGCGGGAGATTCCACTGCGGGTCGTCCGAGAGATCGAGTGCAAGGTGAAGAAGGAATGGATGGAGAAGGAGTGGCGGTTCAAGGAGCTGGCCCTCGACGAGAAGATGTACACCGGCCGGACGTACCCGGCGCGGGAGTACACGCACACGATCACGCTGAAGGACGGCCGGAGGATCACGGGCGACCTGGCGGAGATCGTTTACGTGCGGCCGTTTTTCGAGTCGACCGGCGGCCCGATGCCGGATCCGTCCCAGTTGCAGCCCGAGCGGTTCCTCCTCCTCAAGCGCGACAAGGGCGAAGCCGGCACGGACCTGAAGACGCTCCTTTACGTGCGCGTGATCAAGCTCGGGCAGGACGCGCTGGAAGAGGGAAAACAGAAGGCGAGCAAGGAGGTGGACCAGAAGCCGGCCACTGCCGGGCGAGGAAAGACCCAGAAGAGCAAGACGCCCGCGAAGAACACCCGGCCCGCCGAAACGGACCAGAACGAATAGGGCCACGACTGCCGCCGTGTTCAACATCACCCTGCACGAAGGATACAACTTTGCGACGATGCTGGCCGTCGTCGGGGCAGCGATCCTGCTGACGGCGCTCTTCTATTACCGCGCCTTCGGGACGCTCCGACCCCGGCAGTGGCAGACGCTGCTCGTCTTGCGGATCTCGGCCATCCTCCTCGTTATCCTGCTTCTATTCCGGCCGGTCTACAGCTTCTACGAGGAGCTGCTGGAGAAGCCGCCGGTGATCTTTCTGCTCGATGCCTCGGCGTCGATGAGCATCGCCGACGACGCAACCGGCGTGCCGCGGTTTCAACAGGCCCGGGCGCAACTGGAGAAGTGGTGGGAGCAGCTTCGCCCGGACTTCAATCTCCACCTGATCGAGTTCTCGGAGCGGGCCTGGCCGCTCCGGGAGATCAAGCAGTTGGCCGCCGTGGCCCCCGCGGGCAAGGCGACGTCGCTTTCGGCGGCGATGCTCGCCGCGTCTCAAACGGTCTCCAAGCGCGAGAAACCCGTGGCGATCATGCTCTCCGACGGCATCCACAATTCCGCCCGCAGCCCGCTGGAGGTGGCAGGCAAGCTCGGGATGGTCGTCCACACGGTGGGGGTCGGGGCGAGCCTTCGGACCAACCGTGATTACCGCGACATCCAAGTGACCGGCATCGACTGTCCGGAACGCCTCTTGGTCAACAACAAGGCAAAGATCACCGGGCTGGTCGATGGGATCAGGCTCGGCGGGCGGGTGATCCGTGTCGTGCTCGAGGAGGACGGGAAGCCGGTGCAGGAGACCGAACTCGCGCTGGACGACGTGGAGGGCTCCCAGAAGGTCGAATTCGAGTTTCGCCCCACGGTCAAAGGCCGCCACACCTACACGGTCCGCGCAACCCCCATCCCCGAGGAGAAAATCACCGAGAACAATCACCGCTCCGGCGTGGCCATGGTGATCGAGCCGCGGATCCGCGTCTTGTACATCGAGGGGACGCTCCGCGGCGAATACGGGGCGATCGTCGACCGTTTCCTGGCCAAGGACCCCGACGTCGAGTTCTGTGCGCTCATCCAGACGCGGCCGAACGACTTCCTGACGCGGACCAACATCGAGGGCCTCGATCTGAAGTCGATTCCCTCCGACGCGGAGACGCTCGGCAAGTTCGACGTTTTCATCCTCGGCGACCTCGACAGCACCTACTTGAGGCCGCAGCAGCAGGAGTTGTTGATCCAGCGGGTACGCGCGGGAGCGGGGCTGGTAATGCTCGGGGGCTATCACGCGCTCGGACCCGGCGGATACGCGGGCACTCCGCTCGGCGAGACCCTGCCGGTGATCTTGGGCAGCCGGGAGATAGGGCAGGTGGACGACCCCTTCATGCCGCTCTTGACGCCCGACGGGGTCCGGCACCCGATCTTCGCCAACATCGCCGATTTCTTCCCCACGCAGGGCGGCGGGGCCAAGGTCGCCGGGCTGCCCGACTTGGACGGCTGCACCCGCGTCGAGCGGGCCCGCCCGGGTGCCACGGTGCTGGCCATCCATCCCACCGAGGTCAGTCAAATGCCGGTGCTGGCGGTCCAGCCGCTGGACAAAGGGTGGACCGCCGTCTTCTGCGGCGACACGACCCGCAAGTGGCAGCAGGGTCCCCGGGCCCTGGACCGGGATTCGCCCTTCCTGCGGTTTTGGGGCCAGATGGTCCGTTTCTTGGCCGGCCGCGCGAGGCCGGTGGAGGCCAAGGCCGGCATCACCGCCGGCACGGATAAGGGGTTCTACGAGCCGGAAGAGCCGATCCGCGTCACGGCGGTCGTCCGCGACGACAAGGGCGAAGGCACCAGCACGGCCCAAGTCAAGGCCAAGGTCAAGGGCCCCGGCACGTCCGAGGTGTTCGACCTGGCGGTCGCGCCCGGCCCCGCGGGACACTATGGCGCCACGATCGTGCCCAGGGTGGCGGGGCGTTACGAGATCGTGGTCGAGGCCCGCGTCGGCCAGCTCACGCTCACCGGCGAACAGCTCGTGGCCGAGGTGGGCCGGCCGAACCTGGAGTTCGAGAAGCTCGACATGGACGAGAAGATGCTCTCGCGCATCGCTGCCGACACCGGGGGCCGATACGTCCACCTGAGCACCGCCTCGACCCTGATCGAGCATCTCGACCGGACCCAGCGGGAAATGCGGCGGTTGGAGAACCGGCGGCTCTATTGGCCGCCCGGTTTCTGGGTCCTGTTCGTGGCGATCCTGACCACGGAGTGGGTCCTGCGGAGGAGGTTCCTGCTGCGATGAGTCGCCGGACCGGTTACCGTTATCTGGAGCCCGAGGCCCTCGCGAGGGTCAAGAATCTCACCCTCGTCGCCCGCGGCGTGGTCGAAGGCTTCATCAGCGGCCTGCACGCCAGCCCCTACAAGGGCTTCAGCGTCGAGTTCGCCGAGCACCGCGAATACTCCGCCGGCGACGATCCGCGGCACCTCGACTACAAGATGCTCGCCCGCACCGAGCGGCTCTACGTCAAGCAGTACGAGGAAGAGACGAACATGCGGGTCCAGATCCTCCTGGACTCCAGCGGCTCGATGGGCTACGGCCAGGAAGCGAAGATCACGAAGCTCCAGTACGGCTCGTACCTGACGGCGGTGCTGGCCTACCTGATGACGCGGCAGCAGGACTCGGTGGGCCTGACGACGTTCGACACGGACGTGCGGCTCGACATGCCCGCCCGCAGCTCCCCCCGGCACTTCAACGAGATGATGCGGCAGTTGGAGGCGATCGAGCCGGGCCGGATGACCAACGTCGCCCAGACCCTGCACAAGCTGGCCAACCGCTTCAAGCGCCGCTGCCTGATCGTGCTGGTGAGCGACCTCTACGACGAGCCCGAGGAGGTGATGCGGGCCCTGCACCACTTCCGCCACCGGCGGCACGAGGTGATCGTCTTCCACGTGTTCGACAAGGCGGAGATCGACTTCCCGTTCCGCGAGACGATCGCCTTCCACGACCTGGAGACGGGAGAGCGGATCCAGGTCGACCCGGCGTACGTCCGCGACGCGTACCGGGAGGAGATCGACCGGTTCATTGAGGACTACCGCCGGGCCTGCGCCGAGAGCCGCATCGACTACGTGATGACCGACACCTCGACCCCCTACGACTTCATGCTTTCCCAGTACATCGCGAAGCGCAACCGGCTATGATTCCCGGCGAACCCCTATTCCTCCTGGCGGCGCTGGCGGCGGCGATCCCCGTGATCCTGCACATGATCAACCGCCAGCGGGCCAAGGAAATGCCCTTCAGCACGCTGCGGTTCCTGAGGATCTGCGTGCAGAAGACGCGGCGCCGCCGCCGGATCCATGACGTGCTCTTGATGCTGGTCCGGGCCGCGGCCTTGGTCCTGATCGCTCTGGGTCTGGCGAACGTCAGACTTACGAGCCTCAGCTCTTTGCTCAGCGGCAAAGGGGCCTCGGCGGTGGCCATCGTGCTGGACAATTCGGCCAGCATGGGCGTGATGGACCGGGGCCGCCCCCGCTTCGAGACCGCCCGGATGGCCGTCGAGCAGATCCTCAAGCAGCTCCAAGGGGGCGACCAGGTGGCCCTGTTCCTGACCGGCGGCCGGCCGTTTCCCGAGCAAGGGAAGCTGGACCCGACGCACGACGCCGTCCTGCGCATGTTCAACCAGTGCGCCGTAAGCTGCGAGCGGGCCAATCTGGCGGTTCCCCTCCTGCAAGCCCGCCAGGCGCTCGCGGAGTCCGACGCCGCGAACAAGACGATCTATGTCGTCACCGACATGCAGAAGCTCTCCTGGGACGGGCTGAAGAAGGACTCACCGGACGCGGCCGCCGGGGCCGGCGACGCGGCCCTTGACGAGAAAGAGAAGAGACTCCGCAAGATTCCCATCGTCGTGATCGACTGCAACCGCCAGCCGCTGCCGAACGTCGCCATCCAAGGAGTTGAGCTGGAGGCGGCCGTCCCGGTGGCCGGAGTGCCGGTCAAGGCCACCGTCGAGGTGCTCAACGCGGCGTCGGTTCCGCAGCAACGGCTGGTGGAGCTGTACGTGGACGACGCCAAGGAGGCGGTGAGCCCGGAGCTGAAAATCGCCCCGGAAAGCCGGGCCACGCACGCGTTCCAGTTCTCCTTCAAGCGCGGGGGGCTGCACCGCTGCGAGGCCCGCCTGCTGGGCGAGGACGGCTTCCGGCTCGACGACCGGCGGTTCTTCACCATGGAAGTGGATCAGGGAGTCCCGGTGGCGATCGTATCGCCCGAGCGGCACGAGATCCACTACTTGGACGACACGTTTTACATCGAGCAGGCCCTCCTGCCGGGGAGACCCGGCGGCTCGGCGCTCCGGGGCAAGGTGCTTTCGGCCAAAGACCTCTTGGCCGAGCCTCTGGCCGACTACAGCGTGATCTACTGCGTCAACTTGCCCGCCCCAGAGACGGAAGCGGCCGACCGGCTCCGCAAGTACGTGGAAGGCGGCGGCCATCTGGTCTGGGTCTGCGGCGAAAACGTGCAGCCCGGCGCGTACAACGCGATGAACGAAAAGGCCCAGGGGCAACTGCTCCCGGGGACGCTTGTGGAGATCCGTACCGCCAACGCCGCCCAAGGCCGCGACAGTTGGCACGTGGCGTTTCTCGACAAGAAGCACCGCGCCCTGGCCCACCTGGTGGAGCCGCCGTCTTTGTACCAGAAGGTGCTGGTGTACAAGCACGTGCGGATGGACGTAGGCGCGCAGGCCGGGACCTGGGTGCTGGCCCGGCTTGACGACGGCGAACCGATCCTGGCCAACCGCAAGGCGGGCCGCGGATCCGTGACCATGCTCGGCACCAGCGCGCACGTCGGCTGGACGAACCTGCCCTTGAGGCCGATCTTCCTGCCGCTCTTGGTGCGGATGACGTTCGAGCTGGCCGGCACCGAGCAGACCCTCCGCACGGCCTTGGCCGGCGCGCCGCTCACGCTCGCCTTCGAGGAGGAGACGCGGCCGATCAAGGTCGAAGTGGTGCCACCGTCCGGAACGCTGAACCGGCTCGACACGAAGAGCGAAGCGGGCCAGCCGGGGCAGGTCTTCCACTACGCCGAGACCCACGACGTCGGCTTCTACACCATGCGGCCCCTGGAGGGATCGCGGACCAAACAGGTCGCCTTCTCGGTCAACCTCGATCCCGACGAGGCCGACCCGGCGAAGATCGACCGCGAGGAGCTGAAGGAGCGCTTTGGACCCGTGGATCTCGTGTTCGCCGAGGACCCGGAGAATCTCTCCGACACTTTCAGGACGCTGCACGAAGGGACGAGCCTTTGGGGGCTGTTCCTCTGGGCGTTGCTGGCGGTCCTGGTGTTCGAGACGTTCCTGTCCAACCGGCTCAGCCCCAAGCAGGAGGAAGACCAGCTCCAGCACGTCCCGCCCGGCATGCGCCGGCTGGCCAGGAAGGGCCATTCCGCCGCGTGAGGGCAGTTGCCTGCCACAAAGGCACAAAGACACAAAGCCAAGAGAAGGGAAGGTGACGGCGCACCGGATTGGCTTGCCGTGACCGGGTGTCGTTTTCGTCGCCTCGTTGCGGCAGTCGGGTCGACAGGCCAATCGAAGCCACCTGGTCTTTGTGCCTTTGTGCCTTTGTGGTGAAATCCAGATCCCCCGCTTCCGCGGGCTATGCCTGCTTTTTGCCGAGAATCGTTGCGATGTCCCGCGTCCTGATCGTCAACATGCCGTTTGCGAATCTCCGCTGGCCGAACCTCGGGCCCAGCCTCTTGAAGGCCGCCCTGGTGGAGCGGGGCATCGGCTGCGACGTCGCCTACCTGAACTTCGACTTCGCCGAGCGGATCGGCCTGGAGCGCTACACCTGGATCGCCGATTGCTTTGCCTTCGTGCTGGGCGGCGAGAGGCTCTTTGCCAAGGACTTCTTCCGGGGGCGGCTCCCCAGTGACGAGACATACTTTCGCGACGTGCTCCTGCCGACCGATCCCGGGCTGACTCCGGCTGACCTCCGCGATTACCGGGCGGCGGAGGAGCACGTCGGGCCGTTCCTGGATCGGTGCATGGAGTCCGCCGATTGGTCCCGCTACGCGATCGTGGGATTCGCCGCGTCGTTTCAGCAGACCATGCCGTCGATGTGCCTGGCCCGGCGGATCAAGGCGATGCGGCCGGAGATCAAGATCGTCTTCGGCGGGGCGGCCTGCGAAGGGCCAATGGGGATCGAGCTCCTGCGGCGGTTCCCCGAAATCGACTACGTCTTCCTCGGCGAAGCGGACCTGACGTTCCCGCCCGTGGTGGAGCAGATTCTCGCGGGGGAGCGCGTGCATTTGCCGCCGGGCGTGTTGGGGCGGGATGCGCTAGCCGCCGAGATGCCTTGCTGCGACCAGCCGCGACCGGCCGCCGCGGCCCTGCTGGCCGACCCCGGCACGTTCATGGTCCGCTCGATGGACGAATTGCCCTATCCCGACTTTGACGTCTACTTCGCGCGGCTCCGGGCAAGTCCGCTGGCCTCAAGAATCGAGCCGCTCTTGTTCTTCGAGACCTCCCGCGGCTGCTGGTGGGGGGAAAAGCACCACTGCAAGTTCTGCGGGCTCAACGGCAGCACGCTGGCCTATCGCAGCAAGAGTCCCCAGCGGGCCCTCGACGAGATGCGTCACCTGGCGAAGCGCCACAACGTCCACCGCGCCTGCACGGCCGACAATATCCTCGACTACCGCTATTTCGAGACGCTGCTGCCGATGCTCCGGAAGGAGAACCTCGACCTGGGGTTCGTGTACGAAATGAAGGCCAACCTGACGCGGCGCCAGGTCCAGGCGCTCTTGGACGCCGGCATCGGCGCCGCGCAGTTGGGGATCGAGACCTTCCTCACGCCGGTCCTGAAGCTGGCCGGCAAGGGGGCCAACGCCCTTCAGAACCTCCAGACGCTCAAGTGGTTCTCCGAGGCGGGGATCGAGGTCAAGTGGAACCTGCTCTACGGGTTCCCGGGCGAGAACCCGGACGACTACCGCACGCTCGCCGAGTTGCTCCCGTCGCTCTATCACCTGGCCCCGCCGCTGGCGGTGGGGCGGGTGCGGCTGGACCGCTTTTCGCCCTACTTTGAAGACCCGGCCCGCTACGGCATCGCCAATCCCCGACCCAATCGGGCCTTCCGCTACGTGTATCCGTTTCCCGAGGAGTCGCTGGCCCGAATGGCCTACTACTACGAGTACGATTATGCCGACGGGCGCAATCCGCTGGACTACGCCGCCCCGGCGCTGGCGGCCGTGCAGACATGGCAGCAGCTTGCCGGGACGGTCACGCTGCGCTACTGGGACCGCCCTGACGGCGTGCTGATCCTCCACGATACCCGGCCCTGTGCCGCGGTCTTCCAGCGGCGGCTGACGGGAATCGCCAGGCAGGTCTATCTCCACTGCGATACCGGCCAGTCCCTCAAGAGAATCCTGGAGTTCGTCGCGCAGAATTCCGATGCGGGGCAGGCCGACGAGGCGGCAATCCGCCGCCTCTTGGACCAGTGGCTCACCGAGCGGCTCATGGTCTTCTCCGACGGCCGGTACCTGAGCCTGGGCCTGCGGGCCCCATCTCACGCCGGATGATCGGCGTGGTGCTGTCCTGCCCACCGGACGAACCGTTCAGAAGTGCCAGGGGGCAACTGCCCCCACTCCGACAGTTGCGGCATACAACAAGGCGGGATATCCTGGACGCCGGCCAACCTCCAGGTTAGCTTGTAGAGCGATTGTAGATCTCTTGGATGAGGAGCACCTTGGATGAGATGCACGACCGCAGGTATACGATGTGCAATTGCCGCGACAATCCTCGGGGCGGGTTGGACCGGCAGCGCGGCAGCCGGGCCGGTGTATCGCTCTCCGCTGGCGTTGGCCGTGTCGCCGGACGGGAAGACGCTTTACGTCAGCGACAAGACCGCCGGCTGCGTCGTCGTGCTCGATCCGGCGGCCGGAAAGCCGCTCCGCGAAATCGCCGTTCCCGGCGAGCCGCACGGGCTGGCCCTCTCCGCCGACGGGAAGACCCTTTATGTCGCCGAGCGCAAGGCCCACGCCGTGGCGGTCATCGATACGGCCGCCGGGGCCATTGCGAAGCGGATTCCCGTCGGCTTCTGGCCGGTCGCCGTCGCTCTGGCCGAGAAGGGCAACCGGCTCTACACCTGCAATCGCGGCGACCACACCGTGTCCGTCGTCGATCCGGCCGCCGGCAAGGAGATCAAGCGGATTCGCGTCGGCCGCGAGCCGGATGCCCTGGCGGTCACCCCTGACCAAGCGAGGATCGTCGTTGCCAACATGCTCCCGGAGGGCGCGGGCACGGACCCGACCCTGGCCGCCGACGTGAGCATTCTGGATGCCGCCGCCATGGAGCAAAAGGCCAAGCTGAAGCTGCCGCCGGGGTCAACGGTGGTCGCGGGGGTGGCCGCCAGCCCGGACGGCAGATGGGCCTACCTCATCCACACCCTCGGCCGGTTCAACCTGCCGATCACGCAATTGGAGCGGGGATGGGTACACACCTACGCCTTGACCATTCTCGACGTC
Organism: uncultured Planctomycetaceae bacterium; assembly: GCA_964354135.1. Classification (GTDB taxonomy): domain Bacteria; phylum Planctomycetota; class Planctomycetia; order Pirellulales; family Thermoguttaceae; genus CAYGZA01. The sequence continues at coordinate 24,924 of CAYGZA010000029.1, forward strand.
CCCGCCGGCTCGATCCTCGCCACGGTGCTCTTGGACGACCTGTCCGGCGGCTCGACCGACCCGTGGGCGGTGGTCGTCTCGCCGGACGGAAAGCGGCTTTGGGTCTCTCATTCCGGCACGCATGAGGTTTCGGCGATCGACATTGCCCGCGTCCACGAGCTTCTGGACGGCAAGGTGCCGGAAGACCTGGCGAAGCTCAAGGACGGAATGCGGGACAACATCTGGGTGCGAATCGCCAAGGACCGCAAGGTGATCCCGCAGTTGGCCAACGACCTGACGGCGCTTTACATTGCCGGCACGGTCCGCCGCGCCCCGAGCGGCGGGCAAGGCCCGCGCGGAATGGCCCTCTCACCCGACGCAAAGCGGCTCTACGTGGCGAACTACTTTGCCGGCACCGTTGGGGTTCTCGATGCGGCGGCGGGGAAGCTCTTGCAGACCGTCGCGGTCGGGCCGCAGCCGACGCCCGACGCAGCCCGGCGCGGCGAACTCTATTTCCACGACGCCAACCGCTGCTTCCAGCGATGGCATAGCTGCGCCACGTGTCACCCGGACGGCCGCGTGGACGGGCTCCCCTGGGACTTCATGCGCGACGGGATCGGCAACGGCAAGGACGTGATCAGCCTGGTGTTGATGCACCAGACCTCGCCGCACAACCGCCGGGCGACGCGGCCCGACCCCCGCGAGTGCATGCGGACCGGCGTGACGGGGAGCCACTTGATCGTCCCCGAGCCGTCCGACCTGGAGGACCTGCTGGCCTACGTGCAGACGCTCCAACCGGAGCCCAACCCCCTCTTGCCCCAAGTGGCCGCCGCAGCCGCCCGCGGCAAACGTCTTTTTGAAGGCAAGGCGGGTTGCGAGACGTGCCACCCCGCTCCGTACTACACCGATCAGCAGATGCACAACGTCGGAATCCTGACGCCGCTTGAGCCCGACGGGATGTACGATTCGCCCTCCCTGGTCGAGGTCTATCGGACGGCGCCCTACTTTCACGACGGCCGCTCGCCGACGCTCAAGGACGCACTGATCAAGGACGATCCCGGCGGCAATCACGGCCACGCAAAGTCCTTGAGCCCACAGGAGCTCGACGACCTGATCGCGTACCTGCTGTCGCTGTAGAGCGCTCTCCTCTGTTGGGGGGTGCTCGCTCAGGTTTTTCCAGGTCCCCCCCGCTGCTGTCCGCCGTGCCGATAGCCAATGTCGCGCCAACCCATTCAGCCGGCAGCGAGAATCAGTTAGACTCAGGCAGTTGTCCAGATAGGTCAACGCCCACGCAAGAGGACTGGATTCCGGCAATGCTGACCGACGACGAGCTGTTGGCACTCCTCACCGATACGGAATCGGACCGGGTGGAAAGGAAGGCGTCGCTCAGTGACCGAGACCGGATTCGTCAGGCCATCTGTGCGTTTGCCAACGACCTCCCCGACCATCGGCAACCGGGGGTGCTCTTCGTCGGCGTCTATGACGATGGCAGGTGTGCGAACCTGCCCATTACGGATGAACTCCTGAAAACGCTGGCCCACATGCGTTCCGATGGAAACATCCTTCCCCTGCCGATGATGACCGTGCAGAAGCGGGTACTGAACCACTGCGAAGTCGCCGTGGTCGAAGTGCAGCCTTCGTACAGCCCGCCTGTGAGATATGACGGACGGGTCTGGATCCGAGTCGGGCCGAGAAGGGCAGTCGCCACCCGGGAGGAAGAACGGCGTCTGACGGAGAAACGTCGCGCCCGTGACTTGCCCTTTGACCAGAGTCCCGTGCCCGGTGCTGCCGTCGACGACTTGGACTTGGACCTGTTCGAGCGCGTCTATGTGCCGTCGGCGGTGTCGCCCGACGTGTTGGCCGCGAATGACCGCTCCCGGGAGCAGCAATTGGCCTCACTCCGTTTTGTGGGCCAGGACGGTATCCCAAACGTCGGCGCGCTGCTGGTGTTCGGAAAGGACCCCATCGGTTGGATAAGCGGCGCGTACATCCAGTTCCTGCGGATCGACGGGTTGGAGCTCACCGACCCGATTCAGCGTCAAAAGGAGATTGCCGGGCCGATGCCCGAGATGTTGCTCGCGATCGACGAAGTCCTGATGGCGAACGTGTCCGTTGCCGGTGACGTGCGCGCAGGCTCGACCGAAATCCGAAGTCCGGACTACCCCATCGTCGCCCTGCAGCAACTGGTTCGCAACGCGGTCTTGCACCGAACCTACGAGACAAGTAACGCCCCGGCAAGGGTATACTGGTTCAGCGATCGGATCGAAATCCACAGCCCGGGAGGGCTCTACGGTCATGTGACCCCGGACAACTTCGGCCAACCGGGCGCTACCGATTATCGCAATCCTCTCCTTGCTGAGGCTATGAAGGTTCTGGGATTCGTGCAACGATTCGGCCTGGGTATCCCACTGGCCAGGAATGAACTCCAGAAAAACGGAAATCCTCCCTTGGAGCTGAGCCCCGGCTCGAACTCAGTCCTTGTCACCGTACGGAGGCGGGCGTGAAGACGATAGCATTCTTTAACAACAAAGGCGGGGATGGGACGATATTGGTGTACCACTTGGCCTGGATGTACGCCGAGTTGGGGCTGAACGTGATTGCTGCTGACCTTGATCCCCAGGCGAATCTGAGTTCGATCTTCCTCCCGGAAGAGCGGTTGGAGGAGTTGTGGCCCGACGGGGCGCACCTGCACAGCATCCTGGGGGCCATTCAACCGATCCTTCAGGGAATCGGTGATGTGGCCGACCCACATGTGGAAAGCGTGACGGACAACATCGCTCTGATTGTGGGCGATTTCGGCTTGTCCGCCTTCGAGGGAAAACTGTCCGACGCTTGGCTGCTGTGCCACGATCGGGACGGATCTGCGTTCCGCGTGATGTCGGCTTTCCACCGCTTGATCTGTCGGGCAGCGCAGAACCGAGGAGCCGAACTAGTGCTCATCGACGTGGCGCCATACCTCGGAGCGATCAATCGCGCGGTCATGATTGCGGCGGACCACGTTGCGATCCCCTTGGCACCCGATCTCTTCTCTTTGCAGGGGCTGCGAAACCTCGGCCCGACTTTGCGCCGTTGGCGCTCGGAATGGCAGGATCGCCGGACGCGAACTCCCGATCCTGGTCTCGATCTGCCTCCGGGGGAGATGCGGCCCGCCGGCTACATCATCATGCAACATGCGACGCGCCTCGACCGCCCCGTCCACGCATATAGCCGTTGGATGGAGCGGATTCCGGGGGAGTATTCGACCTCGGTGCTCGGTGAGGACCTCACGAAAACGTATGCGGCAGCAGAGAAATACCCCAACTGCCTCGCCCTCTTGAAGCACTATCGTAGTCTCATGCCCATGGCCATGGAGGCGCGAAAACCCATCTTCTCCTTGAAACCAGCGGACGGTGCCATCGGGGCACACTACAACGCCGTCCAGGAATGTCACAAGGACTTCAAGAGACTGGCGGCAAGGCTGGCCAAGGAGTGCCGCCTACCGCTGGAAGGCGCCGCCCTGCGAGCCCGATGATTGTGCGTCGGTTGCTATGCCGAAGCCCAATCGCGGTAAAGCGTCGCCAGCCCGATTTCCTCCGGCGACCCGGCGAACAGCACGACCCGGTAGCGGAGATGGACCGACTTGCCGCCGGCCAGTTGCCACGGCTTGTCGATGAAGTCCAACGGCGTGGGCGAGATGAAGCCGTAGTCGCGGGTGAACCAGGGCGTCGGGGCCCAGGGATTCTTGGGGTGATCGAATAGGGCGATGCCCTCAACGACGTCGCCGGCCACGCCGGCGCGCTTGCCGAAGTAGCAGCACCAGGCGGCCGGCTTGCCGAAGGTGGCCTTCTCGCCGGACTGGCCTTCCGAGTTCAGGAGCGTGCCTCCGGCCCAAGGGATGATGTCGGCCGCGGCGCGGATGCTGAAGAGAGAGTGGTTCGTCTTCTGGATCGTAACGTCATGCACGGCGGTCCACTCGATCTCGGCGTCGAGGAACCGCAGGCCGGGGTTAACCACCCGGACGGTGATCTTCCGCTCGTCGCGCATCACCACAGGCCCGCCCGGCTTGCGCCACTCGCAGCGGTCGAGGAGTTCGGCCGACTCGGGCGTGGACTTGCCGAGCTTCAGTCCCACGGAAACGATCTGCCCGGCCCGCACGGCCTCCTGCCAGTAGTTGCCTCCATTCACGCGGTCGCAGGCAAAGAGCATGGAGCGGTGGTGCGGGTATGGAACCGAGGTCTCGGTGGTCAGCGACAGCCCGCTCTTGGGGCCTGTCAGCGGATACAAATACGGATACTTCTGCGTCGCGTGGGCCCGGTAGCTGGTTAGGATCGCGTTGGCCCAGCGGACCCAGACTTGCGGGCCGTCCTGGTAGGCTGTGAGCTTGTCGGCCCCCGGCTCGGGCTTGATCTGTCCGCGAGCCACCCCTGCCCCGATTGACAAACCCGCTGCGCCCCCAGCGACCAGCAGCGAACGCTTCAGCAGATCACGCCGTCGCACTTTCGCATTCATGTGGAGCACTCCCCGAGAGACCATTCCGTCTACTGTCTACTTCGCCGCCGCCTTCATCGCTGCGGCATAGTCGTCGTACGCCCGCTGCAGCCGGGCCGGCTCCAGTTCGCCCCGATGGATCCAGACGCGGTAATTGAGGCGGATCGGAATGCCAGGCGGAAAGGTCTTCTCCTTCACCCCCGGCCAGCCCACGCACAGGATGCCGTAGTGGCGCGTGAGCCACGTGGGCGGAAAGCCAGGGTGGCGTGGGTCTATGAAGATCGCCGCGCCGCTGCGGTCGGGGGCCCCGGCGAACTTCGCCGTTAGATCAGCCCACGCGAGCGGCGTGTCGGGGAGGTCCTCTTTGGTCTTTCCGCTGGGAACGGTAATCACCGTGTCCTTTCGAGGAGCGTACCGCAGGTTCAATCCTCCGTAGCTCTTGCCTTCCGCGCCACGCAGGGTGATCGGCTTGTCTACGGGGGTCAGCACGAGCTCCAGATCGATCGATCGCGCCCCCTCGGCCGCCTTCGAGACCCGTAGTCGGACCTCCTCCGTCATCACCTTCTTCTGGCCGACGAACCAGCCGTTCTCCACGGCCAACATGGTGGCTTCCGGTCCTGCTTCCCGAGAAATCCAACGGACGAACCGCTGCTGGATGTTGCCGTACACCCAGAGGTCGTACTCCTTCCCGTCGATTCCGACGTGCGGCCATGCCCAGAAGATGCCGTGGTGATGATAATGGTCTTTCGAGAAACTCTCGGTGAGCACTTCGCCGTCGAGGCCATAGACCGGGTGGATGAAGCACGCCCGGCTGCGGCGGGGATCGTTCTTCGGAATCTTGGGATTCGTGATCACGCCGTGATTGTAGACGAGCACCGGGCGGTCGCCGTCCCACAGGCCGAGCGATTTGTCGTCGATCTCCTTGAAGCGGAAAGCGTCTTGAGTGCCGCTCGGAGCCGGCTTGGCCGCAGCCGGACCCGATTCCTCGGCGAGGGCCGCCCTGGCTATCGAGAGCAGCAAAGAAGCAAGCCACACCGCAACATGGCTTGCCCCGCCGGCACGCCGCAAACAGAGAATTCTCGGATCAACGTGAGAAGGCATAACCGTACTCCTTGGATGCATCTTCAGAGTGTCAAGACCGCTCGTCCGGCCGGGCCCGCGGTTCTGCTGCTTCGGCGATCAACCGGTCGGCCCACGCCTGATCGTCGGGCCCGAGCGGCGGGCGGCACGGGACGCCGTAGGTGAGCCGCTGGCGATAAGCCCCCGCATCGTAGACCTGGGCCACCACCGCTTGAACGTCGAGCGACACGTCCGGATCGTCGCCGGCCAACGGAATGTGAACCCGCGGCAATCGCTGCCGCACTCCCCGCAAGTACAACTCGTACCGGTCGCGGGGCCCGCGCGCCCGGTTGACGCAGACGAGGTAATCATACGGCCCTTTGCCGCGGGCAGACCACTCCGGAACCGCGAGGACATGCGGCCCGACCCGAAGGAGATCAATCTCCACCAGGTGGGTTGTGCTGCCGAGCACCTCGCGCTGCTTGGCCTGATAGAAATCGTGGCCCGGCCCGGGAAACTTGTTCGAGGGGCTTAGGACCTCGATCACCGTGACCACCTTCCGGCCGGAGTAAAGATCGAGAATCTCGACGTAGGACTCGTGGACTTCCAGGGCCGCGACTTGAACCACAACTGGATCATCTACCTCGACCACGGCCGCCCCGCCTTCGCCACCTGGTCTCGTCGGTCGGTGGATCGACACATCCGGAATGATCTGACGGTCGGGTCCTTCGATATAGACCCGCTCCTCCACGGCAGCGACGTACCGCGGCCTCAGCAAAGGCTGCAACTCGTCGCGGAGGTACACCACCAAAGCGCTGTGTACCCCCGGCCAGATTTGCGGGTCTTCCAGATAGGGGTCCATTCCTGGGAAGATCATCGCCATCGCATGCCCCCCCAAACAGGTCCGCGGGTCAGTTGCTGGCAACGCGCGCTGCCATTGCATCAAGTTTACGCACCACAGCCCAGGGGCGGCAACCCCTGGGGCTTGGCTTTGTTCGCTCTTCCGGCAGGGTTATCAGAGCGAGAAATCGCAAGGTTCAGAACGTCCGCACGTCTACGGCGGCGCCGCGGCGCTCGGCGGAAAGGTAGGCGCCGTAAATGGTCGAGATGGCGTCGGCCGCCAGGCGGCTGTCGCTCTCCGGGGGTTCCTCGTAGGCGATCGTCCGGTAGAAGGCCTCGATTTCCTGGGGATAGCCGGTGAACCAGTCTTCCTCGGGCGAGGTGCAGGCCCAGCCCTGCTTGGTGCCGATCTTCTCCACCACGTAAACGTCCTTGAAGTAATCCTCCCGCGGGTTGTACGTTTGCATCGCAGTGTTGGGGTTGATGTTGCACACCGTGCGGTGGTTATTGGCGCAAACCTCCAGCCAGTTGTGGATGCCGCCGAGCACAATGTCGGAAGCGAAGACCGTGGCCAGCGTGCCGTCCTCGAACTCGACGTGGATCATCGAGAAATCGTCGATGTCGTAGTAGTCCGTGCGGATGTGGCCTTCGTCGCGGAAGCCGGGCAGCCGGGTGATGGCGTGGGTCCGGGCGGAGACGGTCTTGGGGCGGATAGGAGCGCCACTGCGGGCCCGGCCCTCGACCCGCTTGAGATACAAGGCGGCGGTGAGCGGATGGCAGCCCTTGCCGATCAACACGCCGCCGCCGCAGCGGGCCGCGTAGGCGTAGTCCACCGAGTGCGAGCCGCTGTGGGCCTCCTCGCCGTGGATCCAGAGGATCTGCCCGCCGGTCTTTTCCAGGATTTCCCGCTCCTTCTGGACGGCCGGGGCGTAGACCCAGTTCTCGGCGTAAAGCAGCCG
>CAYGZA010000030.1:0-31695 GCA_964354135.1 uncultured Planctomycetaceae bacterium
TGCACCGCCTAACCACCTCAGCCGGTCCGTTGTGGGAATTCCCGCCCTCCGTGGTTAGGTTCGCCGGGTTGAACGTGCCCGTGAGCGGCGGCGGATACTTTCGCCTTTATCCGCTGGCCTGGACGCTCTATTGCCTTCGGCGGCTCAACCACGTCCAACGGCAGCCGGTCGTGTTCTATACACACCCCTGGGAGCTTGATCCGGAACAACCCCAAATCCGCGCGGCCTCTCGGACCTCCCGCTTTCGGCACTACGTCAATCTCGGCCGTAACGAGCGAAAGCTGGAGCGGCTGCTTCGGCGTTTTCGTTTCGGGCGATTGTGCGACGTGATCGCCCAACCGGCGTGTTGACTGACGGCCAGTCCAGTGCGTTCTTTGCGTAACCGTAATGCAGACAAAGACTTGCGGCAATTCCAATTCGGCCAAGGTGACCAAAGTGGTGACGAGGTCCTTGGAGCCCGACAACCAACGGGAGCCCGGTCTCCCGGGAAGAAATGCTCGCCGTGTTGCATTGCTCTCCACGGGCTCAATCATGCCGGCCGCCGTGTCGTAACCCCATGTCGATCGAGTCCCCCTCACTTCCTGAATCTGGCGACTGCCGTCCCTCCGACGGATCGGCCACCATGTTCATTAGCGTCGTCGTGCCCGTGCGGAACGAGGAGAAGGAAATCGGCCGGGTCCTCGGCCAGTTGGCGGCCCAGGACTATCCGGCGGACCGGTTCGAGCTTCTCGTCGTCGACGGTCAGTCAACCGATAACACCGTAGCGGTGGTGCAATCGTTCATTGAGAACCACCACAACATCCGGCTGCTTTCCAACCCGGGCAGACTTTCCAGCGCCGGGCGCAACGTCGGCATCCGCGCGGTCCGCGGCGAGATCATCGTGGTCGTGGACGGGCACTGTGAGTTCGATGACGACCAGTTCCTCCGCAAGCATGTCGCTGCGTTTGAGCGAAGTGGCGCCGACTGCCTCGGCCGGCCTCAGCCGCTGGAGGTCCGGGACGCCACGCCCCTCCAGCGGGCGATTGCCGCCGCACGCTCGTCCTGGCTGGGTCACCACCCGGCTTCGTTCATCTACTCTTCGCGGGAGCAGTTCGTCCCCGCCGCCAGCGTCGCGGTCGCCTACCGCCGCTCGGTGTTCGACCGCGTCGGCTATTTCGACGAGAGCTTCGACGCCTGCGAAGACTACGAGATAAACACCCGCATCGACCGCGACGGACTGCGCTGCTACTTCACTCCCGACATCACCGTCCGCTATCGCCCCCGCGACTCCCTTGCCGCGCTGTTCCGCCAACTGGTCCGCTACGGCCGCGGCCGCGTCCGGCTTGCGCGCAAGCACCCGGATACGCTCAGCCTCAAGACGCTTTTGCCGGCGCTGTTCGTGCTTGGATTCATCTTGGGCACCGCAATAGCGTGGTGTTCATCCCTTCTGGTGGCCATCTATTGTGGGGTCCTCGCCAGCTACGTTGCGCTAGTCACCATCGTTTCGATAGGCATCGCCGCCCGCCTCCGCGATCTACGATTGCTGCTGTTGTTGTTGTTGGTTCTAGCGACAATTCATGTAGGCTCCGGAACGGGGATTCTTTTGGAGTTGGTTGCCGGACGGTCGTTGCCTCTATGTCGGCAACTTGTCTGACGACTGCGGATCGACGGAGTGCCCGGCCCCTTCGGGTGTTACACGTGGTATTTAGCCTGGACACCGGTGGTCTGGAGAATGGGGTGGTTAACCTGTGTAACCGCCTCGACCGAGATCGCTTTGCCCCGTCAATCTGTACGTTCCTGGCAGGCGGCACTTTGGAAGCCTACGTCGACACCAGTCGCGTGGAGGCGTTCAACGTCCAACGGCGCTGGAACAACGACCCGACGCTGCCGTTCCGAATGGCTTGGCAGTTGTATCGGCGGAAGATCGACATCCTCCATACCCACTCGTGGGGAACGCTGGTCGAGGGGGTACTTGGGGCAAGAATGGCCCGGGTGCCGACCATTATCCACGGGGAGCACGGACTGTTGCGCTCGCAACGGCGGAACCTGATCGTCCAGCGCTGCTTGTGGCGAAAAGCCCACCAACTGCTCTCGGTTTCTGAACCGCTGGCCGATCGGATGGCACGCGTGGTGCGGTTCCCCCGAAGCCAGATCAAAGTCATCAGGAATGGCGTCGACACGCAGCGCTTTCGACCCGCCGCAGGTGGCCAGGCACAGTCCAGAAGCCGTTGGCGTTTGCCTGTAGACAAGCTTCTCTTGGGGATGGTAGCGAGGCTCGATCCGGTGAAGAACCATCTCGGGGCCTTTCGCGCCGTCGACCTGCTCCGGCGGCAGGGACTGGACGTGGCAATTGCCCTGGCGGGGGACGGTCCTATGCGCGACGAGTTAGAGAAAGCGGCCCGAGATCTCGGCATCGAGGACCGAGTGTATTTCTTGGGAAACGTAGAGCAGATCGAGGTATTCTACCGCGCGCTGGACGTGTTCGTGCTCAACTCTCACTCCGAGGGCATGTCGAACACGATTCTGGAAGCCATGACCTCGGGACTTCCGGTCGTCGCGACCGCGGTCGGGTCCAATCCGGAGCTTGTGGTCGAAGGGCGCACTGGTCTGCTGGTGCCGCCCGGCGACGTCGCTTCACTGGCGGACGGCTTGGCGAGGCTCGTCAGGCTGCCCGGCCTGCGTCAGGCGATGGGTGCCGCCGGCCGTAGCCGCGCCGAAAGCCAATACAGTATCGACCGCATGGTGCGCCAGTACGAGACCCTTTACGAACGACTGGCTGTCCGGGGCCGATCCTCCACCGGGCCGCGTACGGCCAGCTTCGGCCCTTCCTCATCCTGTGTTGTCGCCTGAGTAAGAAGCTTCTGCCGTGTGTGGAATTGTCGCCATCGTCAGCACCAATCCTCAGAAGGTCCCCTCCGCGGAGATGATCCAGCGGATGAATGACTCGCTCATTCACCGCGGACCGGACGGGGAGGGGATGAAGCTATTCCGCGGAGGAACCACTGCGGTCGGCCTGGGGCATCGGAGGCTGAGCATCATCGACATCGAGGGCGGCGGGCAGCCGATGTCGAACGAGGACGGCACCATCTGGATCACGTATAACGGCGAAATCTACAATCATGTCCTGCTCCGCAGCGAGTTGGCCGCTCGTGGGCACCGGTTTCGCACGCGGTGCGATACGGAGGCCATCATCCACGCCTACGAGGAGTGGGGGGCAGAGTGCGTTCACCGGCTCCGTGGGATGTTCGCCTTCGTGATTTGGGACCATCGCCACCAGCGCGCCTTCGCGGCCCGGGATCGGCTCGGGATCAAGCCTTTCTACTACGTGCATCGGGGTGACATGCTCCTGTGTACGTCGGAAGTAAAGGCCTTGCTTGCGTCCGGTTGGCATCCGGCCGAGCTCCACTGGGAAGCCGTGCCCGAGTATGCCACTCTGGGCTACCTTGCCGGTGACGCCACCCTATTCCGCGGCATCAAGAAGCTGCTCCCGGGGCACCGCTTGACCTGGGAGGACAACAAGCTAACGGTCTCTCAGTACTGGGATGTGCCGCTGCCTGAGCCCAGGAGGCCAGCGAAACGCCGTGGGGAGCTGGTCGAGGAGTTCCGCGGGCTGTTCCGCGAGTCGGTCCGCCTGCGGCTGATGAGCGACGTGCCGTTGGGCGTGTTCCTCAGCGGCGGCCTGGACTCCAGCGCCATCGCCGTCACGATGGCGGAGCACATGTCCGAGCCGGTCAAGACCTTCTCCGTGGGATTCGAGTCGGATTATTACAGCGAGTTCGACTTCGCCCGCGAGGTCGCGGCCGCCATCGGGGCCGACCATCACGAGGTCGTGCTCAAGCCCGACGACGCGTTCGCCCATCTGCCGCGGCTGATCTGGCACGAGGACGAACCGATCCGCAACGCGTCGAGCGTGGCCCTTTATCAGGTCTCCCGGCTGGCTGCCGATCACGTCAAAGTGGTCCTGACCGGCGAGGGGAGTGACGAGCTGTTTGCCGGGTACGAAAGGTACTGGGCGACCTTGTTCAATTGGCGATGGGGATCGATCTATCACCGCCTGGTGCCGGGATGGCTGCATCGGCGGTGCATTGCGGGGACTTTCTGGAAGTGGCCGCTCCCCTTATCGATCAGGAAGAAGATCAGCCATACGTTCCTCAATCACTCGCTCCGCCCCCAGGAAATGGTCTTCGACAACTTCCATGCCATTTTCCCGCCGCGCATCCATCAGCAGTTGTTCGATCCGTCAGCCTGGGCGGCGGTCAAGGACGTGGACCCCTACCGGGACACGATGCGGCTCTACGACGGCCGCACCAGTGGAGACCGTCTGGACCAGCTCCTGTATACCGACCAGAAGACGTATCTCGTGGAACTGCTCATGAAGCAGGACTCCATGAGCATGGCCGCGTCGATCGAAAGCCGCGTGCCGTTCCTCGATCACCAGCTCGTGGAGTTTGCCGCCCGCGTTCCGGGAAGCCACAAGATCCGCGGCTGCTCGGGGAAGTACCTGGTCAAGCAGGCGATGCGGGACATGCTCCCCAAGTCGATTCTCACCCGCAAGAAGATGGGCTTTCCCGTTCCGCTGAACCAGTGGTTCCGGCGGGGCTTCGACCGGATCGTCCGCTCCGCCTTGACGAGCCAGCAAGCGCGCAGCCGCGGTGTCTTCCATCAGCCCTTTGTTGAGGCTCTCCTTGCGGAGCATGCCCAGGGGCTGCGCGACCATACGGAAGCGTTGTGGACGGTGCTCAATTTCGAGCTTTGGGCGAGGATCTTCATCGACGGCGAGGGCTGGCCGGCCGTCAGCGACGAACTCACCGACGCCGCGGGGCTCCGCAACCAACGACTGTCGCTTGCCGCCGTGTAGGACCGCGATCCGCGTGAACGACCCTCAGGCTTGCCCATCCATGTCCTCTCGTTTTGGCCACAGCTACGCCAAGCTGAAGAAGCTCTCGCTTATGGGTCCGCGGGAGATCGTCTTTCGGCTGGGCAGGAAAGCGGCCGAATGGGCCGAACGCATTGCCTACGTCACAGGACACGCGAAAAAAGGGCCGGCTGTCCCGAGTGGGAGACTCCGTCCGCCTGTCAATGGCTGCCCGGGTACGATTGGCCTACCGGGTTGGTGGCTCTCTCACATGCGCAATCGCCAAGAACCGCCCTTCCTGCTCGACGCCCTGTCATTGCAGGGCGCAGCGAACCTCTACCCGCGGTTGTTCCCGGGGCTCTTGGACCGTCTGGTCGCAAAGGCGGATCGCGTGCTTCGCGGCGAGTTCAGTTTTCTTGGCATCGACGTCCGGTTCCCGGACTCCATCCCGTGGCAACAGGACCCGAGCACAGGTCGGCGGTGGCCCTCCCGGTTCTACGCCGACCTCCGCATTCCTTTCTGCGAGAACATGGAGAGCAGAGACGGCCTCGGCGACGTGAAGTACGTTTGGGAGCTCAACCGGCACGAGTTCCTCATCGATGTCGCCAAAGCGTTCTACCTGACCGGAGAGTCACGCTATGCGCGAAGAGTGTTTCGCGCGATTGAGTCCTGGGCCCAAGAGAATCCTTACCTCCAGGGGGTGAACTGGGCGGGACCCCTGGAAGTGGCCGTGCGCTGCCTCTCCTGGTTGTGGGCCTACCAGTTTGTGCGTCGCTGGCAGGATGTTTCTGTACCGCTCCATTGGGAGGTGATCAAGGCGTTCTATCAACACGGCGCGTATCTCCACCGTCACCTGGAATACTACTCCGCCCCGAACAACCATCTGGTCGGAGAGGCCGCCGCGCTGTATCTTCTTGGCTCCTTCTTTCCGGAGTTCGACGAATCCGCCGCGTGGCGCAGGCTGGCGTGGGACGTTCTGGCCGTGGAGCCGGAAAGGCAGTTTTACGACGATGGCGGCAGCACGGAGCATTCGAACCACTACCACCACTACTGCCTCGGGTTCTTCCTTCTCGCGATGTTGACCCGGCTCCGGCAAGACAAGCCGGCCCCCGAGGTCATGCGGCAGCGATTGGAGGCCGCCCTCTGCTTCAGCATGTGGATGACCACGCCCGACGGCACCGTGCCGCGGATTGGTGACGGCGACGACTCCCGGTCGATTCGCTTCGCCGACTCGCCTTTCTGGGACTTCCGCAGCATGCTGGCCCTGGGTGCGGTGGTGTTTCATCGCCCCGACATGAAGGCCGTTGCCGGCTCGTTCAGTGAAGACGCCTTGTGGTTGCTGGGGCCTGCGGCTTATGAGACCTACCAGGCACTCCCCGCTCAGTTGCCCATGGAGACTAGCCGCCTCTTCCCCGCCAGCGGCTACGTCATTCTTCGCAGTGGTTGGGGACGCGACGATCACCATCTGTGTTTCGATGCCGGTCCTCTCGGCGACGGCCTTTACACCCGGGATGTCCCCGAGTTCAGCCACGGCCACGCCGACATGCTCTCGCTCTGTCTGAGCGCCTTTGGCAAGCCGCTCTTGGTAGATGCCGGCTTCTGCACCTTCAGCGGCTCACCCGCATGGAACCGCTACTGCCGCGATGTCCGAGGTCACAACACAATCAGCGTGGACGGCGCTTCGCCCGCGAAGTTCAACGTCGCCGGCGCGTGGTCTTGCGTTGCCAGGCCGGGCCCGATTCGCTGGGAGTCCAGCGGGCAATGGGATTTCGTCGAGGGTTCGCATACCGGCTTCTATGGCGTCAAGGGCCGGGTCGCTCATCGCCGGGCGATCGTCTGGAATCGGGACGCCCATTGGCTCATCCTCGACCGATTGGAAGGCGAGGGGACGCACCAAGTCGAGGTCTTCTTCCATTTCGCGCCCGGCACGGCAGTCGCTCATGGGGATGGTCGGGGCGCGCTGGTGTCCACCGCAGACGGGGTTCACGCCCTCCTCCGGCTTCTCGGCTCAGACTCACTTCGTGCGGAGGTCGCACACGGCGGAGAGCAACCGAACGGCGGCTGGATTGCCACGAGCTACGGGCGGTGTGTGCCGGCCCCTTTGGTGCGTTTTTCCGGTCGGGTCGAGCTTCCCATCTCGCTGACCTTCGAGCTAAAGGCGTCGCCGACCCTGCCGGTCCATTGCGACACCGAGCCGGAGTCCGCGCGGGTCTGGGCGGATCCGGATTGTGCCGGGAGGCTCCTAGCCCGGGGAACGTCATGACTGCGCCTGCGTCGAACCAGATCCATGCGAGCGAATCGACCGCGTCTGGGATGACTCGTTGCGCCAAAATCCTTGAGATCGGTCCTTATCCGCCTCCGTATGACGGTTGGAGCATGCGGATCTGGGTGGTGAAAAACGGCCTGGAGAAGGCCGGACACATCTGCGTGCCGCTGAACCTGGGCCAGAATCGCAGGATTCGGAGCGCCGAATATGAATGCGTCCGCAGCGGCTGGGAGTACCTGCGCAAGCTGTCGCGTTACGCATGGCGTGGGTACACCTACCACATCCATACCAATGCTGATTCGCTCAAGGGGTTCCTTCTTAACCTGATTGCCTACGTCGTGTCCCTGCTCGCATTTCGCAGGCCGGTCTTGACCCTGCACGCCGGAACCGATCAGGTCTACTTCCCTCGCGAGAAGTCGCGACTGATGGTTCCGCTGTTCAAGTTTCTGTTCGGCGCTGCTAAAGCGGTGATTTGCGACAACCCGGACGTGGCGCGAGGGATCGTCGACTATGGGACTCCTCCCGAGAAAGTGTTTCCGATTTCTCCGTTCACGAAGGAGTACCTGGAATCGCCGACACAAGCGTTTGATAACGACTTGGAGGAGTTTCTGATGAGTCATTCGCCAACCGTCCTGACCTATCTGGAGTGTCGTCCCGAGTATGATTTGGACTGCGTTTTCAAAGTGGTCGGGGAACTGGCTCGACGGTGGCCCGGACTTGGGCTGATCGTGGTGGGGGCGTCGCGCGAGACCAGAACGATCAGCGATATGGCGCGTAAAGCCGGGCTCACCGATCGGTGCCTCCACCTGGGCGCGGTCGAGCACGCCGCCTTCTTGTCGTTGTTACGACGGGTTGCAGTGTATCTCCGCTGTAACCAGCGCGAAGGAACCAGTGCGTCCGTTCGCGAGGCGCTTTGCTTCGGCACGCCAGTGGTGGCCAACAATTCGGAAAGCCAGCCAGAGGGTGTGTTGCTTTATCTTTGGGGGGATGCTAGAGCGATGCGCGAGACGGTCGAAACCGTGCTGGCGAATTCCCACACGAGGCAAGAACCTGGGAATGGGGTGGGCGCCCTCGATGTGCCCGACACCGTTCCCCAAGAGGTAGGATTGCTGGTACGATGTGCGTTGGCCTGAGGGAGGCGACAGAATGACCCGCTTTGGAGAGGAGGCGGAAACGCTCATCAATGCCGCGCTGCGCCGGCCGGTGCCGAATGCTTCCGTGTCTGGCCGGACTGCGTCTGGCAGGACTGCATCGACCTGTGCCGGAGCACGGTGCTCAGTTGGGAACGGGATGCTGCGGTGATGGGCCTTGTCAAGAGGCTGGCCGGGAAGCTGCCCATCCGTTGGCAACAAGCCCTCAAGCGGCGATGGTTCGCGTGGAAGATCCGCCGCGGTCGGTTCGCCAGCCAGGAACCCGAGTACGCCATCCTGGACCAGTTCCTTCACCAAGGGGATTGGGCTCTGGACATCGGTGCGAATGTTGGCTTCTACTCGGCAAGGATGTCCCAACTCGTCGGGCCCAAAGGCCGAGTCATCGCGTTCGAACCGGTCCGAGAGTCTTTCGAGCTTCTGACAGCCAATGCGCAGCTTTTCCCTTACCCAAACACGACGCTGCTCAACATCGCGGTGTCCAACGAGCCCAGCATCTTACACCTGGTCGTGCCGGAGTATCCGGTGGGTGGCAAGAACTACTATGAAGCCTCCGTTTGTCCTATGGAAGCCGGCGAGCCGGCGCTCGCGTACCTTCTCAATAACCCCGGGATGAAGTGCAGGAAAATGGGGTACCTACCCCACTGACAATCGAAAAACCGCTTGTTTTTCGCTATGTGAACGTCTGTCTCTCCCGGGGTTATTGAGAAGTTACGCGCTCGCCTTGTCCGTGGATGCAATCGGCCTCCCCCACCGCGTCGCGTTGGCGAAGATCGACACGGAGGGGCATGAGCTGGCCGTGCTCCGGGGCATGACCAATCTTCTGGAGCGTGACCGTCCCGTGGTGATCGTGGAGGCCAACTCGAAAGATGTCGTCGGGCTGATGACCGACTTCGGCTATGGCGTAGAGCGAAACCCGCGCTCGAGCAACTACTTGTGCCGGTACGATCCATCCGCGCTTGACGTCCAGTCATGAGAGTGCTTTTCCTTCAGAAGCGACTCCTCTTTCCAGCCGATACAGGCTGGAGGATGCGGACCCTGAACATCCTTCGCCATTTGGCCCGTTGGCACGACATCACTTATTTGTGCAACGTGGGGCGAGACGAGGAGGACTACGTAGCGCCGATGCGAGCCCTGGGGCTCCGCGTCGAAACGGTCCCCTGGCGTGAGACGCCTCATTACAGCGCCAAGTTCTATCTCAAACTCGCGGCGAACCTCTGGTCCCGGTATCCCTATACGGTGGCCAAGGAGTACCATCGGAGGCTCAGGCAAGTCGCGCAAGAGCTCGTCGCTGCCAACCGGTTCGATTTCCTCGTCTGCGATTTCGTGCAAATGGCGCGCAACGCGGTCGGGTTGGACGTGAGCCCGAGAATTCTCTTCCAACATAATGTTGAGGCCCAGATTCTGCTGAGACATGCGACAAACGGCTCAGGTTCGCTCCGCCGCTGGTACATGGCCCTTCAATACCGAAAAATGCGCCGTTTTGAGGCCCAGGCGGTCAGCCAGTTCGACGCGGTGATCGCCGTTAGTGAACCGGACCGGCGCGTTTTTGAGGACGAGTACGGGTGGAAACACGTTGACTGCATCGACACTGCGGTTGACCTGGACTACTTCCGTCCGCAAGCGAGGCGAACGATCGCGGACAGACTGGTGTTTGTGGGGTCGCTGGATTGGCTGGCCAACGAGGACGCAGTAGTGTACTTCGCCCGGGAAATCTGGCCCGCCATTCGCGCGGCCAGGCCCGGGGCCACTTTCCAGGTGGTTGGCCGTCTTCCCACGCGCCGGATAAGCGAACTGCACGGAATCGAGGGTATTTCGGTGGCGGCGAACGTACCGGACGTGAGACCCTACCTTGCGGAGGCGGCAGCCGTGGTGGTTCCTTTGCGGGTCGGAGGAGGCACACGCATCAAGATCTTCGAGGCGTTTGCCATGGGCAAGGCCGTCGTGAGCACGACGGTCGGCGCGGAGGGCCTGCCACTTGTCCCCGGCGAACACATCCTAATCGCGGATGATCCGGCTGCTTTCGCCCGCGCGGTGGTCAGTGCGCTTGAGAGCCCCGCACTTGCGGCCGAGCTGGGCAGCCGCGCACTTACGCTGGTAAGCGCGCGGTATTCGGCAGAGACCGTGGCTCGGCAGTTCGACGCGATTTGCCGTGCCGCTGTGTCCCGTGTTCGCGGAGACGAGCCATGACGCGAGTAGCGGTCTTTGGAATGGGATATGTGGGGTGCGTCACGGCTGCTTGCCTGAGCCGCGACGGTCACCCGGTCGTCGGCGTGGACGTCGATCCCGCGAAGGTGGCGGCGATTGGCGAAGGCCGGTCGCCCGTCACAGAACCTCTTATGGACGAGCTCGTGCGAAGCCAGACCGCCGCAGAAATGCTGCGCGTGACCCAGGATGTCTCGCTCGCTGTGCGGCAATCCGAGATCGCCATGCTGACGGTGGGAACGCCGTCGACCCCGGACGGGGCCGTCTCCACCGCCGCCGTGAAACGAGTCGTCCGCGAGATCGGGGAGGCCCTGCGTGCCGACCCTCGCGATTACACGGTGGTCGTGCGATCCACGCTCCTTCCGGGCATCCTCGAATCCCAGCTTGCTCCGTTGCTGAGCGACGCTGCTGGGCGCGAGCTGGGTGCCGGCCTGCAGTTGTGCAGCAACCCCGAGTTTCTCCGCGAGGGGAGCGCAATCCGCGACTACGACATGCCGCCGTTTGTCGTCGTTGGCACATTGGACGGCTGGAAGGCCGAAAACGTCCTCGCGCTTTACGATCGCATTGACGCGCCGAAGATTGTCACCGACTCGCGCTCGGCCAGCCTGCTCAAGTACGCCTGCAACGCATATCACGCCCTGAAGATTGCCTTTGCGAACGAGGTCGGCACCCTCGCCAAGGCCCTCGGTGCCGACGGGTGTGAGGTCATGCGGCTGGTTTGCCGCGACACGAAGCTCAATATCTCGCCGGCGTACCTCCGGCCGGGTTTTGCCTTTGGCGGCTCGTGCCTACCCAAGGACGTGCGGGCCCTGACGCGCTACGCGGAGCGCGAGGCGATCCGACTGCCCTTGCTGAGCGCCGTGTTGCCCTCCAATCAGGAGCACCTCCAACGCGCGATTCGGCTCATCGAGGGGTCCGGATGCCGCAGGCTCGGCCTTGTCGGGCTGAGCTTCAAGGCAGGCACGGACGACTTGAGAGAAAGTCCCTTCGTTGCCCTGGCGGAGACGCTGATCGGGCGGGGCTACGACCTCAGGATCTTTGATCCGGTAATCAACGTCAGTCGTCTGTGCGGACGCAATCGTGCCTACATGGATGAGCACCTGCCGCACCTGGCCGCTCTCCTGGTGGAGGAGCCGCATAAGTTGCAGGAGCACGCCTCGCTGTTGCTCATCGCGACGGATGTCGCCGATGAAGCGGACCTTGTCGCGGACTTCGAGGGCACTATCGTCGATCTTCGCAGGGCCCTGATCGCCAACGACCCGACCCCGCGTCCAGCTGCGCGTCCACAACATGGTGGGTGAAGTACTGGGAGAGACGGGGCTTCTCGGCGCCTTTAGCTTCGTCGTCCTGGTTAGCGCCATCCTGCTCAATTGCCGTAGGACTAGGTTTACTCTCAAGGGGTGTGGAAGGCGGGACTCCCAGGGCTCTGGCGGAGTTTGTGGTGGCCGCGCACGACAGCGT
This sequence comes from uncultured Planctomycetaceae bacterium, assembly GCA_964354135.1. Lineage (GTDB taxonomy): Bacteria > Planctomycetota > Planctomycetia > Pirellulales > Thermoguttaceae > CAYGZA01. The sequence goes on from CAYGZA010000030.1 coordinate 11,915, forward strand.
ATTACTCCTCCTGTTCGACGGCATGTTTGGCCGCAACATTTATCGATTCAACTAGCTGTGGCTGGCGGTCTTCTGCCTCTGCGCCGCGGAGCAGGCTGCGATGCGCGCAAGCGATGGATCTCTTCAGCGATACACCGCAGGAAGCTTTTGACGAACCGTGGCTCCAGGCCGTACCCCGCAACCTAGGCAAACCTGGCGGACGCGATGTCACCATCTGCCGACCTCGACGCTGCCCGTTACGGTCGGGAGCGCGCCTTCTTCGACACTCACAGCGCGGCAACTGAGATTAGGCCTATGGGCAGAGCGGTCCTGGAGCGCTATGCGCACCCACGGCGCCCGCACCTCTTCATGAAGGAGTGGATGTTCCACCTGGTGAAGAGCGCGCGGGACAAGACCGTCTTGGAGCTCGGCTGTGGCGAGGGAGTTTCTTCAGTACAGCTCGCATACGCGGGCTGCAAGGTTGTTGGGGTCGACCTCTCCCCGCAGTCCATTGAGGTGGCGAGAGCCCGCGCGGCGATCAACGGCGTGGAAGTCGAGTTCCGCGTCGGCAATATCGAGACGGATGAGATCGGCTACGAACAATACGGGATCGTTTGGTGCGGGAACATCCTACATCACGTGGTCCCGTCCCTGGAGGCGGTCATCCGCAAGGCCTACGACGCGCTTAAACCTGGAGGATTATTTGTCGCTTGCGAGCCAGTGGCATACACCGCATGGCTTCAGGCCATCCGGCGACTGATGCCTGCGTCCAACTATGCGACCGCGGACGAGCAACCGCTGCGCGCTTCGGAACTGCAAGTGGTTCGAAAGCAGTTTCCTAATACCACGTACCGTTACTTTCGCATCCTCGCGAGAATCGATCGTATGACTCGGAACTTGTGGCTGATAGCTCTAGCTGCCGCAATTGACAACCTGATACTCAGGCTTCGCGGTGCCCAGCAATTGGCGGGACACGTGGTCGTCTCTGCAACCAAAGGGACATAAGAGCAGGCTGAGTCACTGGGACGTGGGCGATGGATTTCATCGGACACGTCAACAAGTTGGCTCGCCGAACGCTTCCGCGGCAGCAGGGCGGGCGTTCCCTCGATTGGTGACAACATGTATATCGGTCCGGGCGCAGTAATCATCGGGGGTATACGGATTGGAGACAATGTGGCGATAGGGGCGAACTGCGTCGTAACGCGGGATGTACCGGATCACGCGGTGGTTGTCGGAGTGCCGGGACGTGTAATCTCGCGGGCCGGTTCAGAAGGCTACATTTGCCATATGGACTATTGAGTTCGCATGACGACGTCTTTGATTGATGGGTCGGACGACGTACGCGGCGGCATCTGGCCGCGCTCGGCCACCGTGTGGATCGTCGCCTTCTGGACGGCCCTGTTGGTGATCCGGCCCTGGGAGAAGCTCTTGCCCGGGCTGGCGGACCTCCACGTCGAGCGGATCTACGCCATTTTCGTCCTCAGTGCGGTGCTCCTCAGCGGGCAGTTGCGACTGTTGCCTTCAATGCAGACGGCGGGCGTGGTGGCCTGGCTGCTGGCGCTGGCCCTCTCCACGCTAAGCGCTCTGGACGTGCCGGGTGCCTGGTCGGAGCTCTACGTTTACCTGACGGTACTGGCCTTCTACTTCGTCCTGCTCTCGGTAGTCCGAAGCCCGTACCAGCTCATATTCATCGTCGCCTGCTTCGTCGTGTCCACGTGCCTGTTTCTGGGCAAGAGCCAGTGGGAGTACTTTCTCTACGGCGGGCACTCGTTCGCCATGGGCGTGCGGCGCCTCCAGGGGATGAATCTCACGTTTGGGCACCCCAACGCAGTGGGCGCCGTCGCCGTCACTTCATTGCCTTTTCTGCTCTTCCTTTGGAAGGTCCGCGGGCGCTTTACGGAGAACTGGCCGGGATTCTGGCGGAAGGCGTTCCCTTGCGCACTGGCTGTTGGATTCCTGCTCGCCGTTTCGTCAATCGTATTAACCAATAGCCGCGCCAACATGCTCGGGTTCGCGGTCTTCGTGACACTTTGCGCCCTGCAGAGAGGACGTCTCGGGCGCGTTCTGATTGGCCTTGCCGGGGTCGCGTTCCTCCTCGGCGCCGTTTGGATGGCGATGCCGAAGGACAGCCGCCACCGGTTGGCAACGCTCTGGACGGTCGAGGAGGGAAACAGAGACGATGAAAGTGCCCGGGCATCGGCGGAGGGGCGGCTCGTGGGCCTGCGCCTCGGGATGGAGATGTTTCGGCGCCACCCAGTCCTCGGCGTCGGACTCGGCGGTTTCATCCCTTACCGCCAGGCCCATCTCGACGGGGTCAAGCTGGTCGCGCATAACATTCCCGGCGCGGTGCTGGGGGAGACAGGCTTGGTGGGCGTGCTGGCTTTCGCGTTCCTGATCGCCGGAGTCTTCGTCAATTCGCGCCGGACGATCCCGCTGGCCCGTCGTTCGTCGGATGCCACGCTGGAAACCCTCGCCTGGCTCGCGTCGGCTTGCCGGGATTCCGTCGTGCTCATTCTCTTTGGCGGTCTCTTCGGGGACTACCAGAAGTGGGCCCTCCTGTATTGGATCCTGGCCTATTGCCTCCTGGCTCGGGCTTTCGCGACCAGTCTCATCCGCCAACGCGTGTTTGAGATGGACGAGGAACACTACGAACCACTGGAACCCGCTGAGTTGTCCGTGTAGTGCGTGGCTCGGAAAAAAGACAAGGGACACCGTCTTGCGAAACATTATCTGGATCATTGTCGACTCCGTAAGGAACTACACCTGTCCTGCCGAGCGCGTCGACGACCGCGGCAGAGTAGAATTGATGAACGACCTGGCTGATAGCTGGATTGATTTCCGCACGGTGGTCACCAGTGCTCCAAGTACCGTGATGTCGATCAGCGCAATGCTGACCAGTTGCCCATCCTACTATCTCGGCGCAAATTTCATGGGTATGCGTCTGAAGAACTGCGGGCAGCCCAACATTGCGACGATCCTGGCACCCTTTGGGTACAGAACCTACGCCATCACGTTGGGACCTTATGAGAGAGAAACCTGGGACGGAGTGCTGGATGTCATTCCACGCAGGCTCTGGCCACGGGATGCTAGGCACCGGCACGAATGGAACAATCACATCGTCAACAGGGCCTTGGAGAACCTCGTGGAAGACGGGGTGAAACTGCCCTTCTTCCTCCTGCTTCACTACAACTGCCGGGGAGATGAGCACATCTCGGAACGGGTCGAAAAGGGCCTGCGCTGCCTGACTTCTGCTGGACTCATGGACAATGCGGTGGTGCTTCTGACCAGTGACCACGGCTACCCCGATCCATTGCGGAAGGAAGAGGTCAAGAGACGCCGGGAGCTCGCAGCATTGCAGCGCCGCGAGATCGCGCACGATCTGGTGCTGACCGACGACAACGTCCTCGTTCCCCTTCTGTTGAAGTTCCCAGGCCACACGCCTCTACGCGTGGAACAGCAGATCTGCACCCTCGATTACCTGCCCACGTCTTTGGAGCTTGCGGGGATCACGGCCTACCCAGAGCTGCACGGGAAGAGCGTCGTCCCGCTGCTCGAAGGAAACGCAATGCCTGAGTTGGAACAGCGGATGGTCAGGATCGACGGCCGCTTTCTGGCACAGCCCGGGCGATGCACTGCGGTCCGCAGTAAGACCCGGAAGTACATGGTGTATCCCGACGCGCCGCCCAACGAGCGCGAGCAGTTCTTTGACCTGACTAGAGATGATCTGGAAATAGACAACCTCCTTCAGAGCGGTCCGGACGGCTATGAAGCAGATGTCGTCCGCTTCAGGCAATGGCTCCATGAGGATAACGCCCGCTGCCAACATTTCCAGAAACAGTTCATGAGGGAGACGTATCTTCGGCAATGGAATAGCGTTTTTCCCTTCCATCGGAAGGGTGCTCCCCGGGCCATCCTCTTTGTGCGTTCCTCGCGCGCGGGCTTCGACGAGTTGTTTGAGCAGGTCTTGGAGGACATGTATGGGCACGAGGCGGTCACCGCGGTCGGCGTTGGGAATCTCGGCAGCACCGCGACCCGGAGCTACGATCTGGCGATCGCCGCAGTGCCTCGGTTCAAGGACGGCCAGGCCGTATGTCGAGCACTCGCTTCCGTACATGCGAGAAGGAAGGTACTCGTGAATCTGAACCTCAACATCACGCGGTTCCGCAGGCTGTATGCCCTCGCCGCCCTGTCGACGGATTGGCGACTCAACAAGAAGTACTATCTCTCCGAACCTTTGTACTGGCTGTCGTCGGTGCTCCACAGGAAGTAGCCGATGTACTGCCAAACGCCCGGCGACTGTCTTCCCGTGAGGCTAAGCCTGTGCTGCGCAGACTGATCGCAAGTGCCAGAACGCGTTTCGGCAGGCGGCCGGCTCGCGCGACGCTGGAGGACGTACTCGAGTTCGCCGTTCGGCACGTGCCATACTACAGGCAGTTTCGCGGCTATCGGTCCCTGCTGAATTTCCCCCTGCTGACCAAGGACACGATTAGAAAACAGATGCGCGGCCTGGTCAGCGGCGATCTTGAGAGGAGAAACTGGCACTACGAGACCTCGGGTGGGTCCACCGGGGAGCCCGTCCGGTTCGTGCAGGACGACGAGTATCTGAGGCGCGTACAGGCCGCAACGTTGGAGACGAAGCGGTGGGCCGGCTATCGCCCGGGGGACCGCCTTCTCAAGCTGTGGGGCAACAGGCATTCGCAGGTTCATGCGAAGGGATTTAAGGCTGCGCTCGGGCGCTGGCTTTCGAACACGATCGTGCTTGATACGTTTTGCCTCGACGAGCAGACGATGGATCAGTACGTGCGCATCATTAGGCGATTCTCGCCGAGACTGATCGTCGGATTTGCATCGTCACTACACGCCATAAGCAGGCACGTGCTTCGCCGTGGCGACAGATTGAGCGGCATCGGCGCGGTGACGAGTACCGCGGGCACGCTATTTCCCGAAATGCGCGAGGCGATTGAGGCGGCCTTTGGGTGCAAGGTGTTCAATCGCTACGGGAGCAGCGAAGTGAGCATCATTGCCGCCGAGGACGGAATACATCCCGGTCTTAGGGTCGCCCCGACGGTACACGTGGAGACGGTCGGGGCAGATGGCAGGCAATGTGGCCAAGGGGAAGTCGGCGACATCGTTGTTACCTCGCTGGCGAACTTTGCCATGCCGCTGATCCGGTTCAAGATAGGAGACGTTGGTGCTATCACGACGCACGGCGGAACGACCTACTTGGAAAAGCTGCTGGGACGAACTATGGAGTTGTTCAGGACAAGGGAGGGCAAGCTGGTCGATGGACAGTACTTCGTTCAGTGCATGTACTTCCGCGACTGGGTGCAAAACTTCCGGTTCAGGCAGGTGGCCTACGGCCGCATCGTGATTGAGGCCGTCGCTGCATCGGAAGCGCCGTCTTGCGAGTTGCTGGACGTGGAGTCAAGGATACGGAGAGTGATGGGCCAGAATGCAGAGATTGAATGGCGTTTCGTCGACGACATTCGGCCGCTGCCCTCCGGCAAGTACCTGTACACGATATGTGAAGTCCCCTAGGGCCTTTCTGAGTCTGACGCGGCGCGACTAGCCGGAGCACAATGCGAGTTCTGAACTTCACCCCAGCCGTAACCACAATGACAGAGGAGACCCTCCGGCTCGCCGGGAAGCCCCTCGAGTATTTTCGTACTCAAACGTTTTGCGATCGAGTGCGCGAGACAGAACGCCTTCTTCTTGAACTCATCGACGCGCCAAAGGATGGAAAGGTGCTTTTTCTCACGGCCTCGGGTTCGGGTGCGATGGACGCCGTCGTGTCCAACTTGATTAGACCCACCGACAGGGTGCTTGTTGTCGAAGCTGGGACATTCAGCAGGCGCTGGGCGGAGATCTGTCGCTTTTACGGGTTGACCGTGTTCGACTATCAGGTGCCATTCGCCCGTGATATGTCGCTGAGTGACCTGGAGGACAGTATTCGAAGCTTCCAGCCAGACGTGTTGCTTATGACGCAAAATGAAACGTCGTCAATGCAGCTCTTCGATGTTCGCAGCGTAGGCGCACTCAGGCAAAAGTACGGCTTTCTACTCGTGGTCGATGCTATCAGCTCATTCGGCATCGACAACTTTAGCATGGCTGGTAGTAATGTCTCAGTCGTCGTGCTATGCACAAACAAGGGGTTGGCGCTGTCCACCGGCATGTCGATGATAGTCCTGGACGAGGCGCGGCAGTTCTCTCCTCGCAGCTATTACCTGGATCTTCGCAAGTACGACCTCCAGGCATCCGACCTAGCTCTACCCTTCACGCCGAACCTGATCGCGTTAAGGCAACTGTATTACAGGCTACTGGAGATGAAGAAGGTTGGGATGACCGCTGTCATCGACAAGGTGGCGGCTCAGGCGGCGCATTTTCGCGGACTGGCAGTCGAATTGGGCTTCGAGCTACTCGCCCAGACACCATCGAATTGCGGCACCCTCTTGGGCACACATCGCACAGACGTGAAGGCTCTTTTCCGCTATCTGCAGAAGAAGGGGATATTCTTTACGCCCTCCGGCGGGGAGGCGGGCAGGCAGTTGATTGTGAGCCACATCGGCGATCTGACGAGGGAGGATAACCTGGTTCTCTGCGAGGAACTCAAGAAATGGCTCAGCGGGACTCTGCCAATCGAGGCCGTGTAGTTGTCTTCACCAGCGGCACCTTCGATTTGTTGCATTTCGGACACGTCAACATTCTAAGGCGGTCCAAGGCTCTGGGCGATTACCTCATCGTTGCAGTAAGCACAGACGAACTCATTGCCAGCTACAAGGGTGTTCCGCCGATTATTCCCTTCCGCGACCGTATTAGGATTGTCGCCTCATGCAGGTATGTTGATAAGGTGTTGAAGCAAACAGTTCTCACCGACATTCGTCAACTGAAGCGATACAAGGTGAACATCGTCACTCTGGGATCAGATTGGAAAGGCAAGTACTTGGAAGGTGCCGAATGGATGAAGAAGCATGGGAAGGTGGTGTACCTGCCTTATACTAAAGGCGTGAGCACTACGGCGATCAAGCGGGACATCATAGCGCGGATTTACGAGGTGGTTTACGCGGACGCAAAACGAGCGATTGCTGGGCAAATGGAGAGAGAATCGAGGATGGAGGCGAGGTGGCCACGGACCGTGTAATGGGTCCCCGTTCAGCGTGAGTCGATCATGCTTCGCATCCTGATCCGCAACATCGTGAGCAACTGGCTCGGCTTCGCCGTCCAGGTTGCCGTGGCGTTCTTCCTGACGCCGTTCGTCCTGCACAGCCTGGGCGACACGCGCTACGGCATCTGGTCGCTGGTCATCGGACTGACGGGGTACTACGGCCTGCTCGACCTCGGCTTCCGCTCGGGCATTACGCAGTACCTCACGCGTCACCTGGCGACGCGGGACTTCGACGGGATGAACCGGACGGCCAGCACCGCTTTGGTCGCGCTGGCCTGCTGCGGCGGCCTGATCGTTCCGGCATCGGCCGTTTTGAGTTGGTTGGCGCCGCTGATCTTTACCATCCCCGCAGATGCGGTCGCGGAGACGCGGGGGTGCATTCTCGTGATCGGTATATCGACCGCGATGCAGTTCGTCTTCTTCCCGTTCTCTGCGGTGTTCGCTGCCACGCAGCGGTACGACATGTCCAACGTGATCGGCATCGGCACGCGGTTGGTGACGGCCGGTGCCACTTTGGCGGCACTCAACTGGGGCTACGGGTTGCTTGGCCTGTGCGCGGTCAACGCGTCGGGCGACCTTTTGGGCTACACGCTGCGGTGGCGGGTCGCCTACCGGATTCTGCCGGAACTCCGTATCTCTCCGCGCATGGCCGCCAGGCAACACCTTTGGGCGATCATGGCATTCGGGCTTTGGAGCATCCTGATCCAGGGGGCTGTCCAGTTGAAATCCTGTTCGAGCAGCCTCGTGATCGCGATATTCCTCCCCATGGCGGCCATCGCGCCGTTCAGCCTGGCGACCGGACTGCTCGGCCAGTTTGAGGGAATCTTCCGCCCGGTGGCGATCGTCTTCTTTCCGGCCGCGACCCATTTGGATGCGAAAGAAGATACAGCGGGGCTGCGGCGGATGTATCTCGTTGGGTCGAAGATGCTCCTGCTGCTGGCGATCGCCTTGGGCGCGATCGGCGCGGTTTGGGCCGAGGATTTCTTTCGGCTCTGGGTCGGACCGCGGCTGGTCGAAGGCGGCGAGTACACCTCCGTGGCCGTCCTGTTCTGGGTCCTGATGGGGGCTGTGGTCGTCGTAATCGGCCAGAAGATCGGTATGCAAGTCTTCATGGCGACCCGCCGCCTAAGAGGATTGACCCTGGTCCTCCTAGCCGAGGCATTGGCCAACGTGGTGCTGAGCGTTTGCCTAATTCGTCCGCTGGGCCTTTTGGGCGTCGCCTTGGGGACCCTGCTGCCGGCGATCCTCTGTCAGGGGGTGCTCCTGCCGGCGATGCTGTGCCGGTTGCTCCGGGTCCCCGCGCGGACCTACCTAGCTCAGGTCTACCTGCGGCCCTTGGTCGTCGGGAGTATCCTATTTCCGTTATTGGGGCTCCTTCACTACGTACTTCCGGCCGCGGGTTACTGGAGTACGTTGTTTTGTGAGGGGCTGATCGCCGCCGGCGCGGCCGGCGCGTTCGTGGTGGCCATCGGATTGGACGGCGAGGAGCGCAAGCGGTTCATCGGGACGCCGGCGATGCGCCTGCTCGGCCGAGTTAGCTTCCGTAGACCCCTGGACGCCCCAGTGGAAAGACTATGACTGAAAAGACCCGGCCCGAACGACTGAAAACGCGCCGCCACGCCGCGCCGGCTCTTTCCGAGGAAACTAGCGGCACGCACTCCCCGCTGGGACTGCAATCGCCCTCAGCATCGGCACGTCCGATGCAATCCCATCAGTTCGTCACTTCGTGTGATCGCGCGATCGACCGCCGCGCGTGGGTTGAAGTAAACCTCGAAGGCATACTTCATAATGCCCGGGCGATCTGCGCCGAAGCCGGCGGCGCCAGGTTGCTTGCCGTGGTGAAGGCCAATGCATATGGTCTTGGAGCGGCACAAATCGCTAGGACGCTTGAAGCGGTCAACCCTTGGGGATTCGCCGTGGCGATGATCGACGAAGGGATCGCCCTGCGACACGCAGGTGTTCTCCGGCCCGTCGTGGAGGACCCGGAAACACTCGCCGGATGGTAGACTCCCTTCCATGTGGAGATCGACACGGGGATGGGGCGGACTGGGATCCGCTGGGATGCAAAGCGATTGCTCGCGGAGGTCGGCGCTAGAAAACCTGAGGGTGTCTTTACGCACTTGCACTCGGCTGACGAGTCGCCCGAGTCGGTTGGTGTGCAATGGGGACGCTTTCAAATCGCCCTTTCCGCGATGAACTGCCGACCGCCCTTGCTGCACGTGGCCAACAGCGCCGGTGTTTGGCGGGTGCCCGAGCCGCTGGACCTTGTCCGCCCGGGCATTTTCCTCTACGGCGGGAGACCCGGGCCTGCGTTGCCGCTGCCCCGCCCCGTGGTTGCCTTGAAAGCGGAGGTCATCAGCGTTCGGACAGTTCGCAAGGGCGAGTCGGTCAGCTACGGGGCCGAGTGGCGCGCGGATCGCGATACCCACGTCGCCACGCTCGGTGTGGGCTACGCCGACGGTTTGCCGCGATTCCGTGCCCGGCTCGGGCTATGCGCTGATCCACGGCCGACGGCACCCCTTTGTCGGCCGCATCACGATGGATATGACGATGGTTGACGGTGGACCAGACGGCCACGGTGCTCTGCAACCGGGTGACAGGCGGTTCTCATTGGCAGGGATGGGAGCGAAGAGATCCCCTTGGACCAGTTTGCCGCTTGGTCGCAGACTACTTCCTATGAGGTGCTCACTAGCCTTGGGGCCAGACTGCCCCGCGTATACGTAACCGATTGACCCGCGCAGAGCTGTCTCGCAGAATCCCAGAAACCTTGTATGTCTCTCTTTGCCGGAATCTACTCCCGAAATCGAAATGATGGCTGTGGCCTACCGGATCGGGCCGTCATAGAAACGATCACTCAGGTCATCTCTCGGTCAAAGGACGACGTCAGAACGTTTTGCACCAACGGATTCTTCCTAGCAAAAATCGACGTCGGCGCGTTTCCTGAAGCGGCATTTGTCACTGGCGGTGCCGACGACGCTGCCGCGACGGTTGCGACAATTGCCGGCCATCCGTTCCTTGCAGAATCGCGAGAGCACAGCACATCGCGGCAGCGCCACTTGGAGTTGATCTGCGCCGAATTGGATCACGAGCGCACGGATGTCCTGCGAGATTGTCTGGGCGCGTTCGCGATCTGTTGTTGCCGTCTGCCCAGGGGGCCCCTCATCTTGGCGACCGACAGGGTGGGAAACCGGCCGCTCTATTACCACGTCGGCAAGGATTATCTGTTCTTTTCCAACGCCCTGCGGGTTCTCGAGGCGTTGCCCCAAGTCCCGAAGCGCGTGGACGGGCAAGGGATTGCAGAGAGGATTGCGTTCGGGTTTCCCTTGGGCGACCGGACCCCGTATGCCGACATCAAGGTCCTCGAGAACGGCCAGTATCTCACGTGCGAGGACGGCGCCGTGCGTCTCGGCTCCTATTTCCAGTGGGATCGGATCGAGCCGACGCGCCTCGCCCTCGAGGACCTCCTTGACCGGTCCTACGACCTGTTCCTCTCCGCGGTTGAGCGCCGGAGCGCCGACCGATCGGAGGTCGTCTCCAATCTCTCCGGCGGCCTAGATTCCCGCTGCATCGTTACGGCCCTTCACTCGCTCAAGAAGGAAGTCTACACCGTGACTTGGGCGACCGACGGGTACCTGGACGCACCTTTGGCTCAGGAGTACGCCAAGGCCCTTGGAGTCAAACAGGTTATCCGGCCCATCCCGGCAGTGCCGAGCCCGGGCGACTGCCTTCGCTGCGTTCACGACCTGAAGTGGCCGGGGACGAAGCGTCCGCCGCGTCCCAATCTGATCTTTTCCGGAGACGGAGGGAGCGTTGGCGTCGGCTATGACTACCTGAATGCCGAGCGCATCGGTTGGATGCGGAGCGGTCAACTCCAGAGGTTTGTCGATTTCTTCCTCTCCCGGCACAGCTTGCCTCGTAGGTTCATGCGGCAATCCGCACACCGCAGGATGAGCGAAGCCCTCCACGAGGGCGTTAAGTCCGAATTCACGCGGATTCATAGCTTTGAGCCGGGACGGGACCTCCACATCTTCTACTTGAAAAACAACCAGCGGCGTCTCTGCCATAACGTGTATGAAAACATCGACACGTTCCGCGTGGAGTACCTTATGCCGTTCTTCGACGGCCAGTTCATGGAACTCCTAGCGTCAGGGCCCGTCGACGTCTTCCTCCAACACGCCTTCTACCATCAATGGCTTAATCGTTTCCCACCCGTGATGATGTCGGTCCCATGGCAAACGTACCCAGGGCACTTGCCTTGTCCCGTGAAGTCGACGGTCTCTGGCAGAACGCAGTGGGAAAAGAGGCGGACCGATTGGTTTGCAGGGCGCTATCGGGAGGCGTTCTGGCAATGTGCGAGTGACCTCGCTCGCCGCGACTTCCCTTCGTCGATCTTTCATCGACCGCGCCTCTGGGCCGCTTGGATTCTCCACGCTTTGAGGATACGATGGTACGGTTACCTTTTCGAGGCATGTGCGACGTGCCGGGATTTCTATTCCCGGTCTTCAGGAGAGTTGGTGTTTCCAGGATAGCCAGCTACGATCGGACCTTATGGCGTACGCCCCTGCACCATGGCGTGCCAGCAACCGAAGAACGTTCCTACTGCGTGCTCGTAGGTGTCCCAGCAACCGTCGTCAAACGCTTAGATCCTCGGCGCGTCACGCAACACCGCAATCGTTACGAGTACATTGGCTTCCACTTTCTCGGAGCAAAGTCTCGATAAACGCTCTATCGAAACTCGTGTGTCGTCGACGTCCTCGCGCTCGCCCGGCGATCTGAGCACGACACGCCGAATCGCGTGGAGACATCCGGCGATTAGTCGCCTTGGATTGGGCGCCGTCGAGGCGTAAGCAAGTGCCGACTAGACGGCCGTTGGCCAGGATTCGCCCCATTCCTGCCACCGAAACTCTTCGGCTGGAGCGTTATGTCCGATACCAAACCGATCGGAATGGAACTTCCTTCAAACGTTACCAGGAGGCAAACCTGAGCGTCCGACAGGTCACCCGTCTCCGTCCGCCGATCGCACCCAGCGCAGAAGGCTGCTTAATAGCAATATGGACCAACCGCACGTTCTAATGCTCGATTACTCGCCGGCGAGTCTCAAGGTCGGTTTTGGCGGAGCCAAGGAGTATGTCCGCAAGTTGGTCTCCGATTTGCTGCGCGACGGCTTCCGCGTCAGCTACTGTGTGAATCTTCACCCGTTCCTTGAGCGCTTTTGCGAGGAACTGGCCCAACTCGGTGCAAAAACTGAGCGCGTGGACTTCGATGGTCCTTCCCCGGGCCTCGCTTCTCAGCAACTTGACCAGCTTCTGCGGGCGACACAGCCATCCATCGTGCATGTGAACGGATCGGCGAATCTTAGGGCGGCCTTGTTCCGGTCAAGGGGTCTGCGTCACGGTCCTTGGAAACGGATACTCACCATGCACGCGCCACTGGCCTCGGCCACTTTTCCGGACAAGAGGCGATGGAAGGATCGCATCCCATTGAGCTGGGTTTGGCGGACGCGACGAGGCGACCTCAAGTTCACCAGCCTTTTTGACAGAATTATAAGCGTTAGCCGCGTGCATGCGGACGCGCTGCAGCGGGAGCTCCACCTCCCCGCCGACCTTCTCGTGACGATTCCCAACGGCGTGGATATTGATCGCTTTCGTCCCCAAGGATCACGGCAGGAAAACGGAGCAGCGATCGTCGGTGGGGCCGGCCAACTCGTTCCGGTGAAGCGATTCGATATCCTTATCGATGCCGTGGCCGCGGTATCGCGGGAGGTGCCGGTCAGGCTCCGGATCGCCGGCTCGGGCCCCGAAGAGCCGGCACTTCGCCAGCGGGCTGCGGAGCAGGGGGTCGCGGAAATCGTCGAACTGGCCGGAGACCAGCGCGATATGCCGGGATTTCTTCGCTCGTTGGACATGTTCGCGATGACGTCCGACAGCGAAGGGTTGCCGTACGCCCAGTTGGAAGCGATGGCGACGGGCTTGCCGTCGGTCGTGACGGCCGTTGGGGATTTGCCGCTCGTTGTGCGTGACGGCGTGGACGGCTTCGTCGTTCCCCGACAAAGAACCCAGCGTGTGGCCGAGTCGCTCGCACAACTGATCAAGCACTCCGACCGGCGCAGAACGATGGGGGAGAACGCGCGGCAGCGTGCTTGCGAGACGTATTCTCATGAGCGTGCTCGCCGAGCCACAATAGAGGTGTTTCGGGCGCTCCTCCCGACCGAAAACGGTTAGGGCGTGTCGCGGGCGCACGAGCCCTGTTCATGCATTTTCCGAGGGGGATCCACGCACTACTCACCCGCGCGACCAGAGCCACCAAAGCTGGGTAAGCCTCGCGCGCGGCCGTCGCGATGATTCGCGAGTCGTGGCACGGCAGCGCGGCTAATCCGGCACATCGGCCCCGGTCGTCGCTGACGGGACGTGCGGTAATTGTTGTTAAAGATTCGTGGGTGTTCGGCGATCGTGAATAACCAGTACGCCTTTCGAGGTGGAATGCGGTGACGGAACGGAGTGTCTTGATGTTGTCCTACCCCTTTCCGCCGGCGTTGTCGGCCGCCGTGTTTCGCACGCTCCGTTTTGTGAAGTACCTGCCCGAGTTCGGTTGGCGGCCGCTAGTGCTGACGCCGCGGGCGGACGCCTATTATCCGATCAATGTGGACCATTCGCTCGACGACTTGGTTCCGCCCGGGACGATTGTCCAGCGGACCGGCGTCCTGCGTCCCTTGGTGACGGCCCGGAGGGTTCTTAACGCAATTCTCTCCGTCCGGACAGGCCCCGCACGGGCCGGCAAGAACGCCGGATCGAGCCCAGGCCCGGCCTGCGGGTCGGACGGGACGCCGAGAAGGAGCCGCGGGTTCTTCCGCACCCTTGTGGATGCCCTTGAGGACTTGGCTGCGATGCCCGACCGGCAGGTGGGCTGGGTCCTGCCGGCCGTCGCGGCGGCCCTGCGGCTCGTGCGACGTTTTCGTCCCCGTGCTATCTACTCCACGGGCCCGCCCCACAGCTCGCACCTGATCGCCTTGGCTCTGAAATGGATCACCGGGCTTCCGATCGTCGTCGATTTCCGGGATCCCTGGGCCCGCAGGGAATGGAAGAGCGGCGCCGAGCGTTCCTGGCGGGCGGGGATGGAAGCCAAGTTGGAACGGCTGTGCGTGCGCTGGTCGGATCGAGTGATCCTGAACACGCCGCGTCTGCGGGATGAGTTTTGCTCGGCCTACGAGTCCGGGCTTCACGCCAAGTTCATCGTCATTCCTAACGGGTACGATCCGGACCTACTTGCGCGGATCAGCAACCTTGCGAAAGACAGGAGCGGACATCGCAATGGTTCGGTTCGTTTGTGTCATACTGGCTCGCTCTACGGCCGGCGCGACCTGCGGCCTTTGGCCGACGCCGTGAAGGTACTTTGGGCCTCGGGCCAGAACGTCACGCTGGAGCAGGTCGGGCACGTGGACGGTCGCACGCAACTCTCGGCATATCTCCGCGATCACGACCTGGGAGATTGCGTCAAGCTCACGGACCGGCTGCCCCACGACGAGACGCTGCGGTGCCTTGCGGCGGCCGACGTGCTTGTGGTGATCCAGCCCGGCACGAGAACCCAGGTGCCGGGAAAACTCTACGAGATGCTCATGTTCCGCAAGCCGATCCTGGCCTTGACGGAAGAAGGAGCCACGGCGGACATCATCGAAGAATTCGGGCTGGGCGAGGTGGTTCCACCTGAGGACGGCCAGGCGATAGCGTCCGCAATCCTACGATTGGCGCATGATCTCGCCAAGAGCAAGCAGAATCCCGGCTGGGACGCCGCACACCGGGCATTTCACGGCCGTGAACTGACCCGCAGGCTGGCTGATACCTTGAATGTGCTTTGCTGATTCTCCCAATCGCGAGATCGCCGTACATGAGCGACGTGAGAACCAGAACGTGAGGACCTGAAACGTTGGCGGAACTGAATCTCGCGTGTGTTGTCGGGGCCCGGCCAAACTTCATGAAGGTAGCGCCGATCCTGCACGCACTCGGAGGTTACAGTCACGTGCGCGCGGCGTTAGTCCACACGGGCCAGCATTACGACAAGGAGCTCAGCGATGTCTTCTGGGAAGATCTCGGTATGAGGCGGCCGGACTTCTGTCTTGGAGTGGGCTCAGGCGGACATGGCCAGCAGACGGGGCGGATAATGGAGCGCATAGAGGCCTTGCTGGTCAAGACGGCCGCAGATGGGCGCCCGTTCCATCGGCTGGTGGTCGTGGGCGATGTGAACTCGACGATGGCGGCCGCCCTGGTGGCGACAAAGCTGGGAGTCCCCGTGGCGCACGTGGAGGCGGGTTTGCGCAGCTTTGACCGTTCCATGCCTTAAGAGATCAACCGCATTGTAACCGACTCGGTTTCCGACATGCTGTTCGTTTCCGAGCCGTCAGGCATGGAGAACCTCCGCCGGGAAGGCCGCCCCGAAAGCCAACTTCACTTGGTGGGCAACGTCATGATCGATACGCTCATGCGGCTTCTTCCCAAAGCAAAGTCGCGCGACACCCTGGCACGCCTTTGCCTCCAGCCCGGTGAATATGGGGTCGTCACGCTTCACCGTCCCGCCAACGTGGATGAGCCGGAGACACTGTCGCTCATCTTGGACGTGTTGCAGGACACCGCTCGTAGACTCCCCCTCGTATTTCCCGTCCACCCGCGAACCCAGGAACGGATGAAGCGATTCGGCCTCGCCGATCGCCTCCGCGAGTGTCCCGGGCTGCAGCAGCTTCCGCCGTTAGGTTACCTGCAGTTTCTCGCGCTTACCTCCCAGGCCAGAGTGATCGTCACGGACTCCGGCGGTCTTCAGGAAGAGGCCACTGTGCTCGGCATCCCTTGTCTTACGATGCGGCCCAATACGGAGCGGGCGATCACGGTCAAGGAGGGAACCAGCACGCTCGTCGGCAGCGATCCCGCTCAGTTGCGCCGGTGTCTAGGAGAAGTCCTCCGCGGTGCTTACAAGGAGGGCCGATCCCCAGCACTCTGGGACGGCCAGGCCGCTTTGCGGATCGCGGAGATCCTGGCAACGCCCACGATTTCGGGGAGTACAAAGGTCGGGCCATGAGGTGTTTCAGAACGGCAATCAAGTTGTTGAGGGTGCTAGTCCGGGATCTCAAGAGTCGTTCCCGGCGACGTGACTTCTGCGTTTGGATCCTGAGGAACATCCCCGGTGATGTCGGACTCGAACTACGGCGGATGTATTTGACAAAGCAGTTTCGGGCCTGCGGGTATCTCTATTGTGACGAAGGAGCCAGGTTCCGGAACATTCACAAAATAGCCCTCGGAGACAACGTCGGCATAGGCGAGAACAGTTTCCTTCAAGGTGCCGGGGGAATCACCATAGGAGACTATGTGATGCTTGGCCCGGGCGTTCACATTTGGTCGGCCAACCACGTGTACGCGGATCCCAGCATTCCGGTGCGTCTTCAAGGGTACCAGTTCCAGGAGGTGGTGATCGAGGATGACGTGTGGGTCGGCGCCAACGTGTTCATCATGCCCGGGGCGAGAATAGGCAAAGGTTGCGTTATCTCGGCGGGGTCGGTCGTGGGTGCCAAGGTGATCCCACCGTACTCTATCTTGGCGGGAAATCCCGCTAGGGTCATCGGGACAAGAGGGCCTACGAGCGAGCGTCAGAAGGTGCCTTGCTCATGAGAGAACGTAAGGTATTGATGCTCGCGTACCCGTTCCCGCCGATGGGTAGGTCGGGGACCTTTCGCGTGCTTCGTTTCGTGAAGTACCTGCCGGATTTCGGCTGGCGACCACTCGTGGTCACGATTCGGCCGGAGGAACTCCCGGAATACGGGTTGGATACGTCGGTTTCCGGCGAAGTCCCGGCCGCGACCGTCGTCCGGCGGACGTGCGTCCTTCACCCGCTCCGATCGATGATCCGCGCGGCCAAGGCGCTAATTGCCCGACGCTCGGTTGGACCGGCCGCGGACGTACGCTCTTCCCTCCGTACCTGCGGCACAGTCGATCGCGCTCCCAAAAAGATGTCCCGCCTCCGGACGACGCTTCGCGCCACCTACGATCTTCTCTGCGCGACGCCCGATGCTGCCGTCGGCTGGTTTCTCCCGGCCCTATGGAGCGCTCTCTCTCGTGCGACAATACCGACCGAGCGTGGTCTACTCGACCGGGCCGCCCCACAGCAGTCATCTTGTCGCAATCACGCTCAAAGCGATGACGGGGCTGCCCGTGGTGCTTGACCTGCGCGACCCGTGGGCACGGATCCCGTGGAACTCGCGGAAGGACAAGGGACTGCGGTCCCGTATTCATTGTCGGCTCGAGGGCGTTTGCGTGCGAAACGCCGATCGCGTGGAGTTGAACACGCTGCCGCTGCAGGCGGAGTTCGCCTCTGTGTACGGGCCGAAACTGGCTTCCAAGTTCGTGACCGTCTCCAACGGATTCGACCCCGAGTTGCGTTCCCTCGCGGAGAAACTCGGACAGGCTCCGCGAAGCGGCGCGAACGGCGAGATCCGCTTGTGTCATCCGGGCACAATCTACGGACACCGTGATTTGCGGCCGGTGATCGGCGCGGTGCAGAGGCTGGTCCGGTTGGGCTTCCGCGTGCGGTTTGAGCAAGTGGGGTTGGTCGAGGATGCCTCGGGTGTCTTGTCGTACGCCGAATGCTTGGGAGTCCGGGAAGCTGTCAGCCTTCTTGGGCAAGTGTCCCACGAGGAAACGCTCCAACGGATGGCCGTCGCGGACGTATTCCTATTGAGCCAGCCAGATACGCCGATCCAAGTCCCGGCGAAGCTATTCGAAATGCTCCTATTCAGCCGTCCGATTGTGGCCCTAACCATGTCGCAGGGAGCAACCGCGGAGATCGTTGAGCGATTCGGGCTGGGGGTTGTGGTTTCGCCCTCGGACAGCGAGGCGATCGCCGCCGCAGTAGCCCGCACGGCTAGCGGTTGGCCGACGAACGGCTTGAACGATGGATTGCGGAGGGCGATGAGAGCATTCGACGGACGGGAACTGACAGCCCGACTCGCTGAAGTCTTGAACGGCTGCGAAGTCCGTCTTTCATGAATGTTCCGGCCATTCATGTTTCCAGACGGAACCAGGCCACCGGCGCAATGCCACGCTTGGCCGATCTGCTACACTGAATGACCCGCATCCACCTGCCGCGCAGCGGCTTACTTGAACACGTTGTTTGCCCGGATCCGCGTCCAATACTCGCGCGCGAAGGTTATGTGGCAGAGCGTCTCCTCCTCCCCCAACGTAGGACGCAGGCTCCGATGGTACCGGAGAAACCAAAGTCCCAGGACCGCCGGCCGCCGATGAAAGAAAGTGCAACCTTGACGAGAATCCGACTGGCCTGCGTTGTCGGGGCCCGGCCGAACTTCATGAAGATGGCCCCTCTCTTGCTGGCACTGGAGAACCATCCAAATGTAGAGGTCGAGTTGGTTCACACGGGCCAGCATTACGATGAGGGGCTGTCTGATGTCTTCTTCTCGGAACTAGGCATGCGGCCGCCAGACGTCTGCCTGGAGGTGGGATCGGGCAAACACGGCGTTCAGACGGCTCGGGCGATTGAACGGCTGGAAGCCTTCCTGGAAGACGGGGGCTACGACGGGCGACGGTTTGACCGGGTCGTCGTTGTGGGCGACGTCAACTCGACTATGGCCGCCTCCCTAGCCGCCGTCAAATTAGGGATTTCCGTGGCGCACGTCGAGGCCGGATTGCGAAGCTTCGACCGCTCCATGCCGGAAGAAATAAACCGGATCGTGACCGATGCCGTCTCCGATCTACTGTTTGTCTCCGAGCCGTCAGGGATGGTCAACCTTCAACGGGAGGGTCACCCGGCAGGACACTTGCATCTGGTGGGAAACACAATGATCGATACGCTGTTCCGCCTCCTTCCCAAGGCTCGAGAAAGCGATGTTTTGAGAAGACATGCACTTCCGTCCGGCCGGTACGGGGTTGTCACGTTGCACCGTCCGAGCAACGTCGATGATGCTGAGACCCTCGCGCAAATCGTCCAGGCCCTCGTCCATGTGTCACGTGACCTGCCGATGATCTTTCCCATCCACCCCCGAACTCGTCAAAGGCTTGAGCGGTTCGGCTTGTTGGAGCATCTCCGCTGCACGGTAGGAATCATAACGACCCCGCCACTCGGCTATCTGGATTTTCTTGCCCTTACGTCCCAGGCCCAAGTGATCGTGACCGACTCCGGAGGGCTGCAGGAGGAATCCACAGCTTTGGGCATTCCGTGTCTCACGATGCGGTCCAACACAGAGCGCCCAATCACTGTCGAGCAGGGAACGAGCACGCTCATCGGCAACGATCCCGTGAAGCTGCGAGAACATCTCCAGATGGTACTCGAGGGCACATACAAGCGGAGGACTTGCCCGGCCCCATGGGATGGCCAGGCAGCTCCGCGGATCGCGAAAGTCCTCGTGCAATCCACCAGGTGAACCTCCCAGATCTGGTTCTTGCCACGGATAGCCCTGGAGCCAAGCCGTCTTAGGTTTGGAGTTCAGCGATGAGACGATTCCGGATGGCGCTGCTCCTGACTCTGTTCATGCTCCGCCCCGCGATGGCCGTGACGCCAAAGCCGCCAACTACCTTTAAAGTCCCCTTCTCACTGCCTACCGGGGGGGCGACGTATTACGTCAACCAAGGGGATAATAATCTGCAAGGAG
>CAYGZA010000031.1:0-4076 GCA_964354135.1 uncultured Planctomycetaceae bacterium
ATTTCGCTTCTTGTGAATCTGGGGCGACCTGGGCCATGAACCCTTGGCTGGCCAACGTGTTGCGCGGCGGAATCTGCGGCCTTTCCACCCGTTGTGCGGCGCAGAGACTCGGCTTGACAAGGCCCTGGTCAACATTGCGTCGGGCGCGGTCCCAAGAGGGCCCGTGGCCAACAATTCCCGAGCCTTCGGCAAGCCCAACGCTCTAAAGACGATGCGCCGACGATCTCGATTTCAGTTGACCAGTGGCGGCCTTGCGCAAGCCCGCTCTTAACCACCCCTTGTTGACCACCCGAAAACCGCCCGCAGGGCATTCTTGTCCGCACTGAACCCTGGTCGCGATCGGACGTTGTGACTTCTTGGGCCATTTTGGTGAGCGGATCGGTTTTCTCGCCCCGCGGCGCGCTCGCTTGTGGCCAACGGGCGAGGGGTGAGGGCGGGGGCGGAAAGCTGAAAGCCGATAGCTGAAAGCCCCCTTCTTCCCAGTTCCCACTTCCGACTTCCCACTGCCTCCCCGCCGCTCCCGACGCACCCGTTGGCGCGCTACCAATTCCTCCCCCCTCTTGATAAAATCTCCAACAGCAGGACACCTGGAGCACCGGCGACGCTCCGTGGCTCAGTTCCACGACGTTTTGTCGGTCATCGGTGCGCGACGACCCGATTAAGCCCTACACGTTAGACGGTGGAAGAATCGGTGAACGAAGATTCGAGAATCACAGCTTTGTGTGAGATGCTGCGGCGCGTTTCCGATGAGATTGTTCATCTCACGCACATTGACGATGTCTTTTGGCAAGTTCAGGCCGTGATCCGCGAGAACAACGAAATCAAGGTCGGTGGCGTATTCCAGGGCTGGATAGCTCACTGTTACGTCGATGCGGTGACTGCAGGATTGCGACGGCTAGCCGACAGAAGGCGGGACGTGATCTCACTCTGGCGCGTCTTCCAGGAGATGCTGTTAATCTCCAATCACGTCACCTGGGACCGATACCTTTCGCTCCATGGGGGTGTGCGCCGACACCACGTGGAGAGGTGGTGGGTCGATTTGGTTGGCGTGTCCGAAACGCACGTCACGCGCGCACTGATCCTCAAGAAGCGACGGCAACTTGAAGCTGCGTTCGAGAAGGTTTGCGAGTTTGCGAATGAAAACGTCGCCCATACTGCCGCCAAGCCGACTGATGTTTCCATGACGTATAACGAAGTTCGCGACACGTTTGTCGCAGCGTTCAGACTCTATCGTTGGTGTTCGCTTGTTCTCGGATCTGAGGAGATGACTTCACCAGTGCCGACGATTCTGACGAACTGGCTAGAGGCGTTCCGCGTTCCCTGGATACCCAGGGGGCAGCGGGCCCCGAAATACGTGAGACTGGACGACTTGCTCGAGGAGAAGGGTGGCGGTAGCGGATCCGCGCTCTAACATGCGCAGGGGGAAAAGGGGCTGGGCGGGAGGCCGCTTGAGGAGGAAAAGGGGATAAGTCCAATTTGCCGTAAACGGCGCGCATGGGGCTTCGCACAAGTTGGACTTATCCCCTTCTCTCTCTCCCCCCTTTTCTCTCCCGTCGCCTGTCCCGTTTGTCGGGGACCCGATTACGACGGCGCGAAAACGGGAGGAACCTGGGGTGCGACTAGTGACTGAGTGCGCTCTGACCCCGACGGCGCCCCCTTACCCGGGACTCGACGATGGTCCGCACCAATAGCCAACTGGTCGCAGAGGGTGGCTATACTGAGAATGTCGGGTGAGCATCCTGCGCTCGGGCAACCTGGAGCGGATCGGGCATCGTCCATCCGTAGAAGGACTAGCAAGTATGACTACCGCAGGTGATGTGGACTCGTGCCGCGATGACGGCTCAGAACAACTTACTGATTCGACCAATATGTCCAATGAGCCGGTCTGGTGCAAGCCTCCGGTACCTCTGAGATTCTGGAGTGACAAGCGGAACCGACTCGCTGCGATGGAATGGCTCGGGCGGAACCTCGGCTT
Organism: uncultured Planctomycetaceae bacterium; assembly: GCA_964354135.1. Lineage (GTDB taxonomy): Bacteria > Planctomycetota > Planctomycetia > Pirellulales > Thermoguttaceae > CAYGZA01. The sequence goes on from CAYGZA010000031.1 coordinate 1,976, forward strand.
CAGGTCTCCTGACGACTGGTATCAGCTCAGATGGAAGCATTTCGAGTCCAGTAATCTGCGAGGGTTGCTGCACATTGTAGGATCAGTACTTGCCGCGATTCGAGAACTAATGCCAGATAATGAATGGATGCCTTGGCATCTTGGGCGTGTACCGTCGGGCTATTGGCACGTGATGGAGCATCGACTCCAGGCGATGCGTTGGCTTGGTGGAGTTCTCAGCTTCAACCGCCCATCCGACTGGTATGGGATCACGTCGAACCACTTCTACCAGAACGGACTTGGAGGCTTGTTCCAGGTAGGGTATCGCAAGTCTGTCATCGCCGCCCTGCAAGAGTTGATGCCGCAACACGAGTTCCCTCCATGGCGATTCGCTCGGGTCAAATCAGGATACTGGCGCACGAAACAACACCGTGCTCACGCGATGGAATGGCTAGAAAGGCGGCTCAAATACGCGCTCCCGGCAGACTGGTACGCGGTCTCGAAGGCAGACTTTATTCAGAACGGATGCTACGGAATACTGCTGCACCACAATCAGAGCATTGTCTCCGCCCTTCGGGAATACCGACCGAACGTCGAGTGGACGCCGTGGAACTTCGTCAACTTCAGTAGGGCGGCCGCAAGCGTGCGCGACGGCAAACCGATCTGGGACACTGCAAGAAAGGTCCCGAACCGGTTCTGGGAAGATGCTGACAATAGGCGTCGTTACATGGAATGGCTTGGAATGAAGCTAAGGATGCGCAGACCCGAGGACTGGTATCGGCTGACGGTCGAGAGCTTGCGCGACAATAAGGGCCACGCGATCTTGGACTATTACCGTCGGCTATCGAAGAAGTTGTCGCGGCGTGAGCAGGCGACGTACGCGCCACATGTGTTGGCGGTCAAAGAGTACGTCTCAGATTACGATTGGCTTCCCTGGGGATTCGGCAAAGTAACGTGGAACTTTTGGCGCTGGCGGGAAAACCGCCACTGGTACCTGAACTGGCTTGGTAGCGAGCTAGGGTTCACAGCACCGGACGACTGGTACCGGATCAACAGTAGGACCATTCGGGAGCACCATGGAACGCGGCTTCTTATCTTGATGGGGAGCATACTGGCCATTCTCCGAGACTTCATGCCAGAGCACGAGTGGCTGCCTTGGCTATTCCAGGAACACGCTCCGCAAAGGTGCTGGCGGGACCCACTCGTTCGGCGGAAGTACATGGACTGGCTCGGAGAAAGGCTCGGCTTCAAGAGTCTCCTGGACTGGAACATGCGTATTCGGGCAGAGGACTTCTTAGAGAACCAAGGAACAGCGCTTCTATGCAAAGTCCACAAGGGCTCACCGTGGGAGTCTCTCAGAGAGTATGCACCGGACCACGATTGGAAAGAGTGGCTACTGCCAGTGGTTCCAAGGAGGTTCTGGAAGTTTCGGCGGAATCGGGAGCGCTTCATGTGTTGGTTGGGTGAGGAACTCGGCTTCTCCAGGTTGGAGGATTGGTATCGGATAACTAAAGACCTCATCGCGACGAATGGCGGACGGCAACTGCTGAAGTACTATCATGGTTCCCCGCCGGCGGCCGTCATCGACTGCTTTCTGAATCATGAGTGGCAGCCGGAGAAGTTTCGGGTGAGGGAGAAGGCACAGAGACAACTGTTTGACACTGTGAAACAGTTGTTCCCTCGGGAACGCGTGGAGTACAACTACCTTCACGGCGATATCCGTTTCCGCAAGAGCGGCCGCCGCATGCAGTCAGACATACACATCGCGAGACTCAGGCTCTCGTTTGAATACCAAGGCGAACAGCACTTCATACCCAAAGCGCACTTCGGTGGTAGAAAAGCCCTCAAGATACGGCAATCGCGCGACCGGGAGAAGAATCACGCATTCCGTAAGCACCCGATCATGCTTGTGTATATCGACTACACTTGGGACGGCACTCTTGAGTCCTTAGCGGCGATGATCCCGTCACGGATAAGGCGCAAGTCAATTCCGGTACAAAGGAAAGAATAGGGCGGGGAATTCCGGGGACACCATACTGAATTCCTGGCCGGTTCGGGCAGATTCGGTGCGTGGCTCGATTGGCACGGATCGTGGTTCCCGGGATGGCGCACCATGGGACCC
>CAYGZA010000031.1:4176-31421 GCA_964354135.1 uncultured Planctomycetaceae bacterium
AGGGAAACCGTAGCGTTGCCGGCGGCCGTTGGGAGACGATGAGGAAATCGCGCATGGTCGATGAAGCAGGCCGATCCTCAGGGAAACCGTAGCGTTGCCGGCGGCCGTTGGGAGACGATGAGGAAATCGCGCATCGTCGATGAAGCAGGCCGATCCTCAGCGGATGCCGCTGCCAGTTTGCCCGGCAGTGCCGAAGCTCTCCCTGTTGCAAGGGACGCACCCACCCTGCCGCCCAGCCAAGTGCCCGCGCCGCCCCCGGGCACCAAGATCCGATCCGCTACTTCGGCGATTATGAGCTATTGGAGGAGATTGGCCGGCTGCGCCATGATACAATGCCTTGAGCTTCGTGCCTTCAAGAATGACTCAATGGGGTTTCTCGATCTTGGGAGGGCGAGGCTCCTGCCGAGCCGAAAAATACGCCGGACTGGCAGCATCGAATGTGGCTCGGCAGGAGCCTCGCCCTCCCAGAATGACGCAACGCTGTCTTAGGTGAAGGATTCCGTCATGCCTGCGCAACTCGTGGTGGTTTCCGGGCCCGATCAGGGCCGGACGATCTCGCTGGAGGAGGGCCAGAGGTTGGTGATCGGCCGCGGGGAGGCCGCCGAAGCGCGTTTGGCGGACCCCTTCGCCTCGCGGACCCACTGCTGCGTCGAGGAGGACCGCGGCGCGTTCCTCCTCAGCGACGCCGGCAGCCGGGGCGGCACCTTCGTCAACGGCCGGCAGATCACGCAGCACGAGCTGAAGCCGGGCGACGTGATTCGCATCGGCCAGACCGAGCTCCGCTTTCGCCTGGAAGGGGCGGAGGAGGACACCACCATGCTCGCCCCCGGGCTCTCCAAGCCCAAGCCGGCCCCCAAAGTCGCTCCCTTGCAGGACCTCGTGGGCAAGACGCTCGCCCATTACGAAATCCGGGAGAAGCTGTCCGTCGGCACGTCGGGCATGGTCTTCCGCGCCCGCGACGCGGAGCACGACCGCGCCGTCGCCCTGAAGGTCCTCTGGCCCGAGACCTCGAAGAACGACGAGGAAGTGCAGCGCTTCGTCCGCGCGATGAAGACCATGATGCCGGTCCGCCACCCGAACATCGTCGAGCTTTACGCCGCCGGCAAGACCGGGCCGTATTGCTGGCTGGCCATGGAGCACGTCGAGGGGGAGAACCTGACCCAGGTGATCCAGCGGATCGGCACGGTGGGGATGCTCGATTGGAAATACGCCTTCCGCGTGGCCGTCCACGTGGGGCGGGCCCTGGAGGCGGCCTTCGCCCACGAAGTCATCCACCGCAACATCACGCCGACGAACATCCTGATGCGCACCAAGGACCAGGTGGTCAAGCTCAGCGACCTGATGCTGGCCAAGGCGCTGGCCGGGTCCCTGGCGCGGCAGATCACCCAGCCGGGGCAGCTCGTGGGCGACGTCTCGTACATGTCGCCCGAGCGCACCCGCAACGAGGCCGAGGTGGACGGCCGGTCGGATATCTACAGCCTGGGGGCCACGGTCTACGCGCTCTTGACCGGACGGCCGCCGTTTGAGGGCGACTCGCTCCCGGAGCTGATCGCCAACATCCGCCAGGCCGAGCCGGAGAAGCCCAAGAAGTACCAGCTCTCCATTCCGGACATGTTTGAGGGCCTGGTGCTGCGGATGCTGGCCAAGCGACCCGGCGACCGGTACCAGACGCCCGCCGATCTGCTCAAAGACCTCGAGCGGGTGGCCAAGTACCAGGGGATCGAGGTCTAGCGTCTCGAAGGTTGCAGGCAGATGGCGTCCAAGACCAGGGCAAGGGCCTTGGGGCCCTGAGCTCGCCGCAGGACCAGGGTGTGCGAGCCCTGCGAGAGCGATACGCGCCAGCCGGGGCGCCAGGACAGTGCACGGGATGAGTACGGCTCCCGGGTGATGCCCTGCGCGAGCTGGATGAAGGGGTAATGCTCGCGATCGGCCTTCTTGCCGTCCATCGCCAGATCGAAACCCCTCAATGCCTCGCCGGAGTCGCAGGCGACTCGCACCAAGTACTCGCCGGAGCGCGGGATGGTGAGCTCGTGCCGGATGGCACCTTCCTTTTCTTCCGCACCGATTTCCAGCACCTTCCCGCTGTAGGTATCCTTGACCTCGACCCGCCGAATCGCGCCCGAGAGCTCTTGGGCCTCCGTGTTCCTCAGCAGGATTCCGTCGACGGGCGTCACCGGCGGCACGGGATAGACCGCGGTCACAAAGTCGCGGATCTCGTCCGCGGTCAAGTCGTAACGGTTTTCCGACAACACCCTGCCATCCGGGCCGACCACCTGCAGATCGGCCAGGAAGCCCGGGAGATGCCACACGTCGCCGGCCTCTTCCCGGGTCAGGACTTTCACCGTGGCGTCGGCGGGAAGGGAGAACTTCCGCTCGACCTGCTTGACCGTGTGGCCGTCGCGAGTCCGGAGCGTGTACTTGAGCGTGCAGTCCCTCCAGCTTCGGTGCCAATACTCGTTGACGACGCGCACGTCTTCCGCGCCGCCGTAGTCGAAGAACAGGATCGGCAACACCGGCTGACATGCCTCTTGGACGGCATAATAGGCCGTTCTCGGGCGGCCCGTGAAATTGACGATGCCGAGAAACGCCGAGGGAAAGGGATCGTCGAACCGGCAATGGATGGCAGCCGTGGTCGGATCGAACCGCTGGCCGCGGAAGTTCTCGTACATGAACTTCATGAATTGCCGCAGCCACCGCTCGCTGGCGTCCCGTTTCTCGATCACGTAGCGGCGGACTTTCTCCGTGGGCCAGTCGGCAGCGGCGGGTGCGTCGAGGAAGACCGGGCCGTCGTTGTAGCGGTAGGAATGGAAGGTCTCCCAGTAGTATTCGGCCGAATCGAAGGGAAAGAGGTCCGGCCCGAGGATCGCGTGCATCTCGTCGATCGAAGGCAGCCCATACGCCCCCACCTCGCTTACGAACCTCACCTTGACGCCGCTCCACAGGGGCGTGATCCGCGACAGATTGCCCGCCAGGTTGGGGTAGATGTGGATGTCCCAGTCCCCGCCGCCGCAGGCCCGGGAAATGGGGCAACTCGAATCGAGCGACTTCATCAGGGAAACCAGCTTCTCGCTGAACTCCCCCTGGCCCCCCTCGTTCCAGGCGGAATAGCCGACGACGCACGGATGCGGCCGGCACTGGACCACGGTCTCCCGCACGATGTCGAGAATGTCCTTGCGCACCGGCGCCGACGCCGAATAGCTCCACTGGAGCGGCATTTCCTGCCAGACCATCATGCCCATCTCGTTGCAGAGGTCGTACATCTCCGGGGATGATTGGTGGGTCACGACACGAATCACGTTCAGGTTCGCGTCCTTCTGCATCCGGATGCGCTGCCGGTAGCCGGTGCGATCCATCAACGACATCCAATGGACGTCGTCGTTGAGCATCCCTTTGAGGAAGATGCGGTGGCGGTTCACGTGGAGACAGTGTTTCTTCTCGTCGAAGCTCACTTCTCGAATCCCGACCCGCGCCAGGTGCCGGTCCAGCAACCGGTCGCCGCGGCGGACCTCGATCTCCATCGTGTAGAGGAACGGCTCCCCCTGCTCCCAGGGATACCAAAGCCTGGGCTTGTCGATTCCGATCACCAGCTCGATCGGCGTTCTCCCCGCGGGCAACCCGGTGCGGCGCGATTCGACGGAGTGCGTCTTTGCACCGCCGGGCTCCATCAGCCGGCATCGGACGACCAGATCGTCCGGCCCCGGCTCCTTGGAGCAAAGCGTCAGTCGGACCTTGACGTCGGCGTGCGTGAGGTCCCGGTTCAGCGTGCTGGTGGTCCATGCGTCTTCGATGCCGACTTCCCCCCGCCCTCGCAGCGATACGGACCGGTAGATGCCGCCCATGCACCCCTCTTCGCCGTAGGGCATGGCGATGTCGTCCATCGCGTTGCCCTTGATGAGCGTCTTCTGGCCCGAAAAGCCGGGGTCGATCGGACTGTCGACGCGGACCACCAGGGTGTTGCCCGCGCCCTTCTTGAGGGCGGCCGCAGCGTCGAGCTTGAACGAGGCGTAGGCCCCGACGTGCCGGCCGAGATAGTGCCCGTTCAGCCACACCCGCGCGTCGTAATCCACGCCCCCGAAGCAAAGCTCCGCGACGGATCCGGGAAAGGCGTCGGGCACGTCGAAATCGCGGCGGAACCAGACGACGCCGTGGTAGTCGACGCCCTGGACGTACCACTGCGACGGCACCGGCATCCGCTTCCAGGCCGAAACGTCGTGCTCCGGGGCGCAAAACCGCTCCCGGACGCCGAGGTTCCCGGGATCGGTCCGGTAGAGCCACGGGCCGTCGAGCGGGAGTCTTTGCTTGGCGTCCTCCAGCGCCTCGAGGGGCGAAGGGGCGGCACGGGGCGCATCGTCCGGATAGGGCTTGACCATCCTGCCGTTGTAGACCAGGGCGTTCATGCGCGGGCCGCGCTGGCGCAGCGTGAGCGCGGCCAGATAGAGCGCGCAGCCGGCGTCGGTCGCGCGAAGCGAGATGCTCTTAAGCGGCCGGCCGGGGTGGGCCAGGCGGTGACCGAACATCATCAGTTGCTTCTTGGGCTCGACGGCCACCATCTCGTCAAGGTGATAGTACAACCCCGTCGCACGCTCGGCGTCCGGCGGGTGCTTGTCCGAAAGCGCGTAGGCCGGCTCGGCCTCCGGCACAAAATGCCCATAGCGCACGTGGGCAAGATTCTTGCCGACGACCAGGGGAACGACCTCCTGCTGCCCGCTCTCATAGGAGACAACGTACTGGCCCACCGTTGCGCCGGCCTTCGCCTCGATGTCGAACCCGGCGCCCACGTTCCCCAGCACGAAGAACTCCTCCGCTGCGGCCCCGGCCAGGGGAATCGCGACTTCGGCGGGAGACGGCGACTTCTTCTTCGCCGCTTTCCGGGGTGAAGTCCCTTTGGCCTGGAGCTCGTAGATCACCGGGCCGTGCTCGTTTTCGATCGTCGCAGCGACATCGAGATAGACCCCCTTCGCGAGCGCCCCGCCCGCGTCGAAGGCAATCCATTGGCCCATCCGCTTCTCGTCGCGCACCGAGGCGATTTCCCGCCATTTGCCGTCGGGAAGGATCAGGCCCACGCGGTAGTCTTTCGGCGCATGCCTGCCCGTGGCCCAGCCCAAAAAGCGGACGGAGGCAATCGGCTCCGCAGCGGGAAACTCGATCCAGAGCTTCCCGAAGGGCCGGTTGTCGCCGGCATACCAGTAGGTCGCCAGGTCGTCGTCGGCGGCGTTGTCGATCGCGCCGTTGCCGGGCTGCTGGTGATCTGCCCCGGCCTTGCCGCCGCACTGGGCCGATGAGACAGACCCTCCTCCGGGCGGCGTCCAGTCCCGGCCGGCCACCAGGACGATTCCTGCCTCCTTGGGATACCAGAAGGGAACGCCGTGTCGCTTCCAGATATCCATCGCAAACGACGCGTGGGACCAGTACCCAACCTGATAAAGGTCAAAGGTGCGGTCGTTCTTAAGGGCCTTCAGGTTGACGCAGAGAAACCCGCCGACTTTGCGAAAGGAGTTCTTGCCGTCTTCAGAGCGCGCAGGCGAGGCTGCCCCCAGCACTGCACAGAGGCACGCCGCGAAGATGCTCAGTCTGAGAAGTCTCATTCCATGTCCCTTCCGGCGTTGTCCATGATGTCGTCCCAAGGCGAGATTCGTACCCGGCCGAACCCGGCATGACGATGTCTTGCGGGCCATTATGTTCGTTTCGCGGATGCGCATCAAGGAGCAGGCCCAACGGCAGGTCGCGGCCTGCCTTGGGGACTCCCGCGCCGGGCGACAGGCCGGCAAGACTGGCCGGGCCGCGACGAGTGGGCAGGAGCGGTAGGCTGGGGCGTTAGCCCCAGCATTAGGGTCGCAACAATACAAACGACTGGCTGGGGCTATCGCCCCAGCCTAGGAAAACGGCATACACGAAGCGATAGCAAGAGCGAAGGAAAGAGGGATCAGAAGCAAGGACCAAACACAGACTACCTTCGCGAATCGCGTAGGATTACGGTTGCAGCCGCGAAAAGACTTAACAATGCTCAGAGGCCACGCAGTAAAGGTCAAGAGAGCTCCGCCAACGCCCCACATGGTGCTTTCGCCCTGCCCGCTGGAACCCGAAGCGTTGATATACCAGATCAGCAGAAGAGGGCCGACGGTAAACCAGCCGGTTGTCAATAGACAAATGACGTATGCATCCGTGGTCGCCGCGTCGGACTTCGACATCAGCGCGTTGTATCTTGGGTACCGGTTCACGGCGTCGTTACCTCTGTCGCGGGCACCGGGAGGCCAGGCGTAGAGCCCGACGAAGCTCATCTTCGTTGCGGCTTTTGGCCTTGTCAAGCCCCCGCTGGTCCAGGAGGCGATGAGCTTGGCCAAAGAGAAAGCAACGGCACCGCCGAAAACGGTGCCGAGCCAACCCCCGAAGGCCGGTCCCAGGCCACCACCAAAGGCCCCGGTTCCCGAACCGAGCAAAGCAGCGTCTCGCGAACCGCCTAACCCGTGACTGCAAGAGGGGCATTGCAGAAAGCGGATCATTGCGGAAAGGAAACGTGTCCAATTGCCGGGCCGCGACGAGTGGGCAGAATTCGCCTCCGCGAGCGTATCGGGAGACCGCCGATATTGGACTTATCCCCTTTTTTGTCCGGTGGGCGGCGGTCCGCTCATTTCTCGCAGGCGCAGCACCGCCTCGGTGACCGTGCGGATGGCGAACTCGATTTGCTCCGTCGTGTTGAAGCGGCCCAGGCCGAAGCGGAGACTGCTGCGGACCGCGTCATCGGGCAGGCCCAAGGCCCGCAGCACGTGGCTCGGCTCCGGCCTGGCCGACGTGCAGGCACTCCCGGAACTGACGGCCAGGTCCTTCATGGCGAGCATCAGCGTCTCGCCTTCGACACCGGCAAAGCTCACGTTCAAGTTGCCCGGCAGGCGCCGCTCCGGCGGCGAGAGCACGGGGCCGTTGAGGGTCACGCCGGGGACCGCCGCCCCGAGCCCTTCGTAAAGCCGATCGCGCAGGGCCCTCAGGCGCGCCATCTCTTGGGGCATTTCCTCCAAGCACAGCTCCAACGCCCCGGCGAAGCCGACGATGCCCGGCACGTTCAGCGTCCCGCTCCGCAGCCCGCGCTCGTGACCGCCGCCATAGACGAGCGGTTCCAGCCGGATCGGCGGGCTGCGCCGGCGGACGTACAGGGCGCCGATCCCTTTCGGGCCGTAGATCTTGTGGGCCGTAAAGCTCATCAAGTCCACGCCGAGGCGACCGGCGTCCACAGGGATCTTGCCGACCGCCTGCGTGGCGTCGGTGTGGAGGGGCACGTCGCGCTCGCGGCAGACGCGGCCGATCTCTTCCAGTGGCTGGATGACGCCGATCTCGTTATTGACCAGCATGACCGACACGAGGATTGTGTCATCCCGGATCGCTTCTGCCACCTGCTCCGGCAGCAACCGTCCCGCGTGCTCGCCGGGTGCCCGGACCACCGGCAAGAGCGTGACCTCGAAGCCCCGGCGGCGGAGCTTTTCCAACGGATCCAAGACCGAAGGGTGCTCGGTGGCCGCGCTCACCAGGTGCCTGCCGCGCTTGGCCATTCGCTCGGCGAGCCCGCAAATCGCGAGGTTGTTGCTTTCCGAAGCCCCGCTCGTGAAGACGACCTCCTTGGCTTGGGCCCCGATGCCCGCGGCGATCGACTCCCGCGCCGCCTCGACCGCCTCTTCGGCCTCTCGGCCGAACGAGTGCCCCGTGCTCGCCGGATTGCCGAACGTCTGGCCGAAATAGGGGAGCATCGCCTCCATCACCCGCGGATCGACCCGCGTGGTGGCGTGGTTGTCCATGTAGACGGGCAGCGACAGGGCGTTATCAAGGGGCATGGGAAGGCTCGTGGCACCGGCTAGCCGTGACGCTCCGCTCCAAACAGGGCCCGCAGACAAATCTGCGACCACGTCTCGAAGCCCGACAGATCGGCCAGGATCTCCTCAATCGGCCGGAAACCGCTCTCCAGGATATCCGTCTCGCGGGGCCGAACCGCGGGCCGCTCCACGTCGAACCGGTACACGACGCCCAGATGGACCTGCCCCACTTCCGTCTGGTCGTCGTTGATCAGGCCGACGCAGCGGGCCGTGTAGGGCGCCTCGACGATCACCTCCTCTTGGAGCTCCCGTTGCATGCCGACCTGGTAAGGGTCGTCGCCGGCCTCGCAGTCGCAGTCCGTGCGGGAGATGTGGCCGCCGATGCCGACGCTTCGCTTGCGGTGCAGCCGGCCTTCGCCTTGCCCGGTCCCTCGCGTGTATTGGAAGACGGTCTGCCGTCCATCCCCTGCTCGGTGGCAGAAGATGATGTAAGGAATCAACTGCTTGAAGCCGGGGTCCGTTTCCACCTGGTGGCGCGGGAGGTAGCGGACGTGCTGCGGGCTGAGCAACTCGCCCAGGTACCGGTCCACGTTGCCGCTGAACCCCTGAAAATACCCCAGCCGGCGGAAGACTTCCGCAGGCACGACCAGCACGTGTTCCATCGAGGCGCTAGACAAGGGAAAGTCCTCTGTTGCGGACCGGACACCTTGCCGCCGGTCCGATTGTCTTTCTCACGTCCGGGGCGACAAGCAAGAGTGGTTGAAGCAGCCATTGAAGTATAGAAACCCGAGGGGCGGCAGGGGAGCCGCGGCAATCCATGACTTACCCCCCTAGAAGATCATCATGGCGTCCCCATAGCTATAGAAGCGGTATTCCTCGCGGATCGCCTCCTGGTATGCCCGCGCGATCAAGTCGTCCCCTCCGAATGTCCGCACGAGAATCAGCAAGGTCGTCCGCGGCAGGTGGAAATTGGTCATCAGGGCCTCAACGGCGTGGAATTGGAACGGCGGGTGAATGAACAGGTCGGTCTTGCCGGAGAAGGGCTTTAGCACCCCATCTCGGGCAGCCGTTTCGAGCACACGGACCGAGGTGGTGCCGACCGCGACCAGCCTGCCCCCACGGCTTCGCGCCGCGGCGATTCGCTCCACGGTCTCTAGGCCCACCGCGGCCCATTCGGCCTCCATGCGGTGTTCGGCGAGCGTATCTGCCACGATCGGGCGGAAAGTCCCCAGTCCCACGTGGAGCGTTATCCAACAGAGTATCACCCCACGCCGCTCCAACTGACGCAGCAGTGGTTTGGTGAAGTGCAATCCCGCCGTCGGGGCCGCTACGGCACCGGGGGACCGGGCAAACACGGTCTGGTAGTGCTCCCGATCCGCCTCCACCATTTCTCCCCCGCGAATGTAGGGCGGAAGAGGGACGCGGCCGACCCGCTCCAAGAGGCGGAATGTCTCCTCCTCGCTCTCCGGCCGGACCACCCAGACCCCGTCGGGCAGCTTGGTGCCCAAACGGACCTGGATGTCGTCGTGTCCCTGGGTGCCGATAAGAGTGACAGTCTCTCCTGGGACGAGCCTGCCGCGGGTCTTGCACATCACCCGCCACAACCCCTCATTTGTGGTCTCCAGGAACAAGCCCTCCCAGTGACCACCCGTCTGCGTGCGGCGGCCGACCAGTCGGGCGGGGATCACCTTCGTGTCGTTGAGGACGAGGCAGTCCCCCGGCAGGAGGATCTCGGGGAGATCGCGGACGTGCTTACGGGTCCAGGAGTTTGTGGCCCGATCGACCACTAAGAGCCGGGCATCGGCGCGATGGAGCAGCGGGTCTTGCGCGATCAAGTGGCGCGGCAGTTCGTAATCATAGGGGTCCAATTCCGACATCGCCGCTGCTTCCCTTTCAGGGAACTGAACTTTACCCGCCGCACAGAACCGAATATAAGCCACCAACCCTCGGCCGTGCAGGGGAGAACATGGGCAAACTACGGATCGCGCTGTGCATCACGGACCTGGACATCGGCGGGGCCGAGCAGTGCCTGACCGAGTTGGCGTTACGGCTGGAACGCGGCCGCTTTGAGCCGGCGGGGTATAGTCTGGCCCCTCGCCCGACCGTCGCGGAGGCATCCTGCATCCCCGCCTTGGAGGCGGCCGGCGTCGAATTCCATTGCCTTGGCGCGGTTCGCTACCGGCAGATTCATGCCGCCGTGAAGGAGCTTCGACGCCTCCTCGAGCGGCAGCAACCCCACTTGGTGCAAACGTTTCTCTTCCACGCCAACATCGTAGGGCGGATCGCTGCCCACCGTGCGGGGGTCCGGCGCGTGGTTTGCGGGATTCGCGTGGCTGAGCGACACCGCCGCTGGCACCTTTGGGTGGACCGCCTCACCGCGAGGCTGGTCGATCGGTACGTCTGTGTAAGCCAATCCGTGGCGGACTTCTCCCAGACGCAAGGAGGGCTCCCAGTCGAGAAGTTGGCCGTCATTCCGAACGGGATCGATGTCCGCCGCTATCCCGCCCAAACGCCCGCTGATCTGATGTTATGGGGGATTGCCCCCGGCCGGCGTGCCGTGACATACGTCGGACGATTGGATGCCCAGAAAGGGGTCCGGTGGCTGCTGGAAGCATCGTCATTCTGGCTCAATCGCCTCCCCGATTGCGACCTCCTCCTGGTAGGCCACGGACCCGAGGAATCTGCGTTGCGCCAAGTCTGCGGCCAACTGGGAATCGCCTCGCGGGTCCATTTTGCCGGGTGGCAGCGCGACGTGGGAGAGATCCTGGCCGCTAGCGGAATCCTCGTTCTTTCCTCCCGTTGGGAGGGCATGCCCAATGTGATCCTCCAGGCGATGGCAAGCCGCCTCCCTGTCTTGGCGACCGATGTGGAGGGAGTCCGCGAGCTATTAGGCGAAGAGGCCGATGCCCAGACCGTGCCCTATGGGGATTCGCAAGCCCTTGCCGACAAAATGGTTGAGATTCTGTCGGACCGCGTTAAGGCTGGAGCCCTTGGCCGCCGGAATCGGGAGCGCGCGGAGGCCCAGTTTGGCGTCAAGCGGATGGTTGATGCCTACGAGGAACTTTGGGAATCGCTCGTCAAGGGGCCTTGACCCCGCCCGGCAAGCCTCGGGTTGGCCGATGAGAGGTGGCCGCTGGTCGCTGATAGCCGATCGTTGAGAGCCGACAGCCCTGCTCGGAAGACGCTGCAATTCCTCAGTCAAGAGAGCCACGTGTCCCCGTCGTGGAGAATCTCAAAAATCTTCTTTGTGCAGTTGCGCCCAGGCGAATCGACGGAACTTGGGCCGCAGCCGAGAGCTAGGAATCCTGCGAGCGTCGAAGCTGTAGACGGGTCTCCGAAAACGCGCTTGACCTTGCCGGCCTAATGGGTATTCTTGGGCGCTTGTGGGGATAAGTGGGGACTTATGGTGACCCATGCTGCTCACCGGGACGTTCGCTCGTTCGCTGGACGAGAAGCTGCGGGTCGCCATCCCCAAGCGGTTTCGGGATGCCGTGGGGTGCCGCCAGGGAGGGGTCCTGTATGTGGCGCCTGGGACCGACGGGTCGTTGGCCATTTACACCGAGGAGGTTCTGGAGAGATTGGCTGGGCGGCTGGCCCTAGCATCGCCCACCCAGCAGAACATTCGGGCCTATGTGCGGCTCTTCTACGCCCGGGCCCAACAGGTCGAAGTTGATCGGCAAGGCCGGATTCGCATCCCCGCGGAGTTAGCGGAGCTGGCGGGGCTGGGTAAGGAGGCGGTCCTTTTGGGGACGCAAGATCATCTGGAGCTCTGGGCCGCGGACCGCTGGCGGGCCTACCTGGCGGAAAAGCAGGCCCATTACGACGAGATCGCCGAGGCCGCATGGGCCCGTGCGGAACCGGGTTTCTCTGGAGAAAGGAGAACTTAGCGAGTGCCGTCCGTCCGTTGGCTCGCCGTGCGTGAGAACGGAAACGTCAGTCCCGGGCCACCTGGCTGACGTTTCGCTTGGCCACGAGGCTGGGGTTGTTCTCACGGGCATGGGAGGCAGGGATGCCTCCCGGCCGCGAATTGCGGGTTCGCTCGTCGCCCTCGCCGACGCAGTGACCGCTGGCCCTTCACCTCGCACAGGCACACGGAAGTGCCTGAGGTGAGGTGCTTTTTTCACCGGGGTCCGGCGCGGGCCGCAGATCCTGTCTCGCGGGCACATCTTGTACCCACTCATGGCTCATTCTTGTCCCGTGCACGTGCCCGTCCTGCTGGATGAGATCCTCCGGTGGGCGGCGCCGCGGCCTGGCGCGGTAATTGTGGACGGTACGTTGGGGGGTGGCGGGCATACCCGGGCCCTGGCTGAAAGGGTCGGACCCAACGGCTCGGTGATTGCCTTGGACCGCGACCCGGCGGCGCTGGCTGCGGCCGAGGATCGTCTGGCGGGGCTGCCGGTGCGGCTGATCCATGCCAACTTCTGCGACTTGCCCGAGGTCTTGCAGGCGCTAGAGATCCGTGAAGTGGACGGAGTGGTCTTGGACCTGGGAGTCTCCAGCGACCAACTGGCGGACGCCGAGCGGGGGTTCAGCTTCTCTGCGGAGGGGCCGCTCGACCTGCGTTTCGATCCCACCGCAGGGGAGCCGGCCTGGCGTCTGGTCAACCGGCTGAGTGCCGAACACCTCGCCGAGCTGATCTACCGTTACGGCGAGGAGCGTCACAGCCGCCGCATTGCCCAGGCGATCGTCCAACGGCGTAGCAAAGGTCCGATCCACTCTGCTCTGGAGCTGGCGGACCTGGTGCGGCGGTGCGTGCCTGCGGCCCGCGGCGGCCACCGCATCGATTCCGCCACGCGGACCTTTCAGGCATTGCGGATCGCGGTAAACGACGAGCTCAAATCGCTGGAAATCGCCTTGCGGCGGACCCCCGATTGCCTGCGGCCCGGGGGTCGAATGGCCGTAATCAGTTTCCATTCCCTGGAGGATCGGCGGGTCAAGGAGGCTTTTCGCGACGATCCCCGCTACGAGGTCCTGACGAGAAAACCGGTTCGCCCCAACCCGCAAGAGGTGGCGGCCAACCCGCGTGCCCGGAGCGCCAAGCTGCGGGTGGCAGCGAGGCTGGGGCGAGACACCTCGGCATGAAGAAGCACGGAGCAAGGTGTAAGAACAGGCAAAGAGGGAAAAAGGGGGAAAGGGGAAAGGCGCTCAACGGCAGAAACGTGGGTACAAACCTCGTCGTGGATATCCTTTGGTTTTTCCTCTTTCCCCGTTTCTCCTTTTTCCGTATTGTACGCCCGAAAACCCCAGGTGGGCCGAAAGCCGCGCGGCCGAGTAACCCACGCGTGAGGTCCACACCGCAATAGGCAGGGATGCGCTATGTCCAAGACAGACAAGTTCGGAAACAGCTACGGCAGGGAAGACCGGGAAGATTACCCGGGAGCCAAGGACGCTTCCCACGGCCAATCGAGCAAGGAGACGTTTGACGACCTGGCCTCTTCCGAGGAACTCCTAGGGGGTGGGGGCGGCATCGGCAAGGAGATCAAGATCGGGCTGGCGGTGATCGCCCTCCTCCTGATCGTTCTGGGCGTGGTGCTTGTGATCCGGCTCCGCGGCCCGGCCACCGACGCGGCCAATAGTGCGACGCCGCCAAAGAAAGCGGAGGAGAAACAAGCTCCGCCCACCAAACAGAGCGGGGCTTTCGGTGCCCGAACGGACTCGGGAAAACGGACCGCCGTCCCGGCCGTGCCGGCGAAGGGCACGGCGGCCGGGAAGACCTCGACCGCCGAGTCGGACGACTGGCCGGTAGCGTCCGACGCCAAGGCAAAGGATTCTCGGGACGACTTCCGGTCTCGGTCCGGGGCCTCTCCTCTGTTCTCCAAGGATTCGACCCCGCCGCCATCGAGTCGCTTTGCTGGCTCGGACGCGGATCGGCCTTCGGCAAGAAGCTCCGCGGGCTGGCAAGGGGACGCGGATACCGCCCCGACCGCCGGTACCGGACGCACCACCGATCCCTTCGATCGCCGGACATTGCCGGGCAGCCAAGCCGGCGCAACGGCGAGCCCCCCGTCGGGCAACGTCCTCCGCGGCGGGACCGGGGGCTTGAGCTTTGGCCGCGATTTTGGCTCGGCGGCCCGATCGGACACTCGGGATGCCGCGGGCTTGCTGACGCCGCAGTCGGCTGAGGCCGGCGGTCGTCTCGGTGAGGCCCCGCGATACAACTCGTCTGCCGACGTTCCCACTCTGGCGCCGCGTCGGGCCGATGGGAGCATGAGTGCCGGTCAGGTCCCGGCAAGAACGGCCGGCTCGTTCGGGGCAAACGACGGCCTGGGGACGGGCAGCAACCTCCTTCGTCAGCCCGACCGCACGACCTTGCCGCGGCGGGACGGGACCTACGAAGTCCAGCCCAACGACACGCTTTGGACCATCTCGGAGCAGCTCTACGGAACGGGCGCGTATTACCAGGCCCTTAGCGAGCACAATCGCAGGAAGTATCCCCGTGTCGACCGGATCCGCCCCGGCGACGTGATCTCTGCCCCCAGCGCCGAGGAGCTGGCGAAGCTCTACCCGACGCTCTGCCCGAGTCCGGCCCATCGCGAGGCATTGGACAAGCGGGCGGGTGTCCGCACCGTGTCGAGCCGGGGCGTCGGCGGCCGCACCTACGTCGTTCAGGAAGGGGACACCCTGTTCGACATTGCCCGGCAGGAACTCGGGAAGGCCGCTCGCTGGGCGGACATCTACGAGCTGAACCGCGACCTCTTGGGCAAGCAGTTCGACTACCTCACTCCCGGGATGCAGCTCACGCTGCCCAACGACCAGGCCAGTCCCGGCCCGGTGACGCGGCGAGGCGAAACGCACTACCAGCGGTAGGGGTGACCGGGGCGTGTGCCAGCCCGATAGTCCACTCCCTCGGCCCGCCAAGATCGTCTCCGGCGGTCAGACCGGCGTGGACCGCGCCGCCCTCGACGTGGCGATCGAGATGGGAATCCCGCACGGCGGCTGGTGCCCGCGAGGCCGGCTGGCGGAAGACGGCACGATCCCGCCGCGGTATCAGCTCGTGGAAACCGACTCCCCGGACTACGCCGTACGGACCGAGCGGAACGTGCTGGACGCCGACGCCACCCTGATCCTCTGCCGCGGCCAGCCCACCGGCGGCACGGAGCTGACCCTCCGGCTCGCACAGAGGCATGGCAAGCCGCACCTGGCCGTCGATCTCCAGCAGCCGATCGACCCGCAGGCAATCCGCCGCTGGCTGGCCGAGCACGGCCGCGGCACGCTCAACGTCGCCGGCCCGAGGGAAAGCCAAAGCCCGGGCATCCACGCGGAGGCCCGCGAGTTTCTTCGCCGTTTGCTGTAGCCCAAACTGCTCCCAGGGCAACGTCTTGGGTATCGAGCTGCCGCCCCAATTGACTCCCCGCGCAAAGCTGGTAGACTGGCGGTCGATGAAGGGGCCACCTCGCGTGATTCGGCCAAATGGAGTTGAAGTGATCGCAAGTTCAGTATATCCTGTGCGTTACTGGACGATCTTTCTCTGAACAGGTCGGACGTTCCATGCTGCTAGCGGAGTTATTGGACGGACTCGGCTACAGTCGCTCACCGAACTTCTTGCGGGCCGATGAGGAGCCGTTCAAGGCGGCCCTCGACTACGGCCACGTTTTCCGTCGCGCGGCTGGAAAGCCGTGCAACCTTCAGGGGGTCTACGTGTTGCGTGACGAGCGGGGTCGGGCCTCGACCGGGGTGGTCCCGCTCGTCTACGTTTGCGAAGCCTCTTCCGAAGCCGACGCGAACCTGATCCACCGCTACGTCTGGAACCAGGACGTCGTTCCCTTCCTCTTCGTGAACACGCCGGACTGTGTGCGCCTTTACTCGGGGTTCCGGTACCGCGACCCGCGGCGTGACCCAGTTCGCGGAGTCCTGCAGGTGCTTTCCGATTTCAACGAGGCGGCGGAGGTCGTCGAAGGATTCCACGCGGACGCGATTGACAGCGGGCGACTCTGGGCGGGCTGGGGGCATCATGTGACCCCCGAGGATCGCGTTGATTGGAGACTCCTCGAAAACCTTACGCAACTTGACCGGTGGTTGCGGGACAACGGTGGCCTTAAGAAGCGGGTTTCCCACGCCCTGATCGGCAAGTACGTATACCTCCGTTACTTGAAGGATCGCAAGATCCTCTCGCCCGAGAAGTTGCGCGGTTGGGGGCTTCGCCAGGAGGAGGTGTTTGGCCGCGAGGCCACGCTGAAGGGATTAAACGATGTCGTCAAGCGCCTAGAGAACTGGCTCAACGGCCGAGTGTTCCCGCTTCCTATGCGCGGACCCGACGCACCCAAGCAGCAGCATCTCCGCCGTGTGGCGGGGACGTTCGCCGGAGATGAGGTCACCGAGGACGGAAGCTGGCAACTCCACCTGGATTTCCTGGCGTACGATTTCTCCTACATCCCCATCGAGACCCTCTCAGTAATCTATGAGCAGTTCCTCCACACGCCGGAGGAACCCGGTGGCACCACCAAGGCGAAAGAGAAGGGCGCCTACTACACGCCGATCCCGCTGGTGAACTTCATGCTCTCGGAGTTGGAAGCGCGTCGCCCGCTAGAAAAGGGAACCCGGGTGTTCGATCCGGCGTGCGGCTCCGGGGCGTTCCTTGTCCAGTGTTACCGCCGGATGATAGAGAAGGAGTTCCCGCCCACCGCACCTACACGACCCCGTCCGGCCGAGCTTCGCGAGCTTTTGATCCGGCACATATTCGGGGTGGACGTGGATGAGGATGCGTGCAGCGTCACCGAGTTGAGCCTTATGCTCACTTTGCTCGACTATGTCCATCCCCCGGACTTGGAGAACCGCCCACAATTCCAGCTCCCTGCATTGCGCGATCAAAACGTCTTCTGCGGCAATTTCTTCCCCGACGGAGGCACATGGCAAGAATGGCTGCAGCGAAACAAGGCTGGCTGGATCGTGGGCAATCCACCGTGGAAGAAGATAGATCCGAAGGAACTGGATGATGCCGACGTACCGGTTTGGCGTTGGATTGACAAGAACAGGACGGAAATGCCGGTTGGAGACAACCAGGAGGCGCGAGCCTTCGCCTGGGAGGTGAGCCGCTATCTTTTGCCGACCGGTGTCGTGGCCCTGCTTCTGCCTGCAATGTCACTTTTTGATGATCGAGCGAGAGCATTTCGTAAGAAGTTTCTTCAGAAGATGAAAGTGGATGGGGTGGCGAATCTCGCAAACCTTCGCCGCGTGTTGTTCCACGGCAGATCCCTCGCGCCGGCGGCCGCTTTCTTCTTCCGCACGCGGTCTGATGACGGTTCGGATTCCGTAGCCGACGATTCCATCCCGGTTTTCTCGCCGTTCGTGGCGAATCAGGAGGCGACCTGCAACACAGTGCGGCGACGGAGAAGCGAGGCCTGGAGCTTAGTATATAATGCAAGTGAGCTTCGAGAACTACCGTTGGCGCAGGTTGTGGACGGGAGTTCCCTTCCCTGGAAGACGGCTGCTTGGGGGTCTCACCTGGACATGCGCCTCGTGCAAAAGCTCGAGCGCAGGTTTCCATCGCTTGGCCGACTAGAGGACGACAGACTTCTGCAGATTCGCGAAGGACCACAGCCGCAACGGACTAGAATCGTCAAAGGCACGAACAGGAATGAACACTGCCCCGAATTGCGTGATAAGCGAAGGCTCGACGTCAGACGCCTAGAAGGACCAGGAAGGCTTTTCACATTCCCGGAGCGGGCGCTCGTCGCCAATGATGCCTTCTATTTGAGGTTGCGGGGCGGGCGCAGAGGACTCGACGTCTGTCGTCCCCCGCATGTGATTGTAAGTGCGGCGCGCACTTTCGCCGTGTACTCAGACGAGTACGTTATTGTTCCGCCTCGTCAAGTTGGAATAGCTAGCACCTCGGGCGATGCGACTTTTCTCAAGGCGCTAGCCGTATTCCTGAGCTCCGACTTTGCATACTACCATCAGTTCCTTGTTTCAGCCGAATTGGGCGTGGAGCGAGACCGGTCCACACCCAGTGCCCTCAGACGGATCCCTGTGCCATTGAAGAGTGTCACGGCGGCGGACTTGCGCGAATGGGTGGAGCTGCACGCAAGGTTGGTTGAGGTTTCGCCCGACCAACAGGCACCGCTCCCGTTGTTTTCAGAGGAACGGGTCCAAACGACCGTTGACCACTTGGTGCGGGACTTAAACGAACTGGTCAACAGGGCCCTTGGTCTCAAACCGCGAGAGGAATCGCTGGTGCGCGATTTGCTCAGAGTTCGACTCGGGCTGAACGACGGCAGAATTCGCGAGCCGGCAACCGGACGACCCGACCACGATCAAATCCGCCTGTATGCCCGTCGACTCAAGGGCGAACTGGATGCCTTCGTCGGCGACCAAAGCCGAAAACGACATGCGGTTGGCGTTGTCTACGATGATCTGTCCGGCATGGTCGCCGTCAACTTCACGACCGACGCGGAAGCCGCGCGGACCCTCCTTGTTGCGCACGCTGGCGACACAGCCGCGGCGGAACTCGAGAAGGCGCGGCGGCGGCTCCGAAGAAAGCGGGCCCAGTGGGTCTATTTCGATCGCAACCTCCGTATCTACGAGGGGACGCGGACGTTCGTCCTCAAGCCCATGCAGCGGTTCCATTGGACGGAAAGTCAGGCCATGTTCGACGCGGCCGAGATCATTGCGGAAACGCTCGCGGGGCCGGGAGAAGTCCGCTGATGAGTGCGCAAGCACCCCGGCAATCCGGTACGTCGGGTAACGTGGAGGACTATCGACAGATCACCCTTGTCCGAGTTCATGAGCTCCTCAAACTGGGCTACCAACGGCTCGATCGTGATTCTTGCAGGGCAGCACACGAGGACAGCATCTCGGGCGAGCTTGCTGACTCCATCGAGGACGTGCTCGACGACGGATCCGCCGACTGGATGGATCGGTTCAGTGTACACAACGAGGCGCCCGTCCGTGCCCCAAAGCGGAAGGGCAAGCGCCGGCGAAGAGTAGACATCAGGATCGATTCCGCTCTGCGCCGCCCGCGAACACGTCTTGCCTTTGAGGCGAAGCGACTTGCCAACGGACCCGGCGTGGACGAATACCTTGGCGAGAACGGGCTCGGCCGGTTCCTGCGCGGCGAGTACGCCAAAACGGAAGACACGGCCGGCATGTTGGGCTACGTCCAGTCAGGGAGACCAGAGGATTGGGCCGAACGCATTGGACGAACACTCGGCGAGTCACCCGCAGACTACTCGGTTCTGCCCGAAGGGAACTGGCGCCGCGCCTCCCTCGTCGATGGGCTAGAGCACACGTACTGCTCCAGTCACAGCCGGCAATCAGTTGACCGGCCAATCAGCATCTACCACTCGCTACTCGATTTCTCCTAGTCCACGTAGGCTAAAACGAAAGGCGACCAAATGAGCGCCCTGACGCAGGCATTGAACGAGGTGAGGAACAAGATCGCCCTCTATCAGGGCAAGGGGATACACGAGCAGGACACCAAGACGGCGCTGATTGACCCAATACTCCGCGCCTTGGGCTGGGATGTGGGCAACCTCGACGAAGTGTCGCAAGAGTATAAGCGCCAGCCCAAGGACAAGCCCGTTGACTACGCCCTATTCCTGCTCAGGACGCCGAAGCTGTTCGTGGAAGCCAAAGCCCTGGGGCAAAACCTCGATGACCGCAAGTGGGCCAATCAGATCATGGGGTATGCGGCGGTGGCGGGCGTGAAGTGGACCGTCATCACCAACGGCGATGAATACCGGATCTTCAACGCCTGCGTCGACGTTCCCGTGGAAGAGAAGCTCTTCCGTGCCGTGCGCCTGACGGACCAGGGCATCGCGGCAGAGGAAACTCTGGCCCTGCTCTCCAAAGATCGAATCAGAGACAACGATATTGAGGTGCTCTGGAAGGCCCACTTCGTAGACCGCCAGGTCCGCGCTGCGCTTGAGGGGTTGTTCTCCACAGACCCAGATCCCTCGCTCCTCCGTTTGATCAAGAAGCGCGTCAAGGACTTGTCGCCGAGAGACATCCGGGCAAGCCTGTCTCGAATGCGCCTTCGTTTCGACTTCCCGATAGAACCGGAGACGCCAGCGAGCTCAAGCGGAAAACGGCGGCCACGCGAAAGGACGGCCCTTGCGGTGCGGCACGAGGCCAGAGCGCGCAAAGTCGTTGGCGTGTCGTTGAAGGAACTGATCGACGCCGGACTACTCAGCCCCCCGCTGAAACTCAGCGTCCGCTACAGGGGCAAGCACGTGGAGTCCGAGTTATTGCCGGACGGGACCGTGCGTTTTGAGGGAAAGACTCACAAGTCGTGTTCCCTGGCCGCGGCTTTCGCCAGGGGCAGCATCACCGGCCGCCGAATGAACATAAACGGCTGGGTGTTCTGGCACTATCGGGACCAACACGGAGAGCTCGTGCCCTTGGACGCGGCAAGGCAAGAGTACCTGAAGCGGAAGTCGCCGTGACCTGGGTGCGCGCTGGTGCGACCGCAGGTCCCCCACAAGGCCGGCTCGCGGCAAGGCCAGGAGACGCTGTCGCACCTTTCAGAGCCCCCGGGTGTCGCCCCGGCGCTCCCGCCGCTTCACACGCGCCGCCCCGACACGGGCCCGGCTCTGAACCCTGAACCCTACCGGGCCGGCACGGCCCGGCTCTGATGGCTCCAACCACGGCTTCACCGGCAAGCTCCGGGTCGGGTAGAATGACTGGCGGAGGAAGACCGCCATGACAGTGCGGGTGGACATCGACACTTTGGTGGATGGAGGGTGCTATGAGCGGACTGGAGGCATTGCAGTCGGCGCAATTCGTGACGGCCAAAGGAAAACGGTTGGTCGTCATTGATGCGGCGGATTGGGAAGCCCTCATCGAGTGGCTGGAGACGGTCGAAGATCGACAAATCGCTCGGGCGGCGTTTGAACAGCTCCATGCCGCGGGCGGCGACCGCAGCCGGGCGGGTTGGCGGGAGTGGGGGGCGGTCAAGGGGGAGGTGGGGTGAGCGCCTATAGGGTCTACGTCACTCCCTCTGCTCTCCGAGAGCTCCAACAGTTGCCGGGGCACGTGCGGCAACGCGCCAAACGCGCCATCGACGATTTGGAAAGCAACCCCCACCCACCGGGCAGCAAGGCTCTGGATCTATCTGACCTGCAAGCACCCACCGAGGCTCCGCGGGAGGTTTGGCGGCTACGCCTGGAGAAGTGGCGTGTCGTGTATGCGATCACGGAAGCGGACAGGATCATCGACGTAATCGCGCTGCGCAAGCGTCCACCCTACGATTACGGTGATCTCCCGCAATTGCTAGGACAAGTCGACTAGGCCGAATGTGGTCGGGGCTCATTGGCGCCCCGTCGCTGCTGGTGAGCGATGTCGTGCTGCGGGAGTTCCAGGATGCGCCGCGTGCTGGTTCACGATTACGATATGATCCGGCTGGACATCGTGTGGAGAACCATCGAGCAGAATCTCCCGCCCCTGGTGGCTCCCTTGGAACACATTCTCAAGGAGAACCCAAGGCCCTCCGCGCGGGCATGTTCCGACGCTCACCGGGCTCTTGACGCGCCGGGCATGGCGGCCGGGTAATTGCCCCCGGCATCGGCCAGAGTGGGCGGCTCCGCGTCGAGGGCGTATCGCTTGGGCGCTAGCCGCAACTCCGACTTGACCGCTTCCTCCCAGGTGACCACCTGGCCCGAGTACGTGGCCATCCGCCCCATCACCGCCGTCATGCTGCTGGCCGCGGCGTAGTCGCCGTCGAACATGGGGGGACCGCTGCCGCGGATGCTCGCCATCAGGTCGTCGTGCTCGCACTGATAGGGATTGTCGACCTGAATGCCCTTCTTGCGCATGGTGCGCGGCGTGGCCTCGCCCATGCCCCACGCGCCGATGCCCACCGTCAGCACGCCTTCGGTTCCGTGGACGTTGTCGGAGACGTGCTCCCACGTGCCGGCCTGTTGGCGGGCCTGGCAGAAGTGGCGGACGCCGCGGGCGTATTCGAATTCGATCGCGTGATGATCCCAGATGTCGCCGTTGCCCGGGCCGGTGCGGACCTGGCGCCCGCCCATGCCGTTGGCCCGCAGCGGATGGGCGTCCATGATCCAGTTGGCCACGTCGATCACGTGGGTCGCCTGCTCCACCAGGTGATCGCCGCAGAGCCAAGAGAAGAGGCTCCAGTGGCGGATCTGGTACTCCATCTCGCTCATGCCAGGCGGCTTGAGCTGGCCGGCACGGCCGCCGAGGCTGTTGTAGTACGTGCGGATGAAGAGGACTTGGCCGACCGCGCCGTCGCGAATCCTCCGAATCCCTTCGAGGTAGTTGCGCTGGTGGTGCCGCTGCAACCCGACCACCACGGACAGCCCCTTTTTCTTGGCCTCCTCGTTGGCAGCCACCAGCGTGCGATAGCCGGGGGCGTCGACGCAGCAGGGCTTTTCCATGAAGACGTGCTTGCCGGCCGCTACGGCCGCGGCGTAGTGCATCGGCCGGAAGTGCGGGGGTGTGGTCAAGAGAACCGCGTCCACGCCGGCGTCGATCACCTTCTGATAGGCGTCGAAGCCGACGAACTTCCCGTCGTTCGGCACGTCGATCCGGTCCCGAAGCTCCTCGTATCTCAGGAGGTTCTTGAGGCTGATCTCCAGCCGCTCGGGGAAGAGATCGCCCACGGCCACCAGCTTCACCGGCCCCTTCGTGCTGAGCGCTTCGCGGCAGGCCCCCGTGCCGCGGTTGCCGCAGCCGACGAACCCGATCTTGACCGTGTCGCTCCCCGCGGCGTGGGCCGAGCGGGCGACGTGCAATCCGGCCGCCGACCCGCCTGCGGCCACCGCGCCAATGGATTTCTTCACAAACGCGATCTCCGGTGAGCCATTCGAGTCCCGTCGTTGCGCCGGGCGGTCGCTCCCTTTTCGTGAAGCCCCGGCACGGAGCCGTTATTCTCCGTCCGGTGCGTGGGGGCGGTCAAGTTGTCCTCGGGCGTGGCGAGTTCTCCTGCCTTCCCCCGAGCGGCCTCAAGCCCTATACTCAGCCGCTATGGCCGGCTCAGCGTTCGACGACGTGACGGACATCTACGAGGCGATGATCGATTGGCCGCAGCGCCTGGCCAACGAAGGGCCTTTCTACCGGCAGCTGTTCGAGCGCGTGGGGGTCCGGAGCGTGGCCGACGTGGCTTGCGGCACCGGGCGGCATGCGGCGATGTTCCACTCCTGGAATCTCTGCGTCGAGGGTTCGGACGTCAGCCCGAGGATGATCGAGCGTGCGCGGAGCAGCTTCGGCGAGCCGGCGGGGTTGCGCTGGGTCGTCCGCGGGTTCGACGAGCCGCTCGCGCGGGCCGAGCCGTTCGACGCCGCGATCTGCGTGGGCAATTCGCTGGCGCTGGCCCCGGACGCGGCGACCGCCGAGCGGGCAATCGGGCAAATGCTCGGCGCGGTGCGCGCGGGGGGAGCGATCGTCGTCCACGTCCTGAACCTCCGGCACTTGCCCGACGGTCCCTGCACGTGGCAGAAGTGCCGGCGCGCCGTGCTGCCCCAGGGCGAAGTGCTCATCGTCAAGGGCGTACACCGGTGCGGGACTCGGGGGTTTGTCGAGTTGATCGTGACCCCACTGGCCGGCAGTCCCGAGATGCACGCCGAGTCGGTGCCGTTTCTGGGCCTGGAGGCGCCGGCGCTGGAGCGAATGGCCCGCGGGGCCGGCGCCGCGCTGGTGACGCTCTTCGGCGGCTACCGGGACGAGCCGTACGACCACGTGGCGAGCGGGGACCTGGTGATGGTCGCGGAGAAGTAGCCCGTCGGCCGCCGGGGCGTGCGCTCAACCGCCCGGGGCGGCATCGGCGAGCTTCTGATGGGCACGGAGGGCTCGATCAAGGTCTCCGAGAAGCCCAAGTGGACCAAGGCGTATCACGGGCCTATGCCCAGGAATGGGACCAGTGGGCGAGGCTCAAGTATCTCACCAAGGCCGAGTTGCCCGCTGCCAAGAAGGAGGAGCGCTCGGCCAAACCCGTGGACCCCAACGAAATCCGCGTTCAAGAGACGGGCGAAGTCGTGGCCTACGACATCCCGGTCGTCTTGGACAAGCCGGCCCACCAGCCGCACCTGGAGAACTTCTTCGACGCCGCCCGCGGCCAGGCAAAGCTCAACTGCCCCGCCGACGTGGCCTTCCGCAGCGAAGTGGTAGTACATAAGATCAACGAGGCCGTCGAGGCCAAGAAGACGCTCGTCCTTGCGCCGGAGGATTTTGCCGCATAGGCCCGCCGGCCCGGCAAGCGGCCCTCGGTTTGCAGGAAGGTAGGTTATGCTTCAGCATAACGCTTCATGCCGCGCTTCACGCCGTCCGAGTTTGCGCGGTGTCATGCTGAAGCATAACCTACGCTACTTCCCGCTCTTGGGATGGAAGACCCTCATGGCTTGCCCCCCGGCACCACCGCGACGCACGCCTTTTCGATGCCCAAGCAGGCATCACGTCGGGCCACGCCCAGAGCAACGCCTACCACGCCCTTGGTGCCTCAGGGACGTGCCACCCGCCCGAATGAGACCCGCCCCCATTTCCCCTCCAGATTGATGCACCCGACGTTCATCGTTGTTCCCTGTGAATTCGCGTGGTAAGATTCCGTCGTGTAAAGTCCGCTCTGCGGTGCGCCCGGCTTGGTGCCGGGCGTTTGTTTCTGGTGGACCGGCGGGGAGTTGAACCCCGAGGGGTTGGGTGTAAAGTCCGCCCCGCGACCGCGCCCGGCCCAATGCAGCCGGGCTACACCCCCACCCGATCAAGGGCCTGGACCGCCTTGTCCGCCGCGCGCCGACGCTTGGTCGGAGAACGGACTGCCGACCGATCGGCGCCGTAGGTCTGGGCTTTCATCAAGCAGGCCAGGGCCTCCTTGGAGGTAACCCGAGTCCCGCAGCATTGGAGCGATTCCAGGATCACTCCTTTGGAGCCGGTCGTGGTCGACCGGTAGACGCAGGAGACGTGGGGTTTCTTGCCGCGCCGTCGGCGGGACAGCAAGCCCGCGGCCACGGGCCGGGAAATGAGGCTTTCGGTGTTCGCGTCGATCATCTTCTACTTCTCGCACAAATGGGACACGGTTCACCACAGTGCAAGAAAGTAGACTAGACCCACCGGAGACACGGAAACGGGGACAAAGAGGCCCGAGATGGGGACATCGGGGACATTTTCAGCGTTTTTCGCGCGAACCAGCCCGCCTGCGCCGCTGGATAGCTTTCTTTACGGCACTCGGCGAGACGTTGCCAGTCGCGCGAGGAGCGATCTGCTGCCTCTCCGCTTTTGACTTGGCGTTCCATTCTTTGGCGATCTTCGTCGGCCCGAGCTCTTCCCTGTTGCGTTTGTCGAAGTAGGCATCGCGGGTGGCGCAGGCGCGGCTGGGATCGACGCAGCTCTCGATGATCGCAAACACGGCGTCATCCAGTGTCTGAAACCCAGTGTTGCCGGGGCCGTACTTGAACGCCCAAGCGCGAGGCAGTTCCTGCTGCATCCGTATTGCCAGCCCCGTCAACTCCTCATCACTCATCGCCAATCCTTGGCTCTCCAGGTCGCGTTCGGCCGTCCAACAGGCCGCGATGCGGGGCCAGTACTTTTGTAGCCACGTTTCGCTAACGCGCCGTTTCTTACGCTTCGGATCCTTTCCGAGCAGCTTCTCAAACTCTCGCGCTGCGCCGCGTTGTTTCGACTCTTTGACGCCCTTCTGATATCCGGAATCGAGTCCGCTCCGGACGATTCGGTATGCACTCACGGCATAGTTGAACGCTACCTCGTGCCAGGATGTAGCCTTCATCACGCGGTACTCACACTCATGCTGATTCGCTGACGCTAACGAAGCAGCTAGCCGCGTGAGAATCTTTTTGCCCGAAACCTCAAGTTCATCGACACATTCTAAACCCGCCCATTGAACACCGTGATCGACCGCGTTCTCCATGAGCGAGATCGGAAGTGCGACGAACATGTGCACGAGGAGAGTGGTCGCGGCAAACTCGGCCGGGGCAACCTTTACTATATCCAGGAACCGGTCACCAAATATCGGCGACACTGTCTCCCGGAAAGCGTCACTCCAGAGCATCGCGAGGGCCTTCTGAAGCGACTGAGCCTTTCCATCTGGAAGCTCATCACCGTAGGCTTGTTCTTGGACAGCTTGGGTGAGGCGTTCAAGATCAGCTTGGGGCGGCTGGCCGCCGTTTGTTGCCATCGCGTCACCTAGCTTTCGGGCCGGGCAGCCGGCGGCCGTGGCGTAGGTGGTTCCACAGCGGCCGGATGCGCCGTGCGACGGCCCGTCGGCCGTCTACCCTTCTCATCACTCGTTCAATATGAGGCTCGCCACCCTCGCAATGGAGGCGCGTTTTACGATTCCTCTCCCCCCGCGTTCATCTCTTCTGTCTGCTTCGGGCCTGGACATGGCTCGTTGAAGATCCACCCCAGGTCGCGCACGTCCAATACTGCGTTCATGTCCACGTCGGCACTGTCCAGGGAACCGCGGCAGGCGTGGCACTTGTAGGCGAGCTTCAGGAACTTGCCCTCAACAATCCGGGGAACTTCGTTGCGCCGCTCAGGCCCGTACCATGTGAATACGTCCCGACCACCCTTCGCGCTGTTACACGACCGGCAACACCACACAAGGTTGTGGATTTGATGCACGTCGCATTCCGCCGGTGCGTTGATCCGCTGGGGGATAATGTGGTCCATGTTCAGCGATTCCATTGACCCACAGTACGCGCAAGTGGGCGGCCCGGTCTCCAGCATCTTGCGGTCTTCGCGCAGGATTGCCGACCACTTCTTGCGACCGGTCTTGAGATCCTGAAAGGTCTTCATGACGAATCCGTATTGCTTGTCCATTCCAGCAGACCGCGCGATCAGCTTGGCGTACTGCCAGAAGATCAAGTCGCGCACCGTCTTGACGGCTTTCGGCGGCATAGTCGTGCCCTGTCACTGAGGACCCTCAGCGTCCCGCGGTATGACGCAACTTCTGTCGATCCCGTGTGCTCGCGAGGAGAGGCGAGGAAAGGGGATAAGTCCAATTACCTGGGCCATCAGGCCCTTGGGCTGCGTCCGTGGATCCTTCGCTGCCCGTCAATCTACCACGACCGCGCGCTGAGTCAATCGAGGCAGTAGGCAGGGGGAGAACGGGGCTTTGAGCGATCGGCTTTCAGCTTTCAGCCCCGGGGGCGAGCGAGGAGGGGCCATGCGTGAGGAATTGGGGCCCAGACCCGCTTTTCCCTAGCCCAGGCGTTTACGCCTGGGACGAGGGGACGCCGAGGTCATTGTCGGCCCCTTGAGGGGCCGCCGCGGCGCAAGTTCGCGCCCGGAAGGGACAAGACGAAGGGAATCGGGGATTCTCGCGGTCCCAGGCGTAAACGCCTGGGCTAGGGAAACTCTTGTTGTCCAGCAGGAGGCTCGCCGCAGGGCGAGAAAACCGATTCCTTGAACAAAATGGCCCAAGAAGACACAACGTCCGATCGCGACCGAAGTTCAATCCGGTCAAGAATGCCCTGCGGGCGGTTTTGGGGCGGTCAAAAAGAGGTGGTTAAGCGTGGGCTTGCGCGAGGCTGCCACTGGTCA
>CAYGZA010000032.1:0-31163 GCA_964354135.1 uncultured Planctomycetaceae bacterium
ACCAGCACATGTCGCCCATGGGCCGCAACATCACCCACGAAGAAGTCGGCAAGACCGGAGCCTTCCTCCTCTCGAAGGACTCTGGCGGCATCACCGGTGAGATTCTCCACGTCGATGCCGGCTACAACGTGATGGGCTCGCCGGGACGCCTTCTCGACCTCGTGCAGAAGCCACAGTAGGGCAAAGACTCCTGCCGATGCCCGCAGCCCTGCGGACGATCGCCGTCGCCGTGGTGGTGCACGAAGGCCGCGTGCTCGTCGGCCGGCGGCCGCCCGATGCCGCTGAGGCACCGGGGCTCGACGAGTTTCCCGGCGGCAAGGTTGAGGAGCACGAGACGTCAGGCGAGGCCGCTGCCCGCGAGTGCCTCGAGGAGGCGGGGATTGCCATCCAGGTCGGCGACCGTTCGTTCGGTGTCATCTCGACGCAGTCGCGGCCAAACCTGCTCGTGAGCTTTCATTGGGCGGCGCCCGTCGATCCGTCGGCGGTGCCCAAGCCACCATTCGCGTGGATGCCGGTGGCGAAACTGCGGGAGCTCAACTTTCCGGCGGCGAATGCGGCGGTCCTCGCGATGCTGCTGCAGGATCAGGGCGGGTCGTAATCAGGGCGGATCGTAGCCACCGGGGTGCCAGGGATGGCAGCGGCAGATCCGGGCGATGCCCTTGAGCGCGCCGCGAACGGCGCCGTGCTTCTCGACGGCCTGCCGGAAGTAGGCGCTGCAGGTCGGCTGAAACCGGCAGTGGCGGCCGAGCAGCGGGCTGAGCGTCGCCTTGTAGACGATGACGAGGCCGACGAGCACCGCGGAGGCGGCGCGATCGCACGCCCGTGCGCAACGCTTCACAAACGTCATGGCGCGTCCCGGCCGTAGCCGGGCCTGCCCACGACCCGCGTTGCCAGCGCCACGAGATTTTCCTCCACCTCGCGGGCACCCGCCGCGCCTGCGGGCACCTTGGATGACCGCACGACGACCACGAAATCATTGCCCTGGGGCAGGCGATGGCGAATCTCCCGAAACGCCTCGCGCAACCGCCGCTTCCAGCGGTTGCGGATGACGGCGGAGCCGATCCGCCGCGAGACCGACGTGCCGAGCCGCACGGCATTCCCAGCACCGGGCCGCGCGTAGAGGACGAGCCCTCCAGCCGCGGCGCTGCGGCGGTGCTCGTACACCCGCGCGAACTCCGCCGGCGAATGGAGCCGCGCCGTCCCGGGAAAATTGCGGTTTGACGCCATCACCATCGCAGTTGGCCGCGCGGGCCTGGCCCGCCCGCGGCTTCGGCGGCCTTGGCAGCCTCGAGCAGCCTGTCGAGCGTCGCGGCGTCGGCCTGTTCGGGAAGCACGATCTGCACTTCGGCGATGAGGTCGCCCTTCGCACCATTGGCATGCCGTACGCCCATGCCCGCGGCCCGCAGCTTCCGGCCGCCCGACGTCTTCGGCGGCACCTTCAAGCTGATCGTTCCCCACGGCGTGGGCACGTCCACCTTCGCCCCCAGGATTGCCTCGGCCACGCTGACCGGAAGCGTGAGCTCGAGCGTGTCGCCTTCACGGCGGAAGACGGGATGCGGCTCGACCTTCACCTCCAGGAGCAGGTCGCCCGCCGCACCACCTCCGGTGCCCGGCAGCCCCTGGCCGCGCAGCCGCATCCGGGCGCCGTCGGGCAGCCCCTGTGGAATCGTCACGCTGATCGTCTCGGTCTTGCCGTCTCGTTCGAGCCGCACGTCGGTCTTGCCGCCATCGATGGCCAGCTTGAAGGGAATGTCGATCCGCGCGGTGACGTCCTCCCCGGGCGTCTGCGCCGGTCGGCGCCGGCCACGGGCCTTCGTGCCGCCGCGGCCGAAGATGTCGCCGAAGCCGCCCGCGCCGCCGAAAAGGCTCTCGAGGTCGACCTCGCCGCCACCCGGAAAGCCGCCGCCGGGAAACGGGCCGCGACCTCCGCCCCAGCCGCCGCCGGGGCCGCCCGCGCCCACGCCCTCGAACGAGCTGCCGTAGCGGTCATACATCTCCCGCTTGCTCTGGTCGTTGAGCACGTCGAAGGCGGTCTGCACCTTCTTGAACTTCTCCTTCGCCGACTCGTCGTCAGGATGGAGATCGGGGTGATACTTGCGGGCGAGCTCGCGGTAGGCCTTGCGAATGTCTTCTGGCGAAGCCGTGCGTGGCACGCCGAGCGTCTGGTAATAGTCCTCCGCCATGAAACCTGCCTTGCAACGGGAGCGGCCTGTGCATCCGCAGCGATTCTAGGGAGGATTCATCGATCGCTTCAAGCGGAGGCGTTGGCGTCGGCCGCCATGCGCCGTTCGAGAAATTCGTGCTGGCAACGCAGCGGCGGCTGGCCATCCGCCGGGTGCTGCAGATGGAAGATGCCGACCGGGTCGAGCTGCCGCGCCCGCACGTTGTCGATGAGATAGACCGGCACGATCTCCTTCAGGATCCGCTGCCGCAATTCCGGGGCGAGGATCGGAAACATCACCTCCACCCGCCGGAAGAAGTTTCGCGGCATCCAATCGGCGCTGGCGAGGAAAACCTCCGCCTCCTCGTCGGGGCCGAAGACGTAGATCCGGCTGTGCTCCAGGAAGCGGTCGACGATGCTCCGCACGCGGATCGTCTCGCTCACTCCGGGCACACCGGGCCGCAGGCAGCAGATGCCGCGGGCGACGATATCGATCGGCACGCCCGCCTGACTCGCCTCATAGAGCGCCTCGATCACGCGATGATCGACGAGCGAATTGAGCTTCGCGAAGATCCGCGACGGCCGCCCCTCGCGCGCGCGGCGAGCCTGCTCTTGGACCAGCTCGATTGTCCGCCTGTGGAGGTCGTTCGGAGCGACCACGAGCCGCTGCCACCGGTGCCCCTGCGAATAGCCGGTGAGCAGGTTGAAGAGCGCCGAGGCGTCTTCCGCCATCGCCTCGTCGGCCGTGAAGAGGCCGAGATCGGTGTAGGTGAGCGCCGTCGTGGGGTTGTAGTTGCCGGTCCCCAGGTGCACGTATCGACGCAGTCCCTGCCCTTCCTGCCTGACGACGAGCGAGAGCTTGCAGTGCGTCTTGAGGTCGAGAAAGCCGAAGACGACGTGCACGCCGGCGCGTTCCAACTGCCGGGCCCAACTCACGTTGTTGGCCTCGTCGAAGCGGGCCTTGAGCTCGACGAGCGCGGTGACGTGCTTGCCCGACTCGGCCGCCGTGATCAGCGCTCTCGAGATTGGCGAGTCGCCGCTCGTGCGGTAGAGCGTCTGCTTGATGGCGAGCACTTTCGGATCGTTCGCGGCGCTGCTCACGAAATCGACCACCGAGTCGAACGATTCGTAAGGATGGTGCAGGAGGATGTCCTGCCGGGCGATCGCGGTGAAGATGTCTTCGCCGCGCCGTCCGAGCCCGCGCGGAATCCGGGGCGTGAAGGGCTTGTCGCGAAGGCGGTCGTGGCCGGGCTGTTTGTAGAGCTCCCAGAGGGCGGTCAGGTCGAGCGGCCCGTCGATCCGAAAGACCTCGCTGTAGCGTTCGCCTACTGGGTCGCTGTAGAGCGCCTCCTCGTCGATGATGAGCTGCGCGAGCGACTGATCGGCCTTGCTCGCGATCTCGATCCGCACGGCCTGGCCTCGCTGGCGGGCCTTGATCCGCTCCTCGATGATCCGGAGCATATCGTCCGACTCCTGCTCGAGCACGTCCATGTCGCTGTCGCGCGTGATACGGAAGGCCGTCCATGACTGCACGTCGAACCCGCCGAACAGTTCAGGGAGCCGGGCGGCGACGATGTCTTCGAGCAGCACGAACGACGTCCGCCCCGGCGCCGTCGGCGGCACGCTCACGATCCGCGGCAGCACCTGCGGCACCTGCACCACGGCGAAGAGCCGTTTCGGCCCCAGCGCCTCGCCATTCCGCTCCGCGCCATGCTCGAGCATCACGCCGAGATACAGGCCGCGATTGTGGTAGCGGGGCGACGGATGCGCCGGATCGACCGCCATCGGCGTGAGGATCGGGAGGGCCCGCTCCCGAAAGAACCGGTCCACCTGCTCGAACTGCGGCCCCTGCAGCGACTCATACCGCAGGAGCTCGAATCCCTCCGCCTCCATGGCCGGGCCGATGCTCTCCTTCAAGCAGCGATACTGCTTGGCGACCAACTCCTGTGTGCGGGCGGCGATCCTCTCCAGTTGCTCCAGCGGCCGCATGCCGTCGGGCGAATAGTCCTGCGGCGCGCTCTCGCCGAAGGCCTGCTCGCGGAGCCCCGCGACCCGCACCATGAAGAATTCGTCGAGGTTCGAACTGAAGATCGCCAGGAACTTGAGCCGCTCGAGCAGCGGGTTGTCGGGATTCTCCGCCTCCTCCAGCACCCGTGCGTTGAAGTCGAGCCAGCTGAGCTCGCGGTTCAGGAAGCACTCCGGGCCGAACTTGGTTTCCGTGGGGGCTGCGTCGGTCGCCATGCTGTCGTGGGGAACGGGTGCGGTGTAAGGTGGAAGAGTGAAAGTGGAGAGCCATTCCAAGTCTACCCTTGCCGAACGCCCGCCAGCAGCCCCGAGCCCGGAACCACACGGGAAATCCCCATCCGAGACCGCACCGTCGCTGCAACCGTTGCTTCCGGAACACCAGCCGCGGCCGCGCGGCTGGGCCGCGGGCGGCATGCCGCGATCGCCTGCCGGCTCGAAGCCACGGCGGCGAAGGTGGGCAACGTGCATCCGGCCGCCGCCTTCGCCGACCTCTCGCACGCGGAACTCGTCGCGGCCGGCGAGGCGATCGCGGCCGCACTCGACTTGGCAGCTGAGCGGCCGCTCGGCTGCACGATCCTCGACGCCGTCACGGCCTCGCGCCGCGTGACGCGGTCGAACGCAAACCTCGGCATCGTGCTCGCGATCGCGCCGCTCGCCGCCGTGCCCTCTTGCACGCCGCTCTCCCCCGCGGCCGCGGCCGACGTCCTCGCCACCACAAGTCCCGACGATGCCCGCGATGTCTACGCGGCGATCGCGCTGGCAAACCCCGGCGGCCTGGGCCGGTGCGACGAGTGGGACATCGCCGGCCCCGCACCGGAGAGCCTTCTCGAAGCGATGCGCGCCGCCGCGGACCGTGACCAGATCGCGAGGCTCTGGGCCCACGGCTACGAACCGCTCTTCGCCGGCCCCGTGGCCGACATCGCCGGCGAGATCGAACGCGGCCTTTCGCTCGGCGCGGCGATCGAACGCAGCCACCTCATGCAGCTCGCCCGCGAGCCCGACACGCTTATCGCGCGGAAGCACGGCATTGCCGGCGCCGCCAATATCTCGGCCCGTGCGGCGGCCGTCCTCGCCACCGGGGCCGACTGGCCCGCCGCGGCGGCCGATCTCGACCTCTTCCTGCGGGCGCAAAAGATGAACCCGGGCACGACCGCCGACCTCATCGCTGCGGCGCTGTACATTCTCCTCGTCACCGATCGCCTCACAAGCCTCCTCGGCGACGCGCCCACGATCGACTCCACCCTCCGGCACGACCGACCATGAACGAACGCTTTCAGGTGAGGATGCGCAAGGCGGTGCACGTCTTCTGCGCCGGCCACTTCATCACGCTGACCGACGACATCTGCGAGGCGGTCCACGGCCACAACTGGACGGTGGGCGCCGACGTCGAGGGGCCGCCCGATCACCACGGCATGGTGGTCGACTTTATCAAGCTCCGCGACCTGCTCTCCGCGATCACGGCCCGCCTCGACCATCACATGCTCCTGCCCACGAAGAACCGGTTCCTCGCGGTCGAGCACACGCCGGCGGCGAGCGGCCGTGCCGCCGAGGTGACGGTGCGATTCAAAGATCGCCACTGGGACCGCCGCTGGGTCTTCCCCGCCGACGAGTGCGTGCTCCTGCCGGTCGAAAACACGACGGCCGAATGGATCGCCCGCTGGATCGGCCACGAACTGCTCGCGGCAATGGCCGCGGCCGGCAGCCCGGTCACCGGATCCTTGCGGATCGAAGTCGACGAATGCCTCGGCCAATCAGCCGTCTGGGAGTGTCGCCCTGTAGGGTAGGCTTCAGCCTGCCACCGAATCAGCTTCAGCCTGTCATCAATCAAGACAGGCTGAAGCCTGTCCTACAGCCGGATTGGGCGCGAGGACGCTCCGACGGGTGCCAGTCCGTCAGGCCTCCGCGACGACGAGCTTCCCCGCCGCCTCGATCGCCAGCGACAAGACGCGTTTACTAACGCGCACCCGCATCAGCCCCGCGCCGTCGGGATTCCGCTCCACTTCTCCCATGGCGCCGAGCACCAGGCCGGAGTCGGTGAGGTAGCGGAGAAAGCCGGCCGACTGGTCGAGCACGCGGGTGAGCCGGAATGCCGTTCCGGCTTCGCATTCGGCGAGCGAGCGGGCGGGCTCCTCCTTGGGCGGCTGGAGCGATTCGCCCTCGCCGCGCGGGATCGGATCGCCATGGGGGTCGACGTCGGGATGGCCGAGGAAGGCGTCGATGCGATCCACGAGCAGGTCGCTCACGGCATGCTCCATGTGCTCCGCCTCGTCGTGCACCTCATCCCAGCTCATGTCGAGCGTGCGCAGGAGAAACAGCTCGATGAGCCGGTGGCGGCGGATCATGCGGAGCGCCAGCACGCGGCCGGCCCGCGTGAGCGCCACGCCCTCGTAGGGGCGGTGGGTCGCGAGCCGGGCGGCGTCGAGCGTCTTGAGCATGCTCGTGACCGTGCCGGGAGAGACATCGAGCGCGGCTGCCAGTTGCCCGGTGGTGGCGGCGCCGCCGTCCTGCGCCGACACGATCTGGTAGATCGTCTTCACGTAGTTTTCGACGGTCAGGCTGGGCACGGGCGCACCGGTTTGCGTTGGCGGAATGCTCTACTTCATGGGACGGCAGCGGCGGGGATTGCCGGCTTACTGGTTTCGACCCATTATGTCCTCGAACCGGGGTGCCCTGCCATGAATCTCAACGAATCAGCGATCGGAATTGCAGAGCGGACAATCGCCGACGCCGCCCGCTTGGGGCTAGTCGTCCACACGACCGGCGGGGCGCGTGTCATCGACTGCGGCGTGAAGGCCGCGGGCGGTTCCGATGCAGGCCTGGCGCTCGCCCGCACGGCGATGGCGGGGCTCGGCCGTGTGTGGCTGGAGGAACCCGGCGCCCACGGCGACGCCTATGCCGCGGCCTGGCCGGGATGCGAGTGGCCGCTCGTCGCCGTCGAGAGCGCAGAGCCGCTCGCCGCCTGCCTCGCCTCGCAGTATGCGGGCTGGAAGGTGTCGGCCGGAAAGTATTTCGCGATGGCAAGCGGACCGATCCGTGCCGCCATCGGCCGCGAGGATCTGTTCGACGACATCGGCATGCGCGAAAAGGCGAGTGTCGCCGTCGGCCTGCTCGAGTCTTCGAAGCTGCCGCCGGAGGACGTCTGCAGGCAGCTCGCAGCCGACGCCGGCATCGATCCCGCAGCGCTCGTGCTGCTCGTGGCCCGCACTGCGAGCCCTGCGGGCACGCTGCAGGTGATCGCGCGATCGCTCGAGACGGCGCTCCACAAACTGCACGACCTGCACTTCGACTTGCGGCGGATCCGGCGGGGCAGCGGCCGAGCGCCGCTCGCCCCGGTGCCAGGCGACGATCTCACGGCGATCGGCCGCACGAACGACGCCATCCTCTACGGCGGGCTTGTCACGCTCGAGGTGACCGGCGATGACGAGAGCCTCCGCGAGATCGGCCCGCGGATGGTAAGCCGGGCCTCCGCCGACTACGGCGCCCCCTTCTGCCAGCTGTTCGAGCGGGCCGGCCACGATTTTTACGCGCTCGATCCGGCGCTCTTCGCGCCGGCTTCGGTCGAGATCGTCAATGTCGACACCGGCATGCGGCACCGCTTCGGCGGCCTCGCTCCCGAGATCGTGCGGGAGTCTTTCGCGGCCCCTGCCGGATCCGCCGCCACGGGAGCGTGACGTGCTGCGGATGGCGCTCCTCGGCGAGCCGACGGGCTGGCACCTCGGCCGGCTCGCAGCAGTCATTCGTGGTCGCGGCCACGAGGCGGCAGTGGTTCGCTGGCACGAACTGGCGGCGGAGATCGGGGGCGGGGATGCGAGCCCCGGCGAACGATTCCTGCCCGATGCGGTCGGCCGGGCCGACATGGTCATCGTGCGCGGCATGCCCACCGGCGCCCTGGAGGACGTGATCTTTCGGATGGACGTGCTTGGCCGGCTCGCGCAACGCGGCACACGCATTCTGAATAGTCCCCGATCGCTCGAGGTGGCGATCGACAAATATCTGTCGCTCGCGCGGATGGCGGAGGCGGGAATTGCCGTGCCACGGACGATCGTCGCCCAGAATGCCGTGGGCATCGAGCAGGCCTGGCACGACCTCGGGCGGATTGCGGTCGTGAAGCCACTCTTTGGATCGCGCGGCCGGGGGATCGAACGGCTGACCACCGAAGCCGATTTGGCCCCCTACCTGAATGCCGCCCGGCTTCGCGCGGAAAATCCTCCGATGAACGGGCCGCCTGCAGCCTGCTATCTGCAGGAGTTCGTCCCACACCAGGGCTGGGACGTCCGCATCTTCTTGATCGGCGACCAGGCCCTGGCGATGCGGCGGGTGTCGAACGACGACTGGCGGCTCAACGTCAGCCGGGGGGCGAAGGCGGAACCATGGACGCCGCCTGACGACTGGGTCGACCTGGCCCGGCGGGCGGCGGACGCGGTCGGGGCCACCATCGCCGGAGTGGATCTCTTGCCCGCCGCCGACGGACGGCTGCTTGTTTTAGAAGTAAATGCCGTGCCGGGATGGCGCGGGCTCGAGGGCGCGGTCGGGCGGGATGTCACCGCGCTCGTTGTCGACTATCTCGAAAAGAACGCAAGCTGCGTAAAGTAGACCGCTTCGTCCCGAAGCGGTTCGGGGATCCGCTTGCGGAGCAAGCGGTCTACGGACGGAGGCGTTTGCCCGCCCCTACAGGCCGGACATTTGGTAAATGCGACTCGCCGGACCTGCCTGCTTTCTGAGCAGCCGCCGGCCTGCCTGCGTCCTGGGCACCGCTGCCCAAAAAGAAGTCGCGGCCATGCTGCGCATCGCAAGTCGTTGATTTGCAAGCACTTCGTGCTGTCACTTGACCGCAGCGCAATCATCCAGGCGTACGTGGGACCACCGGGATGTCCTGCGGGCGAGACCGTAACGCACCTTGGATCCAGGGAAGGGCTTTGATCGATGGCAACGAAGATTCGGGAACCGCTCGGAGAGACTCCCCTGCAGATAAATGGAGCCGCCCACGGGGCGAAGGCGGTGCTGCAAGTCGCTGAGCGGCTCCATTCCATGGATCCCGAATGGGTCGTCTTCTTCCGCGAGGTGCTCGGCGTGGACGGGGTCGTCCGCCGCACGTTTCGCGAGCCCGATTCCCTGGTCCGGTTCGAGTGCTCCCCCGAGTACGCCCGAATTCGGGAGCTGCTCGACGACCTCCGCAACCGCCAGCGCGACCGGCCGGCCGAGCGGGAGACCCAGCGGGTCGTGACCGTGCGGATGCCCCGGTCCCTCCACGAAACCCTCAAAGCCGAGGCCGAGGAGATGCGGGTGAGCATCAACACCCTGTGCATCTCGAAACTGCTCAAGATGCTCGACGAGGGAGGGCGCCGTGACCTGACGACCAGCCGCCCTGCCGACCTGGTGGCCGGGGTGGCAAACACGGCAGCGGATGACTGAAGCGGACCTGTAAGCCGGGTTCTGTGCCCCGTCGTTCCGAGGAACGGCGAGGATGGTGACCATTTCTCTAGGGCGCCGGTTGCCCGGCGCCTCGAGCAGCCGACCCGGAAGCGGGTGCGAAACGGGCCGTTTCGCGCCGATCCCGAAGGATCGAACTTCTTCCTGCTTGGCCTTGCTCCCGATGGGGTTTTCCGAGCCAGGCCGGTCACCCGGCCTGCTGGTGAGCTCTTACCTCACCGTTTCACCCTTACCGCGCGGAGCCGAGCCCTGCGAGGCGGTCTGCTTTCTGTTGCACTTTCCCTGGCCTCACGGCCGGTGGGCGTTACCCATCACCGTGTCCTGCGGAGCCCGGACTTTCCTCTCGCCGGGGCCGCCTGGGAGGCCGATACGGCGGCCTGCGGCACCCGACCAGCGGCCATCCGGTCCACTCCGGTCCCAACTACAAGATTAGCCCTGCCCGGCTCCCCAGGGAAGCCCGCCGCTTGGAAGCGGCGGCTGAGTGGAACCCCAGGGAGCCTATGTTCCCGGGGTGGCATACTCTCACGACGCGAAGCGTCGGGTGAGCATGTCATGACATGCCGACCTTGCCTGCAGCAAGGACGGCATGCCACCCAGTTCAAAGCCCAAGTCGTCCTGCGGTGTCACTCAGCCCACGGATTCGGCAACAGCGGTGTTCTTGCCCTGCCACGAGTCTCGCCGCACGAGCTCGGCCTGCACGGCCGCCCGGACGGCCGATTTGTTCAGACACCACGCTGGGGCAATGAGGTACTCCGGCGGGGCATCCCCGCAGAGCCGCTCCACCACGCAGTCGGGTGAAATCGCTTCCAGGAAGTCGACCACGTATCCGATATACTCCTCGAATGCCGGGAGCCGGACGGCTCCCGCGGCCACCGCATCGGCCAGGGGCGTTTGCTCGACGGCGTAGAGATTGTGGATCTTCACCGAATGGACGCCCAGCCGGGCCAGCTCCCGGGCAGTGGCCGCCATGTCTTCGGCGGTCTCCCCTGGCAGCCCGAGAATCACGTGGGCGCCGACGTTCAGATCGCGGCGTCGGCTCCGCTCGACGGCGTCCAGGAATGCGTCGTAATGGTGGCCGCGGTTCAGCCAATCCAGCGACCGATCGTGGATGCTCTGCAGGCCGTATTCGACGCAGAGCCACGTGTCGGCGGCAAGCTCGGCCAGCAGCCCCAGCACCTCATCCGGGACGCAGTCGGGTCGAGTGCCGATGGCAAGCCCCACCACGGCGGGATGCGCGGCCGCCTCCTCATACAACGCCCGAAGCCGCTCGACGGGGGCGTAGGTATTGGTGGCCGGCTGAAAATAGGCAATGAAGCGGTCGATTTCCCGTCGCCAACGGAGGCGCCGGATCCCTTCGTCGATCTGCCGGGTAATCGAAAGGCCCGGCAGGCGACGGCTCGGGCTGAAGCTGCGGATGTTGCAGAAGGTGCAGCCGCCGGTCCCGACGGTGCCGTCGACATTGGGGCAGAAGAACCCCCCGTCGACGCTCACTTTCCAGACCCGGCAGCCGAATCTCCAGCGGTAGAACGAGCCGAGATTATAGTAGCGCAGCCCCGAGGAACGCCAGTCGGCCGTTCCCCGCATCGGGTGGGGTAAATCGGTTGACGCCAACGTACTCCCCGCCTACACTTGAAATCGGAGGGTTTTCCTCATCGTAAAATCCTCAGCAGCTTGCCACAAGAGAGGACTAACAACGCGCTTATGTACGGCGAATTGATCCCGCTAGGCGGTGGCGACCCAATCCCTCTAAAGAAGGGATCTTTGCTCGTCGGGCGGCGGGAAAGCTGCGATGTCGTCCTGCGGTTCTCCAACGTCTCGGCCCATCATTGCCAGTTGACGCTCAACAACGGCTATTGGTTCGTTAAGGACCTCAATAGCCGCAACGGGTTGAAGGTCAACGGGGTGCGGGTGATCGAGAAGCGGCTGGACCCGGGCGACATCCTGCGGGTTGCCAAACACAGCTACGAAGTGAGATACTCGCCGGTCGATAACGGCGCGGTCGGACCCCCTCCTCCCGACATGGCTGAAGAGGACGTTTTCAGCAAGTCGCTCTTGGAGCGGGCGGGACTCCTCAGGGGCAGCCTCTTGCGGGAAAAGCCCGAGCCCGAACAACCTGCCGAGTTCCGCTACGACATCACCGACGACGCTCCCGGGCCGGTGCGCAAGCGTCAAGGGCCGCTTTGAGGGCAGTGCGATCGGAAGTGGGTCGGCATGGCGAAGAAGAAGCGGAAGATTCGCGCCGAGTTTCGCAAGAATCGCGCGCCTCGCACCCGACGGACCGACTGGACGCAGGAGTTTCTCCAGCACGGGTTCGAGCGGGTGGAACCGCCGCTCAGCGAGCGGGTCAGCGGCAAGGGAGACCTGACCCGGCGGCGGACCGTCATGGGGGATCGACTGCCGGGGGGACAGGGATCGCCGTTCGACGTTGCGCTGCAGGTTGAGGAGGCGGCCTGCTCGCGCGGGCGGGTCTTGACCGTTTTTGGGCTGACCAGCACGGTGGAAGCCGAGGACGGCAGGCTGCACCGGTGCGTCACCCGCCGGCTTCTGAAGACCCTCAGCACGGACCAGCGGCACGTGCTCGTCGTCGGCGATCGGGTGCTCTTCCGCCTCGCACCCGGCGGCGCCGGCGGCGAGGGGATCATCGATCGCGTCGAGCCGCGCCGCGGGTGTCTATCGCGGATCGCCGGCCGACGGCAGCAGGTCCTGGTGGCCAACGTGGACCAGGTGTTGATCGTCGCCAGCGCCGCCCAGCCGCGGCTGAAGCGGAACCTGATCGACCGGCTGCTGATCTCCTCGGAAAAGGGCCGCGTCCGGCCGGTCCTGTGCATCAATAAGATCGACCTGGTGGAGCCCGTTTCCCTCCAGCCGCTGGCGGGCGTCTACAGCCAGATGGGCTACCAGGTGCTTCTCTTGAGCGCGGTGACCGGGTTCGGGCTGGAGCGGCTCCGCCGGGTTCTGAGCGACCGGCAAAGCGTGATCGTCGGGCAGAGCGGCGTAGGCAAGTCCTCGCTCCTGAACGTCCTCGATCCCTCGCTGAACCTGCGTATCGCCCCGGTCAGCGGCGAGACCGAAAAGGGGCGCCACACGACCTGCACGGCCCGGCTGTTGCCGCTCCGTTTTGGCGGATACGTGGTTGACACTCCCGGCGTCCGGCAGTTTCAGCTTTGGGACGTCAGTCCCGAGGAGGTGCCCGGCTTTTTCCGCGATCTCCGCCCCTACGTGAGCCGCTGCAAGTTTCCCAACTGCACGCACACGCACGAAGCCGATTGCGCGATCAAGGACGCCGTGGCCGACGGCCGGCTCGACCAGCGGCGCTACCAGAGCTATTGCCACCTGCTGGCCGGCGATGTCGAATAGACCTTGGGAGGAATTGAGCCGCCGTGATTGAGACCAACCGGTTCGACGGGGTCGCCAGTGAGGCAGCCGTTCTAGTCGGCATCTTGCTGAAGGATCAGCCGGTCTGCGAACGCCCGTTGGAAGAGTTGGAGGGCCTGGCCGAGACCGTGGGGGCCCGGGTCGCCGGACAACTCACGCAGCGCCGCCAGGCGCCCGACGCGACCACCTACATGGGCTCCGGCAAGGTCGAAGACCTGAAGGCCGTGGTGGGCCACGTGGACGCCGACGTGGTGATCTTCGACAACGACTTGAGCCCCGGCCAAACCCGCAATCTGGAGAAGGCCCTCGGCGTCAAGGTCATCGACCGCACGGAGCTGATCCTCGACATCTTCGCCAGCCGGGCCCGGACCTACGAGGCGCGGTTGGCCGTCGAGCTGGCCCAACTGGAATACTCGCTGCCGCGGCTGAAGCGGATGTGGACCCACTTGTCGCGGCAGAAGAAGGGGATCGGCCTCCGCGGCCCGGGCGAGAAGCAGCTCGAAACCGACCGCCGGCTCGTTGAAAGGCGGATCCACGAGCTGCGGAGCGAGCTGAACGACATCCACCGCCGCCGCGAGCGGGAAGTGGCCACCCGCCGCGACCTGATGACGGTTTCCCTGGTGGGCTACACGAACGCGGGCAAGAGCACGCTCTTGAACCGCCTCACGGGGGCCGACGTGCTCGCGCAGGACGCGCTGTTCTCCACGCTCGACACGCGCACCCGGCGATGGCAGCTCCCCGGCTGGGGACCGGTGCTGTTGAGCGACACGGTGGGCTTCATCCGCAACCTGCCTCACCACCTCATCGCCAGCTTCAAGGCCACCCTCGAAGAGGCCCGGCAGGCGCATCTCCTCCTGCACATGGCCGACGCCGGCAGCCCCGCGGTCATGGAGCAGATCAGCGCGGCGCACAAGGTGCTCGAGGAAATCGGCCTGGACGCCAAGGAGACGATCCTGGTCCTTAACAAGGTCGACGTGCTGGAGGACCGGGCCACCCTCCAAGGGCTCTTGAACCGCTACCCGAACGCCGTCCCGATCAGCGCCCGCAAGGGAGCAGGATTGGGGCGCCTCGCCGCGGCGGTCAGTGAGGCCCTGAGCCGCGCCTTTCGCGACGTGGAAATCGAGTTCGGGCTCGACAACGGCCGCCTCATGGCCTATCTGGCGGCGCACGGCGAAGTCCTCTCCAGGCAATACCGCGACTCCCGGGTAATCGTTCACTGCCGCATTCCGCAGAAGTACCTCGGACGCATCCGCCCCGATGAGGGCCTGGTCCGGCCTTACGGAAACGGAATCGAGGCGGTTGAGGACGTGGAAGGGTGATCGCCGGGGGCCCATCCTTTACGCCGGGACTAAAAGCTGTACTCGCAGGTAGGCTCCTGCTGCAACTGAGCGGCTTCCATGGCCAGACGGGAAATCGAAGGCAAGGCGGCGATCGTCACCGGGGCATCGAGCGGGATTGGCCGGGCCTTGTGCGTAGAACTGGCGCGGCAGGGCGCCCGCGTCGTGGCGGCCGCGCGGCGCGCCGACCGGCTCCGGCAACTGGCCGATGAGATTGCCGCCTTCGGCGATCGGGTCGAAACCGTGGCGGGCGACGTGACCGATCCGGCCACGCGGCAGGCGCTGCTGGACGCGGCAGAGTCCCGCTTCGGCGGGCTGGCCATCCTCGTGAACAATGCCGGTATCGGGGCCCTGGGCCGGTTCGAGGACGCCGATCCGGCCCGGCTCCGCCGCATCATGGAGGTGAATTTCTTTGCCCTGGTCGAGATGACCCGCCTCGCGCTCCCGCTCTTAAAGCGGGCGGAAAAACCGATCGTGGTCAACGTCGGCTCGATCCTCGGCCACCGGGCGGTCCCTTTCAGCAGCGAGTACTGCGCCAGTAAGTTCGCCGTCCGCGGCTTCAGCGAGTCCCTTCGCATCGAACTGGTCCGGCACGGAATCGACGTGCTTCTGGTCAGCCCAGGCAGCACGGAGACCGAGTTCTCGGATCACGTACTCCAGCGCACCGAGAATGCTAATTGGCCCAAACATGGGTTGGTGTCTGCCGAGCACGTGGCCCGGAAGACCGTCCAGGCCATCCGCCGCGGGAGTCGCGAGATCATCC
The DNA here is from genome assembly GCA_964354135.1 of uncultured Planctomycetaceae bacterium. Taxonomy (GTDB): domain Bacteria; phylum Planctomycetota; class Planctomycetia; order Pirellulales; family Thermoguttaceae; genus CAYGZA01. Next base: position 15,092 of record CAYGZA010000032.1, read on the forward strand.
CGTCCGGGTGGGGGAGGCTGGTCTGCTTCCTGAACCGGCTGTCCCCCCGACTGATGGATCGACTCCTTAGCCGCTACACGTAGCGAGTGGTTCTTCCCGCTTCAACCCGTTGGAAGCATGCGCCGGGGGTGCGACAAGGGGGGCCATCATTCTCCCTACAACAAGTCTTTTTCGCAGATTCGTTATTCCCCCTACATTCCGAATAATCGACACATTTTGTTCAACACGCCTCTTATCCCACCCCGATACGAGAATTAACCACGGTGCCCTGCTGCGCCGCGACGGTGCTGGGAGAGATTCACAATGACCGCTTTGGCACGCATCCGCCGCCGAAACCGTTGCGGTCCGGCCGTTTGGGTCGTCCGGGCTGCTCTCGTGGCAGTAGGGCTTGGGACCGGGATGCTGGGGCTGCTGCGGGCGCCCGCGGAAGAGAGGTCCCCCATCCCGCCACCGTCCCCGGGCCAAACGGGCATGGAGATGAGGCTGCGGGTCGTCGATGGCGGCGACAATCGTCCTGAAACGAACCGGGACAGGGCCGCTGGGAGCACCGGGCGGCCCGACACCGTCCGAGAAGATCAGACCATAGCGATCAGACCGGTGTTGGGCGACACCGATCCGTCCGGCTTGTCCGACAGTGTCCAAGCCCCTCCCCGCCCGCCGGTCAAAGAGCAGGCCGAGGGGGGGCGATCGCCGTTCGGGTCCACGCTCTCCCCTCGCACCGCGAACATCCCGAGACAGTCGCCGGGGTTCTATCGGGCAGCGAGGTCCGGGCCGGGCCGGGGCTCCAGGCCTCCTATCGAGCCGAAGGAGGAACCCGCCGTCGCTTCGGACCGCGAGCGCACGTCTCCAGCCGCAGGACCAAATGACGTGCCGCAGGAGCCTTCCGCCGCGTCCGAGGTCGGCGTCCCGCCGAGCAGCCTTGCGCAAGGGCCCGCTCCTGATGGGGACCGGCCCAAAGCGGTCACGAAGCCCGTCCTTCGGTTCTCCATCGACCAGCCGCTGCCGGCGCAAGTGCCGGAGGAGCCCGGGCCACAACGCGCGGACGTGGGGCGCGAGCCGCTGCGGCTCCAGTTGGAGGGCCCGCCAACCGGCGACAACGACGCACCGATCGTCCTGAAGTCCGGGGCGAAGCCGGGTATCGACCGGTCTATGGCCCCGTTTGAGCCTACGGCCCCGCTCGAGCCTACAGACCCCACGTTGGCCGAGAGGCTGGCCCGCAGCCGCGAGCCGGTGCTGGTGGACGAGCCGGAAGAGGAAAGTCGCGTCGGCTCGGACCGATCGGAGCCGGCCGGTGAAGCGATCGTCCAGGGCGCCGGCGACGGCGTGGATCCCTCAACCGACCGGGTCGGGCCGACTGGAGAGAATGAGCCGCCGGAACCCGTCAATGAGCCCGTCCTTGCTTCCGACGTTCCCGAGACACCTAGCGCCCAGCCCTCGGACGGATCGGCTGCCGCCGGATCGTTTGCCCCGGCCCTCGCCAGTTTTGAACGGTCGGCTGGGGCGGGGCCGCCCGTCGAATTCCGTTGGGAGCCCGCGCCCGCCGAGCGGAGTCCGTCCAGGGAATCGATCAAGCTATCGGTGGGGCCGTCGGACGACGGTTCGAGGCCGCTCCCCGCAACGCATTCTGCTCCTGCCAAGGTCTCGGAGGAGGCGTCGGTCGACCTAAAACTGGCGCCGTCGTCCGCTGGCCAGGCCGGCGATGCGAAGGCCCCGGCCCGCAGTGCCCCGGCCGGCCCTTCGGCCCCCGGCATCTTGAAGACCCCGCAGGCGCCGATCCGGCTTTCGATGAAGTTTCCCTCTCCCAAGCCCGCGGCCCCCGTATCATGGGCCGGCAAGCCCGGCAAGGAGCCGGTGGTGGTGGCCAAACTGGGGCCGAGCGCGACCGGAGCCGGAAAACCATCGGCCGGGTCAGATGGCTCTTCGGGCAAGAGTCCCAGCGAAGTCCGCACGGCCGAGCTGAAACCGATTCGGCTGTCGATCAAGGAGCCAGCCCCAAAGGCCAAAGCGGGTCCGAACCCGGCGGCCGGCAAGAAAGAAGCTCCCGCGGCCGGATTGCGGGGCTTCTCGGCCAGCGGCGACCTGGCTTCCAAGTCCTTTGCCAACTCAGGGAGTGCTTCGCCGGCCTCCGATTCCGCTACCGCGACCGGGGAACAAGTGGCCCTGGCCCGCTGGGAGCAGTGGTCCTTGCTCCAGCCAAGAAAGGGCCCTCCGCCCGCTACGCCGATTAGCGCGGGCACTGGCGAAAACGCACCGGCCGGCCGCTCGCTGCGGTAGCCGCAATCTGCAATGGTCTGCTATGACGGCGCTCGACGTGGATATCCTCTACGAGGAGGGGCCGTGCCTGGCAGTGAATAAGCCCCCTGGAGTGCTCACTCAGGCCCCGCCGGGGATCGACAGCCTGGAACAGCGAATCAAGCTCTTCCTCAAGCAGCGCGACAACCTCCCGGGGAAGGTCTACCTGGGGCTGCCCCACCGGCTGGACCGTCCCGCCTCGGGCGTGCTGATTGTGGCAAGACATTCGCGGGCAGCGCGTCGGCTGGCCAAGCAGTTCGAGAGGCGGTCCATCGTGAAGGTCTATTGGGCCTGCATCGCGGGGCCGGTTGACCCGGCCGAGGGGGTCTGGATCGACTTTGTCCGCAAGGTCCCGAACGAGCCGCGGGCGGAGATCGTCGCCCCGCAACATCCGGAGGGCCGCCGGGCCGTGCTCCGCTATCGCACGCTGGCCCACGCGGCCTGGGGCGCGTGGCTGGAAATCGAGTTGGAGACCGGGCGGATGCACCAGGTCCGCGTCCAGGCCGCCGCACGTGGGCACCCGGTCCTGGGGGACGCCCAGTATGGGTCGAGCATCCCTTTCGGCCCGCAGCACGAAGACACCCGGCTCCGGGCCATTGCGCTCCATGCCCGGAGCCTGACGTTTCAGCACCCCATGAGCCGCCGGACAGTTACCGTGGTCGCGCCGGCGCCTCCGGCTTGGGCCGATCTGGGGGTGATCGAGGGTGCGTAGTCGGTCGCGGCTTGAACTTCCGGGCATCCTGCGTTAGAACGGCGTACAGGCCCCGGGTCCCCATGCGCGAAACCACTTCCGGACAACCGATACGAGTCCCACTTTTCAATGACCTCGGCATCGCGCAAGCACGATCCCTTCCACGCCCGGGACACGTTTGAGACGGGTTCAGGACCCGCGTGCCTCTATCGGCTCACCAGGCTGGAGGACTCCGGCCTGACGACGATCCGGCGGCTGCCGTTCTCGATCCGCGTGCTGCTGGAGTCGGTGCTCCGGAACTGCGACGGCTACGAAGTCGGCGAAGAGGACGTGAAGAACCTGGCCGGGTGGAACGCGGCGAACCCGGCTCCGGTGGAGATTCCTTTCAAGCCAGTCCGGGTCGTTTTGCAGGATTTCACCGGGGTGCCGGCGGTCGTGGATCTGGCCGCCATGCGGAGCGCCGTCGGGCGGCTGGGCGGCGACCCGAAGCGCATCAATCCCCTGATTCCGGTCGACCTGGTGATCGACCATTCGGTGCAGGTAGACCGTTTCGGGACGCCGGAGGCGCTGGCGGCCAACGTGGAGCTGGAGTTTGTGCGGAACCGGGAGCGCTACGCCTTGCTCCGCTGGGCCCAGCAAGCGTTCGACAACTTCCGCGTGGTGCCGCCCTCCGTCGGAATCGTCCACCAGGTAAACCTCGAATTCCTGGCGAAGGGGGTCTTCTTGCGGGAGGACCCGGCGGTCCCGTCCCCGGGCCGCGTTGCTTTCCCCGACACCCTGGTGGGCACGGACAGCCACACCACCATGATCAACGGGCTGGGGGTGCTCGGCTGGGGCGTGGGCGGGATCGAGGCCGAGGCCGTGATGCTCGGCCAGCCGCTCTCGATGCTCTTGCCCGAGGTGATCGGCTTTGAATTGACCGGCCGTCTTCCCCCCGGCGCCACGGCCACTGACCTCGTGCTCACGGTCACGCAGATTCTCCGCAAGGAAGGGGTGGTAGGGAAATTCGTCGAGTTCTTAGGGCCGGGCGTGACGCCGATGACTGTGCCCGACCGGGCGACCCTTGCGAACATGGCCCCGGAGTACGGGGCCACGATGGGCTTCTTCCCCGTCGACCAAGAGACCCTCGATTATCTCCGCACGACCGGCCGGACCGAGGCGGAGGTCGAGCTGGTGGAGCGGTACGCCAAGGAGCAGCAGTTGTTCCGCCGCGACGGCGATCCCCGGCCGGAGTACACCAAGGCGCTGTCGCTGGATCTGGCGACCGTGGAGCCTTGTCTGGCCGGACCAAAGCGGCCTCAGGACCGGGTGCGGTTGGCCGACGTGAAGGCGTCCTTTCGCCGGGCGCTCGGAGCCCCGGTCGCCCAGCGCGGTTTCGCCCTGCCACTCCAAGAGCAAGGCCGGACCGCCGCCGTTGCGCTGCCCGGCTCCAGACGGACCATCGGCCACGGGGCCGTCGTGATTGCGGCCATCACCAGTTGCACGAACACCAGCAATCCGAGCGTGATGCTGGCCGCGGGGTTGTTGGCGAAGAAGGCCGTGGATCGCGGGTTGCGGACCCCGCCGCACGTGAAGACGAGCCTTTCCCCCGGCTCGCGAGTCGTCACCGACTACCTGGCCGCAGCCGGGTTGGACAAGCCCTTGGCCGCGCTGGGCTTTGACACGGTGGGCTACGGCTGCATGACCTGCATCGGCAACAGCGGCTCGCTGCCCGAACCCGTGGCGCAAGCGATCGACGAGGCCAACCTCGTGGCGGCGGCCGTGCTGAGCGGCAACCGCAATTTCGAGGGGCGAATCAATGCCCTGACGAAGGCCAGTTACCTGGCAAGCCCGCCCTTGGTCGTGGCATACGCACTGGCCGGGACCGTAGACGTGGATTTGCTCGAGGAGCCGTTGGGGACCGGCGCCGGCGGGCAGCCGGTGTACCTGGCGGACGTCTGGCCGGCGGAAGAGGAGATCGGCGCGGCGATTGCGGCCGCGGTGCGGCCCGAGATGTTCCGCCGCCGCTACGGCGACGTCTTCACGGCCAACCCAAAGTGGAACGAGATCGCCGTTGCGGCGGGCGACCTCTTCCCCTGGGAACCGGCAAGCACGTACATCCAGGAGCCGCCGTTCCTGATGGACTTGGCGGCGGAGCCGCGGCCGATTCACCCGATCCTCGGGGCCCGGGTCCTCCTGGCGCTGGGCGATTCGGTCACCACCGACCACATTTCTCCGGCCGGGTCGATCGCGTCGCAAAGTCCGGCGGGGAGGTACCTCATCGAGCGCGGCGTCGAGCCGGCGGAGTTCAACAGCTACGGGGCGCGGCGCGGGAACGACCGGGTGATGACGCGGGGGACCTTCGCCAACATCCGCTTGCGGAACCAACTGGCGCCCGGCACGGAAGGAGGTGTGACCCGGCACTTGCCCGAGGGCCGCGAGATGACGGTCTACGAGGCCGCCATGCTCTACCAAGCGGAAAAGGTGCCGCTGGTGGTGCTGGCCGGCAGCGAATACGGCACCGGCAGCAGCCGCGATTGGGCTGCCAAGGGGACTTACCTGCTGGGCGTCCGCGCGGTGATTGCGTCCGGCTTCGAGCGGATCCATCGCAGCAACCTGGTGGGGATGGGCGTTCTGCCGCTGGAGTTGCCCGAGGATATCACCTGGCAGTCCCTCGGGCTGACCGGCGAAGAGATACTCGACATCCCCGGCCTCGACGACCGGCTCCAGCCGGGCCAATCGGTGGCAGTCCGGGCGACGGCCAACAACGGGCGGGTCACCGAGTTCGCCGTCAAGGTCCGCATCGACACGCCGGTGGAGATGGAATACTACCGGAACGGCGGGATTCTTCAGACGGTGCTGCGAAAGCTGTTGCGCGGCAAGTGAGGGGGTGCTCCCTAATCTCTCGTCTCTCGTCCCTCGCCCCTCGCATCTCCTTTTATCCGTCGCCCGGTGCCTTTGAGGCGCCACACGCGGGCTGCAACGGGGAAGTGCGCGCCGGAAGGTGCCGAGCGAGGGTCTTCCACAAAGCCTCCCAGCTAATCGGCTTGGAGAGGTAGTCGCTGCAGCCCACTTTGAGGCACTTCTCGCGGTCGCCGGCCAGGGCATGCGCGGTCAGGGCTACGATGGGACCCGACCAGCCGTCGCGGCGGAGACTGCGCGTCGCGTCGTAGCCGTCCATTTCGGGCATCTGCACGTCCATCAGGATCATGTCGTACGGCGTTCCAGCCGATTGGGAGGCAAGCGCCTTCTCGCAGGCGATGCGTCCGTTCTCCGCCAGATCGACCTCCAGGCCCGCTTTTTTCAGGATGCAGACGATCAACCGCTGGTTGTCCGGGCCGTCCTCGGCCAGGAGCACCCGCCCGCGGAACGTCCCGGATGGCCTCGTCTCCGCCGGTTTGAGTGTTCCAAACGATGTTTTCGGCGCTGCATCAAGTGCCGGCACCCCCTCCAAGGAACCTGGGTCCACGGTGAGCGTGAAGGTGGTGCCGGCCCCGGGCCGGCTTTGCACCTCGACGTCGCCGCCGAGCAACTCGGCGAGGCGTTTCGAGATGGTCAACCCCAGCCCCGTGCCGCCAAAGCGACGAGTGGTACTGCTGTCCGCCTGGGAGAAGGGCCGGAACAGCCTGGCGATTTGCTCTGCGGTCATGCCGACGCCGGTGTCGCTTACCGCAAAGTGCAGCCGAGGTCCGGCGTCCGGGCGTGAAGTGTAGCTCACCGCGATCTGCACGCAACCGCGATCGGTGAACTTGACGGCATTGTCCACCAGGTTCGCCAGGATTTGCCTGAGCCGGACCGGGTCGGACTGAATCGTTTGCGGAAACGGAAGTGCATAGGTCGCTTCCAGGTGAATCCCTCTGCCCTCGGCCCGGATTCTCGCCGACGACACGACATCCTCGACAACCTGCCACGGCGAGCATTCCGTTCGCTCCACGACCATCTTCCCTGCCTCGATCTTCGAGAGATCGAGGACGTTGTTGATCAGGTTCAGCAGGTGGTTGCCGTTGCGAGCGATAGTGTCGAGGGCTTCGAGCCGCTTCGGCGGGGCCTTGGCCAGATCGCCCTCACAGCGGAGCAGCTCGGTAAAACCCAGGATGGCGGTCATCGGGGTCCGGATTTCGTGGCTCATGTTGGCGAGGAACTCGCTCTTGACCCGAGCCGCGGCTTCGGCGGCCTCCTTGGCGCGGGCCGATTCCTCCTCGGCCCGCCCGCGCTCGCGGGCTTCCTGCCGCAGCCTCTCATTCGCCGCGGTCAGTCGCTCGTTCGCCTGCGACACCTGCGCGAGTAATGCCTCGGCCCTTCCCATGCTCGTCACGGTCGGGAGCCACCGCACCAGCCCCACGGCCAGGAGAACGAATCCGCCGACGTAGCCGACGATCTTCTCCAGAAACGCCTCTACGCGGGCGTCGCCGACGACAATGAACCCCTTGAAGAAGGTCGAATGGTCCGTGATGTCCAGGACGCTGCCGAAGAGCAGGAGAAGGAAGCCCCCGAGAATCAGCCGCCATCCCTTTCGGGAAAGCTCTGCGCGGTCCCTGCCGACTTTCCACAGGTACAGGATGATGACCAGCAGGATGCCCGCGCGAGTGCTCTCCAGAACCAGATCGCTCATGAGTTGTGTTCCAGGGCCGAGGCTCCGCGGTCTCTTGGCACGCGTGGGTGTTGCCCCGGGCGGGCGCGACGTAGTATCCCTTGAAGTTGATGCCGGTCTTGCCGGCCCGGGCGGGAAATCCCTTGCGGCGCGACGCTTCGGAATCCCACTCCGTGGTTTGCACCGAGAGTGCAAGGCGTCCGACGCCCATGCAAGGATACGTCATGCTCGCCTGGCAGAGGGGATTGAAAAGCCGCTCTATCATGGTGAGAAACGCGGGAGCGGCGGCAACGGGCTTCGACGGCCAGACGCGTTCGAGCCGACGACCTGAAACGTGGGCCGGCTCTACCACCGCTTTTGGGGGGCCTCTTCCCCGAGCGATTCCAGGTCCCGGTGGTAAAACCGGATCGCGTCGGCAGGGCGGAGATTGAAGATCGCCCGGCCATCGGTTTCCCAGTGATCGCGGTCGAAGCGGAAAACCGCCGTGGCGGCGCGGAGGTGGCCGACGGCGTCCTTGCCGCCCGAAGAGCGGCCCCCGTCCTCCATCTCAATCGTCACGCCCACGAAGGCCGCCAGTTCGCCGGTAGTGCGGTTCCTGGCATAAGCTACGTCGTCCTCGAAATCGCAGTCGGTCCATCGGGGGGTGTCGGGCTTGGCCGAGGTCGTTCCCAATTGGACGAACTTGGCCTCGAGGCGCTCCCGCTGGAGGTGGAATTCGCGGCAGGCCTCCGCAAACCGGACCCCACGCATCCCCTTCCGTAGCGGAAACCACATCCAGAGGACAAAGGCAGCGAGGGATACGGCTCCCAACCCAACCCAAAGATATGGGACCAAGTCCACGTCTGGACCCCCCAAGAAAACAGGCCTGACGACCGGCCATCGACCTACTTCCTATTGTAAGAGAAACCGCGTGACAAATGCAAGCAGTCCCTTTGGGATTCCCGCAAACGGCAAAAACGGTCCGAACACCGGGGCACACCGAGTGTTGAGCGACGTTGGGTGATTCGGCTGGCCCGACATGGTTCCGCGGGATAACCTTGAGCCATGCCGATCCTCGGGGCCCACATGTCGATCGCCGGGGGCTACGACAAGGCGGTCCGGCGGGCCCGTCAAGCCGGCTGCGATTGCGTGCAACTGTTCACCAAGAACGCCACCCAGTGGCAGGTCAGGCCGATCACCCCGGAAGAAGCCGGCCGTTTCCGCCGCGCCCTCGCAGACTGTCTCATTACGCATCCCGTCGCCCACGACGGCTACCTTATCAACTTGGCCAGTCCGGACCCCGAGCTTTGGAAGAAGTCGGTCGATGCCTTTGTTGCCGAGCTGCGGCGCGCCGAGGTGCTCGGGATTCCGTACGTGATAACCCATCCGGGGTGTTATACGGCCAGCAGCCTGAGGCGCGGCCTACGGCGCGTCGTTCGGGCGCTCGACCGGATTCACGCGGCGACCGCCGGGATCGCGGCGCAGTGCCTCTTGGAGACGACCGCCGGCCAAGGAACCTCGGTCGGCTGGCGCTTCGAGCACCTCGCCGAGATTCTCCAGGGCGTCAAGAACCCGGAACGGCTGGGCATTTGCCTCGACACTTGCCACGTCTTCGCGGCAGGCTACCCGATGACTACGCCCCAGGAATACGAGGCAACCATCGAGGCCCTGGAAGCTGCCGTCGGGCCCGATCGGGTTCGGGCCTTCCACCTGAATGATAGCAGTCGCGAACTCGGCTCCCGCGTCGACCGGCACGCCCACATCGGACGGGGAAAAATCGGGCTGGAGCCTTTTCGCCACCTGTTGAGCGACCCGCGATTCCGCGACATCCCCATGTACCTGGAGACCCCCAAGGGGACGCGAAACGGGGTCGACTGGGACGTGATCAACCTGCGGACGCTCCGCGGTCTCACAGAGCCGCCAGGCCCGGCCACAGGGGTCTGACGGGACCCCGTTACGATTCGTCCCGAGCGTTGCCCTCCGGCCGATCGCCGGGTGGGATTTCGCGGCCGTGGGGATCCGTGGCCATCTGTCCCAGGTCGGCAGCCACGTGCCGCTGGAGCCGCTCGTCGATGAAGTGCTCCATCCGGGTAGCCGGCTCATGGACGTGATCCAAGGGCAGGCCCAGGTGCCGCACCAGATAGGCCTCCCAGAGCCGGTGCGATCGAACCAGTCCGGCAGCCTGGCGCCGGCCAAGGTCGGTCAGTCTTAGCGTTCCGTTCTGCCGCAAGACCTCGCGGCGGGCGAAAACGGACCGCAGCCCCAAGACGGCCAACGCGCCGCCCCCGACCGCCCGGACCGCTTCCACGGGTCCGAGCCGCCGCTGGACCCGGAGTTCCTCCAGCCGGTAGAGCATCGCCAGAAGGTCCTCGCGGACGATCCTCAGCGAGGTCTTCAGGTTTCTCAGCCACGCGCTGACGACGCCGTAGCGGGGCGAGAAGATCGCGGCTGCCAGGTACGCGAGCCCCACAACGACCGTCATGGTTCCCGCCGTGTTCGTATCCCAGCGGATCGCCAACCCCTGGCCCAACACGGCCGACGCGACGGCAACTCCCGCGGCGATCCAGAGCATCCGGCTGAGGCGATCGGTCAAGAGATGGGCCGTCGCCCCCGGCACAATCAGCATGGCGATCACCAGGATCGAGCCGACCTGCTCAAACGAGGCCACCGTGGTCACCGCGACCAGGGCCATGAGGACGTAGTGCAACAGGCCCGCCCGGAACCCCATCGTCGTGGCCAGCGCCGGGTCGAAGGAGCTCACCAGCAGCTCCTTCCAGAACACGACGATGAACAGCACGTTGACCGCCAACACCGGGCCGATGGTCACCAGGGCCCGCGGCACCGAAACTCCGGCCACCGTCACCCGGTTTACGTCTACCAGCTCCAGGAGCCCGTTGAGCACGCAGTCCGGGTCCAGATCGACGGCCTGTCCGTAGCGCTTGACAAGGATCACCCCGAGGGCAAAGAGGGAGGTGAAGACCACGCCCATGGCGGCGTCTTCGGCGACCCCGCCGTGCCGGTGCAGCGCCTCGGTGAGGACCGTCGTTAAGAGTCCGACGATCAAGGCCCCGGCAAACATGTAGCCGATGTTCAGGGTTCCCGAGAGAATGAACGCCGCGGCCAGGCCGGGCAGCACGGCGTGGGAAATCGCATCCCCCAGCAGGCTCATCCGCCGCAGCACCAGATAGCAGCCCAACAGCGCGCAGGCCGTATTGGTCATCGCTCCCACCAGGATCACCCAGAGCGACGCCTGGGTACCTGCATCGAGGTGACTGAGCCACTCCAGCACGCGATTACTCCCTTGCGCCCGGTGCGCCGGGCCCTTCGTGAGGCGAAACCGGCAACTCGTCGGCCGCGCCGGCGGGAAGACCCGCGGCGGCCAACCGCTCCTCCAGCTCCGCAACCATCTCGTCGGTCAGCAGGTGCTCGATCGAGTCGGCATCCCGGTCCACGTGGTCCGGGGCGATGTCGGCTCCTTGGATCAGGAAGAGTTCCCAGACCCGATGGGCCCGGACCAATTGCCGGGCCCGCGCCAGTCCGGACTCGGTGAGCCGCGCCCCTTGCGCCGCCCGTTCGATCCAACCCCGCCGGGTAGCCAGCCATAAAAGCCATCGGGCCCAGGCCGGACTCCAGGCCCGGCGGCCGAGCAGCTCCGGCAGCGGGACCACCGGGCGCTCGGGCAGTCGCGCTTCGCTCAGCTCGTACAGGCTTCGCAACAGGTTTTCCAGGGCAATCCGCAACCGCAATCGGGCTTCGGTCGCGACCCGCGCCAGCACCCCGCGCTGCGGGGCGAAGAGCACCGAGAACAGAAACAAGGTGGTCCCGCTCAGGACGATCAGTGGGCCGGTGGGCAACGCGGCGTCGCTCGGGCCGAAGGCCAGCGGGTCAAAGCCCAGCCACCGGGCGATCACCCCGGCCGACAGGAGCGTTCCCATCGTCCCGGTCAGTCCCCCCAGGATCCCGGAGAGGACCAACATCGGGCCGAGGCGGTTGGTCCAGAATCGGGCCGTGGCCCCGGGGACGATCAACATCGCCGCCATCAGCACCACCCCGACCGCCGGAAGCCCAATCACGGTGACCAAAGCCAGCGTGCCCATCATCGTGACGTCCAGGACCAGCGCGGGCCAACCCTGGACCCGGGCAAAACCCGGATCAAAGCTGAAGACCATGAACTCCTTGAACAAGAGGATCACCACGAGCAGGGCCACGGCGGAAACGGCGGCGATCAGGTACACGTCGCGAAGGATCATCCCGGCGGCCTGACCGTAGATGTACGACTCCAGCCCGGCCTTGGCGCCTCCCGCGGGGCGGTTCTGGATCACCGACGACAGGACGATCCCGGCTCCAAAAAACGTGCTCAGCACGATCCCAATGGCGGCGTCTTCCTTGGTCCGGGTCCAGCGGCAGACCAGGGTGAGGAGCCCAATCGCAGCCAGACCGGTGAAAAAGGCCCCAAGAAGCATGCCCACAAACTGCCGCTGCCCGAGGATCAGGAACGCGAGGCAAAGCCCGGGAAGCGCGGCATGGGAGAGCAAGTCGCCTGCCAGGGCCCGGCGCCGCAGCACGGCGAAGCTCCCCAGCACGCCCGCCACGCTCCCCAGCAGGCTGGTGCCGATCAGTACGATCCAGGTCAGGTAACTCACCGCGGGCGATCTCCCAATCGGACGGCTTCGGCGGCCTCATCCAGGATGGTCAGCTTTCCGCCGAAGGTCTTCCGGACATTGTCGGTGGTGAACGTGGTCTCGGTCGGGCCGGCGGCGACCAGCCGCATGTTCAAGAGGATCACGTGGTCGAAATAGGAGCGGACCGTCTGGAGGTCGTGGTGGACGGCCAGCACGGTCTTGCCGCTCGCGCGTAGGGTTTGCAGCAGCGTGACAATCGCCTGCTCGGTGGAGGCGTCGACCCCGGCAAAGGGCTCGTCCATGAAGTACATGCGGGCATCCTGGGCCAAGGCCCGGGCCAGGAAGACCCGCTGCTGCTGGCCGCCGGAAAGCTGGCGGATCTGGCGGCGGGCGAATGCCTCCATCCCGACCTGCGCGAGGCACTGCTGGGCCAGGCGTCGCTCGGCCGAGCCCGGACGCCGGATCCATCCCAGCCGCCCGTAGGTGCCCATCAGGACGACGTCCATCGCCGTTACGGGAAAGTCCCAGTCGACCGACTCCCGCTGCGGCACGTAGCCGACGAGGCGCCGCTGCTCCCGGTAGGGCCGCCCGTAGAACTCCACCCGGCCGCTGGCCAAAGGAATAAGCCCCAGAGCGGCCTTGATCAGCGTGCTCTTGCCCGCTCCGTTGGGCCCGACAATCCCCACCAGATTCCCTTCCGGCACGGTCAAGTCGACGTCCCAAAGGACCGGCTTGCGGTGATAGGCCACCGTCATGTCGTGGATTTCGAGCGGAGGGGCAACCATGAGATGGGTTCCTTAGGGCGGCCGCGCCGCGGGGTTACTTGAGTGCGTCAACGATTGTCCTGAGGTTGTGCTTGACCACGCCGATGTAGGTCGCTTCCGGCGTACGCGGGGGGCCCAGAGCGTCGGAATACAGTTCGCCTCCTACGGTGATCGTGTGTCCGCGCGCGGCGCAGCCCTCGACCAAGGCCTGAATGTTCCTGGCCGGCACGCTGCTTTCGACAAACACGGCCTTGATCCGTCGGGTGACCAGCAAGTCCACGAGTTGATTGACGGCCTCCAGGTCAGCCTCGTCGGCGGTGCTGATCCCCTGCAAGGCACGGACCTCCACGTCGTAGGCCCGGCCGAAATAGCCGAACGCGTCGTGGGCCGTGACCAGGACCCGGCGGGACTTCGGGATCTCCGCCAGTTGCTCCTTGCACGTCTGGTGCAGGGCCATCAGCTCCGCAATGTAGGCCTCCGCGCGTTGGCGGTAGTCGGCGGCATGAGCGGGGTCCGCCTCGGCCAGCTTCTCCGCCGCGTAGTCCGTACACGCCGCCCAGAGTGAAACGTCGAACCAGACGTGCGGATCGTAAGCGTTCTCCGCGCCGGGGACCTTGCGGAGCCAATGCTCGTCGCCCGTGCGAAGCCCGTCGGTGACGGCGTACACCGGCTTCCGCGCCGCGAGCTTCTCCAGCAGGCTGGCCAAACGCCCCTCCAGGTGCAGGCCGCTGTAGAAGACCACGTCGGCGCCGATGAGCAGCCGCTGGCTCCTGGGAGTCGCCTTGTAGAGGTGCGGATCGACGCCCGGGCCCATCAGGGTATCGACCTTGACATGCCAGCCGCCGATGTTGGCGAGCATGTCCCCCACTTGTCCCGTGGTGCAGACGACGTGCAGGCGGAGCTTCGGCTCGGGGTCCATCATCCCCCAGTCAAAGCCGCACCCGGGCGCCCAGGCCAACCAGGCGGCCGCGAGAAGCGAAGCCGCCCGCCGCTTCAGTACCGGTGCTGCATCCGCTTGCCTCGCAGTCCGCAAGTCCGTGACTCCTCCAACGGGTGATTCCTTACCCCCGCGGTCAGCCGCCGGCCTGGCGATTCCTGCACTCGCGACCGCCCGCAGCACGGGACGCCAAGACCGCGGCAAACTTGCCTGGCTCCACGGTTTCTTCCAACGTACCGATTCGCGCGGGAGAAGACAACGAGCCCGTCGCGGGATTGCCGAAAACTCCGTGGAGAGCGACTTTTCGGGCAGAGCCGGCGCGCACGCCCTCGGCCCTGCCTGGCGAGCGGAATCGGCCCGCACAGGTGGCGCCACCGCACTGCGATTCCCGGTGAATCCGTGCCCGACTGTGGAAGGCTCGGGTCAACGTTGACCCCTATCCAGTCGGCCGCTAGATTACACTTAGTTGATCCGAAGGCCGCCCTCTCGCTCCCCGGACAGGTCCACCGGATGGCCTTGACCTACTTCAAACGCTACCGGATGGAAATGAACCTGGCCGGGCGAGACCTGACATGGCCCGTAATACCCCAGGGCTATCGTTTTCTCCCCTGGGACGCGTCCTTGCTGGACGCGCACGCCGAGGTGAAGTTTCACAGTTTTCGCGACACAGTGGACGCCAACGTCTTCCCCTGTTTCACCGATCTGGCCGGCTGCCAGCGGCTGATGAGCGAGATCGCCCGCAAGACCGGGTTCCTTGCCGAGTCCACCTGGCTGGCGGTGGTGGTCGGCGAGGACGGGCGGCCGCAGGAATCGTGCGGGACAGTCCAGGGAATTCGGGATCGCTCGGGCGTGGGGGCGATCCAGAACTTGGGAATCACCCCCCCACATCGTGGCCATGGTCTGGGGACGGCGCTGTTGGTTCGGGCCTTGCGGGGGTTCCGGCAGGTGGGTATGAACCGGGTCTACCTGGAGGTGACGGCGGACAACAAGGGGGCCGTGCAGCTCTACCACCGCGTGGGCTTCCGCGTGGTGAAATCGGTCTACAAGGCGGCCGAGATGACTTGTTCTTGACGTACTGGCATCCGCGGTTCCCGAGGGCCGGCCGCTCGCCCTGCCGGCCTGCCGTGCTTTCTGAGGAGACCCTGTGACCGAGCCGATCGCTTGCCACACCCTCGATAACGGACTGGTCCTGGTCGCAGAGTCCATGGACTGGCTCGAGTCGGCGGCGTTTACCCTCTTGGTACCCGCCGGCTGCGCGCACGATCCGCCGCACCGTAGCGGGCTGAGCGGTTTCACCTCGGAGATGGCGTTCCGCGGGGCCGGCCCGCGGGACAGCCGGCAGGTGATCCAGGACTTGGACAATCTGGGGGTCGAGCGGAGCGAATCGGTCTCCGATGCCCACACGCGGTTCAGCGGGGCGACCGTTGCGGCCAACCTGCCGGCGTCGCTGGCAATTTTTGCCGACGTCGTGCGGCGGCCCCACCTCCCCGAAGGCCAGTTGGAGGCGAGCCGCCAAGTGATGATCCAGGAATGGCGGGCGGTGGAGGACGAGCCGGCGGAGAAGGTGATGATCGAACTCCACCGCCACCACTATCCCGACCCGTGGGGCCGGCCCTCGCAAGGCGAGCTGGCCGCCCTGGAGGCGACCACGCTCGGGGAAATCCGCGGCCATTTTCGCCAGCGCTACGTCCCCAACGGCGCCATCCTCGGCGTGGCCGGGCGATTCTCTTGGGAACAGCTCAAGGACGCGGTCGAACGACTCTTCGGTGACTGGGAGGCCCGGAACGGGGCCTCCGTCGCGGAGACTCCTCCGGCGCGAAAACGCGCCCATCTGCCTTTCGAGTCCAGCCAGACCCAGATCGGGATCGCCTATCCGAGCGTGCCCTATCGCCACCCCGACTATTTCCAGGCATGGGGAGCGGTGGGCGTGCTCAGCGGCGGGATGAGCGCCCGGCTCTTCACCGAGGTCCGCGAGCGCCGCGGATTGTGCTACAGCGTCTACGCCGCCTACCACACCCTGCGGGACTTGGGCGCGGTCTTCTGCTATGCCGGCACGTCCGCTGACCGGGCCCAGGAGACGCTGGAGGTGACCCTCGGCGAGCTGGTCCGGTTGGGCAAGGGGATCGAGGCCCAGGAGCTGGACCGGCTCAAGGCCCGCATCAAGAGCGCCCTGGTGATGCAGCAGGAGTCGAGTTCTTCCCGCAGCTCGGCGATTGC
>CAYGZA010000033.1:0-31047 GCA_964354135.1 uncultured Planctomycetaceae bacterium
GACTCCCTCGGTCGGGCTCCCTGGGTCAGGCCGCACACCTCGATTCTGATTCGCGCCAACCGGTCGTGCAAGAGGCGGCTTGGAACCGCCGCCGTTTCGTGATACCCTTGCGAGCGTCGTGGGCTGACCCAAGGAGGATTGACATGGCAGAGGTTCCCGCCACCCGCGTGGCCCTGGTGACCGGGGCAGGAAAACACCGCGTGGGCAACGTCGTGGCCAGGATGCTGGCCGCCCGGGGCTTTTCCGTGGCCGTCGGCTACCACCGCTCCGCCGCGGAGGCCCGGGAAACGGTGCTGCAACTGAAAGAGCCGGGCGCTTGGGCCCGGGCCTTCGAGGCCGACGTGGCCGACGAGGCCGGCGTGGACCGCCTCTTTGACCAGACGCTGGAGTGCTTCGGGCGGCTCGACGTGCTGGTCACCGCCGCCGCCGTTTGGGAGTCCACGCCGCTGGAGGAGCTCACCGCCGCGGACGTCCTGCGGCACTTCGAGATCAACGCGCTTGGGACCCTCCTCTGCTGCCGCCGTGCGGGCCTGATTATGGTCAAGCAGCCGGAAGGCGGGGCGATCGTCACGATCGGCGATTGGGCCGTTCTCCGCCCGTATCCGGACTATGCGGCGTATTTCGCCTCCAAAGGCGCGATCCCCACGATCACGCGAGCCCTGGCGGTGGAGCTGGCCCGGCGGAACCCTGCGGTCCGCGTCAACTGCATCTTGCCCGGCCCCGTGATGTTGCCGCCCGATCTGCCGCCCGAAGAACGCCAACGGGCCATCGCCGGGACCTTGCTCCGCCGCAAGGGCCGCCCGGAGCACGTCGGGCAGGCCGTGCTCTTCTTTGTGGAGAACGACTTCGTCACGGGGGTGTGTCTACCCGTCGACGGCGGCCGGACGATCGCCGGCTGCGAAGATTGACAAAGGCGCATTTCCTCCCACTATCAGCCTTCAGCTTGCCTCCGACCGCCAAGCGGGCTCCGAAAGTCTGGACTCGGCTTGCGTCGCTGCCCGCAGGTGTCCCGCTGATGGCTGATAGGCCAAGTGTCAGTAATTCAAGGTCGGCCCTATACTGCCAGAATGCGTATGCGTGCTGTCATCAGAGGTAGTCAGCGTTTTTCGCGTCGAAAGCTCCTTCACCCGGTTCTGAGGAGGTTTCGAGGCGAAAAACGCGGTCCGGCAACCCACGAAATACGGCTTCAAACACCAAACGGGGGTGACCTCGTATTACTGACACTTGGCCGCTGATAGCTGAAAGCTGAAGGCTGACACTTCCTCACTGCCCCGGCACGGTGAGCGGCTGGCCGTTGTGTTTCGGCCCGAGGGAGAGGATGAACGGAACCGCGGCCTCGGCCCAGGCGGCGGGCTTCAGGTACGACCCGGCCGACTCGCCGAAGCAACTGCGGAGCATGTCGGTGTCGATGATCCCGGGATTGAGCGGCACGGCGGCCATGCCCTTGGGCAGTTCCTCGGCCAGTGCCGCGGTGAGCCCTTCGACGGCCCACTTGGTCGCGCAGTACGGGCCGACTTCCGCCGCCGCCGAGCGGCCCCAGTAAGAGCTGAAGTTGACGATCACGCCCTTGCCGCGCCGGACCATCGCCGGGACGAAGTGGCGGATCACGTTGGCCACCCCCTTGATGTTCACGTCGACGATCCGGGAGAGCTCGTCGGCAGGGACTTCCCAGAGCCGGGCATTCGGGTTGATGATCGCGGCATTGTTGATGAGGATGTCCGGCGGCCCGCCGTCGGCCAGGACTGCCGCGGCCCAAGCGCGGACCTCGTCGTCGCGGCTCACGTCCACCGCGTCAAAGCGGTGCGGCGGCCCGTGGCGCTTCTGCCACTCGGCGATCGCCGCGGCCGCTCGGGCACAGCCCAGCACGACGTGGCCTCGCGCGATAAACCCTTCCGCCATCGCCCGGCCGAGCCCCCGGCTCACGCCGGTCAAGACAATCCGTTTCGGTGCGGCGGTCATAGTCGGTTCCCGATTGCTGTGAGCCCCAGATTACGGATGCCCCTTCGAGAAAGCAACCGACCCCGCCCCGCGCCAAGTTCAAACAGGCCCCGCCGAATGGCAGAAAACCCCCCTTATCTCTCCCGCGTTCCCACGTCCCACTCCCGACTTCCCACTTTCCTGTTCATCCGTCAGCCCTCATCGGTCGTCGTTTCGCGATCCCCCCTCCCCTTGACTTCTCCCCCCCGAATTGCTACCGTGAGACTACTGTTTCGCGGTACGGGAGAGCGGGTGGTTGTCGGCGACAATCACGCGTGGCACGTTGTCCGAGCGCCCGCCGTAGCTGCACCCAACCCGGCGCGGGAGCGTTTCGAGGTGCAGACTGGTGTCAGCGCAGCTCAGGACGAGGCGGGACTGTCGTTGGGAGAAACGGGCATGGCGACCCTGCAAGTCAATCTCGAAGGGGTTCCTGTAGTCGTCACGCAGGAGCGTGTTGATATCACGAAGCTTCGGTTAGACGAACAAAACCCGCGGATCGGCCTTTACAGAGACAGCCAGCCCAAAGACGGGTTGTCGGACGGTGACATTCGGTTCGCAATCAAGAACCGAAGTCCGCACGCCTACTCGAAGCTTCGGGACTCGATTGAAATCAACAATGGGATAATAAACCCGATATGGGTTGGCCCGGAGGAGGACGGCCAACACCTGGTGATAGAAGGGAACACGCGAGTACTCGTGTACCGCGAGTTGGCGGAGAAATACCCTTCGTCTGAGGAATGGAGGGCCATACGGGCAAACGTACTCCCGCTGGGGATCCAGGAGTCGCAGATCAACTTCATTCGCCTAGAGGCGCACCTCCGTGGCGTGACTGAATGGGATGCATACGAAAGAGCGCGCTACCTTTATATTCTGAACGAGGCGGAGGGCTACTCGACCACACGCCTTGAGCAACTTACGCGTCTCGAGGCCGGAAAGATAGAGATCGAGATTCGCGCATTCCGGGACATGGCGGACGTTTACCGTGCGCGATTCCCGGAAGACCCCTATGAGGCTCAGAAGTTCAGCTACTTCGTCGAGTATGAGGCGAGTCCTCGAATCAAACGTGATATGGCAGCGCGCCGAAAGACGACCGACGACTTCTGCGACTGGGTTGGTGACGGACGGATTCCGAAGGCGGAGAATGTGCGCCGTCTCCCCGACATACTTGAGGACGAACGCGCCACCACGTACTTCCTCGCTGACGGCTATGAGAGAGCTCTGGAGCACTTAGCCCTGGCTAAGCCCAACCTTGTGTCGCCGTTGTATCGCAGAATTGAGGAAGTAATCGAGGGCCTAAGGGAGATGGCGTTCTACGAGGTCGAGCGAATACGGTCAGGGGACGAGCCCGGACAGCGTAGGCTCATACGGGAGCTCGCAGAGATTGCGGCGGCCGTTTGGCGGCGAGTGTCAGAAGACGATGACGCGGACAGCGCGGTCGATGAGGGGACCTAGGAATGGCGGCGTCAAACGCTCACGACCTGATCGTCGCAGTGGTCGCGAGGAAGATCGTGGACTGCGGCTACGACCTCGTGGGCATTGAGTCTTCGCTCGACTGGCTCTTCGGGGAAGGTTTTCGCCTGCCGCCGACAATAGTCCATCACCGGCCTGACGTTCTCGGCGTGCGCGGACGCGCGCCGTTCCTCGCGATAGGTGATGCTAAGACGGTATCGGACCTTGCCTCTCCGCGAACGGCGCAGCAGCTTGCCGACTACACGGGTCTACGCGTCGGCGAGCATGATGCCCTTTGCCTCGTTGTCATAGGCGTTCCGCGAAGCGGCTTGGACAGGCTTCGGCGCCTTATTGGCGACCTCATGATACCGGGCCACCGCATTTGCGTGGTGCCGGTCCCCGATGCACTCCTGGGTTAGAAACGCACGTGAATCGTCGTCGTCCCTTCAATTATGAGCCCCGCACGCCGCCTTATCCACACCAAGTGGAGGCGGTATCGTTCCTAAGTGACCGCGAGTACGCAGCGCTTTTCGACGAGCAGGGCCTCGGGAAGACGAAAATCATCGTTGACACGATATGCCGTGGCATCGCGGCGAAGGGTATTGACGGCGCGATAGTCGTCTGCAAGAAGAGCCTCCTTGGAACCTGGCAAGCGGAGGTGGCAAAGCACTCGCACTTGAAGGCTATTCAGTTGCGGGGTACCCCGGGAAGGCGCGGCCTCAGCTTCATGTGGTTCGCGCACTTCTATTTGGTGAACTACGAACTCTTGATTTCGGAGCAGCAGCGCCTGCGTGACCTCTTGCAGACGCGTCGTATGGCGATGGTCCTTGACGAGTCGCAGAGAATAAAGAACCCTCGGGGCAAGGCGACTGAGGCCGTACACGCGCTGCGCGGCTTCTGCAAGCCGCGCTACATCGTAACAGGAACGCCCGTCGCTAACGTCCCGCAGGACATTTGGTCGCAAGTGTACTTCCTGGACGGGGGCGCGGCCCTCGGCGCAACGCCGCGCGAGTTCTCTGAGAAGTTCCGGATACCGGAGCGCCCGCATAAAGCATCCTCTCTTGACGCCAATGGCTTGGTGCGCCTCCGCGAAGCGCTACGCCCATTCTCGATCCGGCGTCTGAAGGATCGCGTTTTGGAGCTCCCTGAGAAACGATATGAGACCATTTGCGTGGAACTGGAATCCTCACAGCGGAGACGGTATGATCAGGTCCGCAACGAACTGCGACTCGCGATCGTCACAATGGAGGGACAAGCTGTCGAGGACGATGCGACGAATATACTGAAGCGCCTCCTTCGCCTTGTACAGATCAGCAGCAACCCGCGACTTATTGACAGTTCGTATTCCGCAACCCCAGCGAAAGTCTCCGCGGCCCGGGAGCTCGTATTACGGATTCTGAGTGCCAACGAGAAGGTGGTAATCTGGACGTCATTCGTCGGGAACATCCGCATGTTGCGGAAGGAGTTTCACCATGCGGGCGCCGCCATGCTGTTCGGCGAGATTCCGATCGAGGAGCGGGATGCTATCGTGCGCCGTTTCCAGAACTCGCAGGATATGCGTGTGATCGTGGCAAATCCTGCGGCGGCGAAGGAGGGCCTTACGCTCACGGCAGCTAATCACGCGATCTACATCGATCGCACATTCAATCTCGTGGACTACGTGCAGTCGCAGGACCGGATACACCGGATAAGTCAGGAGCGGCCCGCGTACATTTACAACATCGTGGGCAGGGACACGATCGACGAGTACATCGAGGACGTGGTCTACCGCAAGCAGATGGTGGCCCAGTTCGTTTGCGGAGATGACAACGAGTTACGCCTTGTGGGGCCGGCGTATACGAAGGAGGATATGTTGCAGTTACTTGGTGGGTAATGCGGGGAGGGCACATATGAGCAACGAACCATCAATGGGCGCCACGATCACCGTGGGAGATGTCTCAATAGAGGTACTCGTGCGCGAGGTGCCAATCGAAACGCTGCGCTACTACGGCAGCAATCCGCGCATATACAGCATATTGAAGCAGCAGGGCGCCGACGTGGGTCAGGACGTAATCGAGCGGGAGCTGTGGAAGCTCGACCCGACCAAGGACCTGTACAAGGACATCGAGAGGAACGGGGGGCTAGTTGAGGAGATTCTGGTGCGGGACGGTCAGGTCCTTGAGGGGAACTCGCGACTTTGCGCGTACAGGCACCTCCTCGACAAAGCCAAGAAGAACGCCGATGCCGCGGGTGTCGCCAGGTGGTCCTCAATACGCGCGAAGATCCTGCCGTCAGACGTGACCGAGGAAAGCGTCTTCGCGATTCTCGGCATTCTGCATATTCGAGGGAAAGCCAGGTGGGCGCCATACGAACAAGCAAGCTATCTGTACCGTCAGAGCGTGGAATTCAGGAAGGGGTACCGCGAACTGGCCGAGCAGATCGGCATTCCCGCGCCTGACGTTAGGACGCACATAGACGCCTACAAGATGATGGATGCCTTCAAGGTAACCAGCCCGAGCAAATTCAGTCACTACCTCGAGTACGTCAAGAGTAGGAAGCTGAAGGAAGTGAAGGACGCGAATGTCCTCCCACCGGGTCAGGAGCTCGACACGCTGTTTGTCCAACTCGTCGACACTGGACGCATTCCGAAGGCGGACAACGTGCGGGAACTGCCGCTCATACTCAAAGACAAGCAGGCCCGCAGGCAGTTCCTGCAGGAGCGGGTCCCATTCGACGAGGCCCTTGAAGCCGCACGCGAGAAGCACCCGGAGACAACCTCCTCCTTCTACAGCAAGCTCAAACGTGCGACCGAGGCGCTTCAGAATGCTGAGGAAATGCGCGTAAAGCAGGAAGTGGAAGCCGATACGGATAAGAAGTACATCTTGAAGAACCTCTGCAAGACCGTGAATAAGTTTTGCAGGGCGATAGGGCTGGTCGAGAGCCGCGGCCGCAAGACTTGACGCTGGTGGCGCTGTGACGCCTCACGAGTCCCCGGGAACGAGGACGTCCTAGGCCCTACTGTCGGAAGGGAAACGAAGGAGACGAGTCACGGTCGTACGCGGTAATTCGTTATGAAGAAGATCCTGCTCATTGAGCCAGATTACCGATCGACCTTCCCTCCTTTAGGTCTTCTCCGTCTCTCGACGTACCACAAGTCCCGTGGAGATAAGGTTACATTCGCCCGCGGTTGCACAGAACGACTTGCGCGTGCCGGCTGGGACCGGATCTACGTCTCGTCGCTGTTCACCTGGGAGCTCCCAAAATGCGTTGAGACAATTCGCTACTACTCGAAGTCTGTCAAGGACCCCTCGCAACTCGTGGTGGGCGGCATTGGAGCTACACTGATGCCCAGCTACATTGAAGCGCGCGTGCGTTGCACGGTGCTTACGGGACCAATGGACCGCAAGGGAAAACTCGGTCGCGGGATTCCGTCGCTCGAGTCCTACATTCCCGACTACTCGTTGTTGAATGCCGTCGAGTGGTGTTATAGGCCGGAAGACGCGTACTTCTGCCGGACGACGAAAGGCTGTTCGCGCCGCTGCAAGTTCTGCGCGGTTCCCAATCTGGAGCCGAGGTTCGCGAGGAATCGCGGGTGGAGGCAGGAGATCAAGGAGGTCATCCGCGCACACGGGGAACGCCAGCACCTGGTGCTCCTTGATAGTAACGTGCTTGCCCATCCAGAAGCCGAGGAGATTATTGCGGATATTCGTCGTGAAGGGTTTGAAAGGGACGCAACCCGCAATGGAAGGAGACGAATCGTTGACTTCAACCAGGGCATCGACGCAAGACTGGTCAACAAGACCGTTGCGCGAACCCTAGGCACTATCAGCCTTCGGCCTGTGAGGTTGGCGTTCGATCACGACGCAGTCGAGGACCACTACCGAAGGGCCGTCCACGAATTGGCTGATGTTGGCTTTTGCCGTTTCATGACGTACCTAATGTTCAACTTCCACGACACGCCAGAAAGTCTTTACCGCCGCATGAAAGCCAACGTGAAACTGTCCCAGCGACTCGGCATCGAAGTCACGGGTTTTCCGATGCGGTTTATTCCAATTGACGACGTAACCAGGGGGTATGTGTCGCCCGGTTGGAAGTGGAGATACCTCCGGGGCATTCAGTGCGTCTTGCTGGCAACGCACGGGGTCGTAAGCCCCAATCGGAGCTTCTTCGCTGGGGCCTTCGGGAACTCGTTCGACGAATTCCTCGAGATCCTCTCGATGCCAGACCGGTACATCATCCACCGCGAGAAGTACAGGCACAACGAAGCGGCCGACTGGCTGCGGAGATTCAGAAAACTAAGCACGGGTAGCAGAAACGAACTACTCGATATCCTGCGCCAGTTGAATGGTACCCGAGACAAGAAAGCCCTGATCGCGAGACACAAGAGGTTCAGACACCTCCTGGATCACTACTATCCGGCAGGGAAGTCGTAGCGTGCCGTGTGGTCGGCGTCGCGTTTCCCACCTGATCGCTCACGGCTGATAGCCCCTTGGCCCTCAACCCTCGCCCCTGTTCTCTGCGTCTCGGCGGCTCTGCAGTAGAAAGGTCCAGTTGACCAGAACCCGGCGGACATGGGGCAAAGGTTGGTCCTGGGTGAGAATGGGAAAACCCGTTCTTGACCGTCAGTGGCCCAGTTTGGCACAACTGGGCTGCCCACCAAGGAGTTGAATTCGCCTCGCGGGGCGCTTGGGACGGGTTTTGGGTGGGCAACGGGGCGAAGGGGGACAGTCCCATTTTCGCTGCGCGAAAATCGGGACAGTCCCCACTCTCCTTCTTGTGTACTGGCGGATCTTGCTGGGACGCAAGGGGTTGTGAAGTTGACCTTTCATTCCTTTGGGGGGAATGTGCTGGGCCAACGGAATACGCTGCAACCTGTTGGGGAACCACGGGTTACGGCACGCGGCCAATCGCCCGGAAAACGGGCCAGGACTCCCTTATTGGCCAACGATTCGGTTTTCGCCCCGGGCGAGCGCCGCGACGCCGCGCGATGGTCAACATGGGGCACGGGCGAGGGAAGAGAGGCGGAAGTCGGGAGGGCGAACGACGCTTGACGTCGCCGACTTCCCACTTCGGATTTCCGCGTCCCCGCTGCCTACCGCCTACTGCCGACTGCCTGCTGCCCTCTGCCTCAATACTCCCGCTTCGTGACGATCCCCGGCTGCGGGACCGGGTACTTGCCGTCCGAGCCGGCCTTCAAAGGTGCGGGACCGTCCATCGTCAGTTTGTCCGCCTCGGGGGCGAACTCATGCTCGCAGTTGAGGACCTGGTCGAAGGTGACGATCTGACCGGTGTGGGCGGCCATCCGGCCCATGGAGCTGACGAGGCTTGCTTCGGCCCCGCGCTTGGCCTCGTTGTAGGGCTTGTCGTTGCGGATGGCGTCGATCAGGTCGTCCCACTCGAGCTGGTAAGGGCTCTTCTCGGGCTGCGGGAAGGCCCAAAGGAGGTCCTCCTTGGCCATGTTGTGCCCCTTGTACGTGCGGACCCTGCCGGGGGCGTGACCCCGAGTGGAGATAACCGCCGTCCCCTTGGTGCCGTGGGCGAAACTGGCGAACTCGTCGTGGCACCCCGGCATGTTCCGCCCGTAGTAGAAGAGCTTCGTGCCGTCCGGGAAGGTGTATTCGACGGAGTAGGTGTCGAAGTTCTGGTCCAGGGAGTTACCGCGGTAGTGGCGGCCGCCGATGGCCTGGGCCTTGACCGGCCAGGCACCCTTCCTCCAGGAGCACTCGTAGATCTGATGGACATAGAAGTCGCTGAAGACGCCGCCGCTGGCCCAGAGGAAGGCGTGGAACCGCTGGACTTGGTACAATAGCTCGCTGGTGTTGTCTTTCCTTGGGCCGGCCGTGCCGCCCCCGCCGCCCATGCGATAGGCCCGCAAGGCCACCAGATCGCCGATCTCACCTTTCTCCAGCCGCTCCTTCAGTGCCTGCCGGCCGCGGCAGTGGCGGACCATCAGGCCGACGCCCACCTTGAGGTTCTTCTTGGTGGCCTCGTCGGCGAGCTGGAACATCCTGCGCGTGGTCGGGCCGTCCACGGTGACCGGCTTTTCCATGAAGACGTGGAGGCCCTTTTCGATCGCATAGGTGAAGTGGACCCAGCGGAACGCCGGGGGCGTGGCGAAGATCGCCACGTCACCCGCCTTGAGGCAGTCCATCGCCTTCTTGTAGCCGTCGAAGCCGATGAACTTGCGGTCCTCGGGCACGTCCACGCGATCGCCAAATCGCTCCTTCAGGTTCGCATAGCTGCCCGAGAGCTTGCGCGGGAAGACGTCGGCCATGGCCACGAGCTTGATCGGTCCGCTTTTGGTGGAGAGGGCCTCGCGGGCCGCGCCGGTGCCCCGGCCGCCGCAGCCGATCAGGGCCACCTGGATCGTGTTGTTCTCGGCGGCGTGGACGTGCGGGACGGCCCCGGCCAGCGCCGTGACGGCGGCGATCCGGCCGGTGCTTTTCAACAATTCGCGACGCGACGTGACAGTGCTTGTGGTCTCGCTCATGGTGGCACTCCAAAGGCATGAGGTGTGGAATGACGTGCTGGGGGGATTTCGCCGCGGCACCGCTAAAGCCCAGGGGTTGCAACCCCTGGGCTTTGGGCGCAATTATGGTTGCCCCGGGCCCGCTCTGCAAGCCCTACGCGGATCGCCCGCGGCCCGGGTAGACGGCCTTCTCGGTGATCACCCTGTCCATGAAGACGTCGGAAGGGAGCATGGGGATTTCCGCAAAGACCTGGCACTCGAAGGCGACGCCCACCAAGAGCGCGTCGGCGCGGAGCTTCGTGAGCAGCCGATCGTAGAAGCCCTTGCCGTGCCCCAGACGGCCGCCGCGGCGGTCAAAGGTCACGCCCGGGACCATGACCAGGTCGAGCCCGTGCGGCTGAACGGCTTTGTGCGGCGCGTCGCGGAGTTCCCGCCGGGGCTCAAGGATGCCGAAGGTGCCGGGTGCCAGCTCGTTCAGGCTCTCCAAGCGAAACAACCCGAGGTCCTCGCCGGCGCAATAGGGGACCACGACCCGCTTCCCGGCAGCGATGGCAGCCGGCAGGAAGAATTGCGTGCGGACCTCGCTCCGAATGTGAACGTAGAGCATCACCGTGGTGGCCGCAGCATATTCGGGCAGGGCGGCAAACCGCTCGCAGATCACCCGGCTCAGCTCGTCCTTATCCGGCTGGGCATCGCGGGCAGCGTGGGCCTGAGTGCGGATCTGCACCTTGAGGGCCCAAGAATCGGCGGCACTGGTTGGGGGTCGGCTCACAGAACGGAGGGAGGGAGGCGGGCCATCCACTGCTCAGTCACCCGCTGCCATCAGGGCCCGCTCTGCCACTTCCGGCAGCTCGATAGGTGCAAACATTGACGCCGGATAGAGATAGCCGTCAGGCTCTGACTTGTCCTCGTCAATGACGCGGAGCATGTTGTGAGACTCCGCATCCCGATCTGGCAGCCTGCGGTAGACTTTGCCGAGGATCAGGCTCGCTGGATTCCTGTCGTTGTTGATGCAAATCACAAAATCGCTCATCGAATCACCCTCTTGATCTTGAAGTCCTTCCGACCTATGCCGTGCGCTTCAAACCAGTGTATCTCGGCTTGGCAGATTGTACCGTCGGCTAGTTGCACAGTGGCTATACCCTTCATCTTCCGCCAACGACCCTTGCCGTAGGTGCGCTCCAGATAGCGCCGGATGTACACGCCCCGGCCTGCTGCGATTGTCTGAATGTCTCTGATTTCGCTGAGGATCTCAAATCCTGTCACCATCCATCACCGCTCACGCCGCAGGCCCGTGCCGGGCGTCCTCAGTCGTCGATCTCTTCAGAGCGAAGATGGACCGACTGCTTCTCTGTCATTATGCACCCTTGAGTTCTGACGCGCCGCCTAACGGCATAGCTCAGGTGCCCGGCCCGCGCGAGTGGCGTACGAACTCCGGGAAACCGACATCGCGGGCCGGGTCAGGTGCGGCGGATGATTGGGCCGAACTAGCTGCCCTCATTTCCCGATGGCACCGATACCGACCACGGGAGTTCGTCAGAGCCGTCGCATACGGGGATTGGGAAATAATGTCGGTCGTACCGAGTGATTCCTACCGGATGCCCGACGGGTAGAGTAAAAGACGGGCACCACGCGTGCGGTGACCATCCGACCGCTTTCGTCTGGACGTGGGCTACCATCGCGGCCTCCAGCCGATCTAGCCATCCAAAGAGCCCCGACACGATATCACGGAGCAGTCCGAAAAAGTCACAGCAGGCGAACGTGTTCTGCGCAAATGGGGACATCACGACGGACCGAACCTCCCACGGTCGGCCGGGAGCAGACGAGAGTTGGAAACCCACAAGATGTTGATTGTGAACCATCAACTGTCGTGCCCCCGTCCCCGTCGTGAATCCGAGCTTCCACCAGGAGCCTGGAGCGTCGGTCTCGACGAGCAACGCCTTAACAGGAGCGAAGGCCGGTTCGTCACGAGATTTGACATGCCGGAGTTTCCCCATGCTGTCGATCGCCTTGGACGGCTTCGAGGGGACGAAGCCTGTAGCGAGTACAACCAAGATCGCCACGTCGTCGACCATCGTGTTCAGGTACGTCAGGACGTGATCGGCGAGACACTGGGCCTTGAAGTGGATCGCCATACTGGCGACCGGGGGCGGCTGACCGGGAGGGTGGCAGTCAACCAGTTCCTGCATTAGCCCGTTGAGTTGCTGCAGGGTGAAGACGAACCGCTGGCACAGGGTCCGGAAGTGGTGTTCGAGTTGGGCCGCCCTCCGCCGGTCGTCCGGGTTCGCCAAGAACGGCCCCGCCTTCAGGGCCTCGAAGATCCGCCAGATGCCGTATCGGAACACCATCGCCTCGTCCGCGGTGAGCCGTTGCCCGGGGGTTGTTGGAAGCTTTCGGTAGATCCCGTGATTCGTCGGCATAGAGCGTTCCGTCGATGGATATTCTCCAAGGTGACACGCGGGTGCCTTTTGGGGTTCGTCTTTCGTTCGCCTCCCGCGGGCCCAACTTCTGTTTAGATGGTTTCCAGATAAACCCGTTTCGGGTTTTCTTTCCAGATAACACTCCGCGCAAGAATCTGTCTAAGCTCTTGGGTGGCAAGAGGTTAAGGCTGTTCTTGCGATGTTTCCGCGTCTTATATGGTTTCCGAATGACGCGCACCGCATCCTTCCTCACAAGACGCCTTCAGGCTAGCAGAGCGGCGCGGGGTGTCAAGTAGCCTTCCTTGAAGCTTCCCCAGACCTCCCCGGCACCTTCCCGAGACGTCCCCAGATCCCCCATGCTCACCGGGGGGCGGTCGTTCGAGTGGCCCGGTGCTGTCAAACTGCATCCGGCACGCGGTAGTCGCCGCGGTAGGCCGGCCTGAGGAACTTGTTGGCGGTCGGGCTGTCGAAGGTCTCGCTCGCGCCGTCGAACTCCAATCGCAGGTTTCCGGCGCGGTAGGCCACGTTGGCAAAGTGCTCCAGGCAGGCGCTGCGGTGGCACTGTTCGATCTTGCCGTTGGGGGCCTTGCGCGAGCGGATGCAGTCGATGAAGTTCGGCAGGTGCCACTTGTCGGGGTGGTAGCCTTTGTCTTCGGCCACGAGCTTGCCGTCGCCCTCGAAGACCTGCCAGCCGGCCCCGTGCCGGCCCAGGTACATCATCCGCTTCGTGCCGAAGACCTCGATCCGGTCGGCGTTCTGCGGCCAGTAGGGGAACTTCGTGCCGTAGCGGACCTCGTTCGCTGATTTGGCGTTGTAGGGCGTGAAGCCCGTGTTGAGGAAGCTCATCACCAGCTTGTCGAACCGGTAGGTGACGATCTGGACGTCGGGCATCTCGCCGCCGTCGTCGAACTGGAGGCGGCCGCCGATGCACTGGATCAAGTTGGGGTGCGGCAGGTCGCCGAGCGCCATCCGGGCCAGGTCGAGCGTGTGGATCGCGTCGGAGCCGTTGCCGCCGGAGAAGTCCCAGTAGCCGTACCAGTTGCGGTGTACGTCCCGGTTGTACGGGCGGAGCGGGGCCGGGCCGAGCCAGCGGTCCCAGTCCAAGCCCGGCGGCACCGGCGAGTCCGGCTCCTTGCGCAAGGGATAGCCGCCGTAAGTGGTCGGCAACATGCCGAAAACGTTCACGTACAGCACCTTGCCCAGCCCGCCCTTGGCGATGTACTCTCGGGCCGAAAAGGCATAAGGTGCGCTGCGGTTCTGAAAGCCCCCCTGGACGATCCGCCGGTACTTGGCGGCGGCCTCGACCATCTTGCGGCCTTCCCAGATGGAAAGCGAGATGTTCTTTTCGACGTACACGTCCTTGCCGGCCCGGCAGGCCAAAACGGTGGCCAACGCGTGCCACTGCTCGGGCGTGGCGACGACCACGCCGTGCACGTCCTTGTCGTCGAGGGCCCTGCGGAGGTCCACGACGTGCTGCGGAGCGGTGCCCTGGATCTTCTGGAACTGGGCGCAGCCGGCCCGGCCGCGGGCGTCCTCCACGTCGCAAACGTACTTGACCGCCACGTCCTTCAATTGGGCCATGCTGCTGGTGATCTGCATCCCCCGGCCGCCGGCGCCCATCAGGGCCAGAACGACCCTGTTGTTGGGTGACCCGGCCCGCAGGGAGACCGCCGGCGCCATGACAGCCGCTCCCGCGGCGATCGAGGCGGTGCCCAGGACCGAAGTGCCGACGAAACGTCTACGCGTGATTTTCGACATGACATGGCTCCTCTCGGGAAAAGAGATATTCTACCCTCGTCCCGCACGTCCGTCAGGCCTAGGGCACGTCAGTAAGCGGCCACCAGGCGTCGATCTGGCGGCGAAGCCGGGCGACGTCGTCGGGACGGGCGACGGCCTGGTTGGCGCTTTCGTGCGGGTCGGCCGGCACGTCGTACAGCTCGGGCAGGCCGCCGGGGACGTTGGCCGCATGGGGCAGGATCAGCTTCCAGCGGCCCTCCAGGCACCAGCGATACTGGAGATTCGCCGCCGGCCGGTGGACGTCCACCGCACTGTGCGTGAAGACCTCGCCGAAGATCGTCTTCCGCTTCGCCAGGGCATCGGAGTCGAGGAGGTTGACGCCCTGCATCTCGGGCGACGATTTCAGCCCGCAAGCGGCAAGGATCGTGGGCGCCAGGTCAATGCTGCTGACGAGGGTCTCTGCGTCTTTCCGCGGCGTGATACGGCGGGGCCATCGCAGGATGACCGGCGTGCGGAGGCCCCCGTCGTACGGCGACCGCTTCGACTTGGGGGCGAAACCGCCGCGGTCCGGCTGCTGGATCCAGCCGTTATCGACGACGAATACGACGAGAGTGTTCTCGGCCAGCTTCTTTTTGTCCAAGTAGTCGAGCAACTGTCCGCACGTCCGGTCGAACCACTCGCACATCGCCCAGTAGCGGGCCACGTGCAGGGAATCGGTTTTCGCGCGGTACTTGTCCAAGAGCTGCGGCGGCGGATTGTGGGGCTCGTGCGGCATCATCGGCGCGTACCAGACGAAAAACGGCCGGTCGCCGGCCCGGTCGAGGAACTCGAAGATCGGGGCCATGCCCTGGCGGCCGATCTTGAGCCCTTCGTCCCCGTGGCGGCCGCCGCGCGACGGATCGCCGTGGGTCATCCCGTCGGTGAATCCGCCTCGGCGGAAATCCCCTTCCCACCACTTGCCGGTCTGGAGGCAGAGATAACCCCGGGCCGCCAGCAGGCGGGGGAGCGCCGGCACCTGCTCGATCTTCGCGATTTGCTCGCGGCGCTGGCGGAGCTGCTCGGCCGGCGCGAGGCCGTCGGGCGGGTCGTTGCACGTCAGCCCGTGCTGGTGCGCATACAGCCCGGTGACGATCGAGGCCAGGCTCGGCCGGCAGAGGCTCGAAGGGACATAGCCGCGGGTAAACAGGACTCCCTGCGAGGCGAGCCGGTCCAGGTGCGGCGTGCGGATCGCCGGATGGCCCATGAAGCCGAAGTCGCCCCAACCCTGGTCGTCGCCGATGATGAGCACGACGTTGGGCGGCGCGGCCGGGCTAACGTGCGCTGACGGCCCGCATACGGCAGCCGCCGCGAGAGCAGCGATTCGCAAGAAAGGCCACAACACCGCAAACGGTCTATTCATCGTGCGGCGGCGCTCCGAACGCTCGGGGTCATCGTCCGCTGGTAGAAGCGGATCAGCTCGCCGAGATTGCAGTGGGCGTACCGCTCATCGCAGGCGGGGGTGTGTTTTCCGGCGTCGGCAAACCACATGTCGAGGGTCTCCGCCGCGAAGACGGCGTTGTGCAGGTTGGAGCTCATCGCGACGGGCCGCTTGATGATCTCGATCATCGTGGGAACGTCGATCCGGCCGTAGTGCTCCTGGAGCCGCTGGCTGAGGGCCTCGGCCCGCCCCGGGCCCGAAACGAGCACCGTATCCTCCGGCACGAAGGGCAAGCGGGAATCCTGCTTGCCGGGGAGGAGGATGGTGATCTGCCGGGCGTCGGCGTGGACGCCGGCGATGTTCCGCGACTTGTCGCTCAGGACGTAATAGTACTCGCAGGTCCGCCGGGCTTCGCGGAGGATCTGGAGTCCTTCTTCCACGGTCGAGGCCCGCTCCATGACGTCCCGCAAGAGCAGCGTCATCGGGATGCCGTCCCAATCGCCCTCGCCGCGGCCGCCCATCTCGCCGATGGCAAGCCCTTTCTCGTTCATCGCGGTGACGGTGCCGATGAAGCCGGCGTAGCCGAGGCTCATCCACTTGTTCTTCCCTTCGGGCAGGAACACCTGGACTGCCGCGGCGCTCTGGAGGTTGATGTCCCGCATGTAGTCGAGGACGCGGGCGTGGAGCACCCGGCCGTCTTTGGTGGCTTTACCCCGCACGGCCACGCCGCTGCAATGGAACTTCTCGGGGACCATGTTGGCATAGCGGCCGTCCCGCGTGGAGACGCCGGCGGCCTTCGAGAGGGCATCGCACTCGACGAGGAATCTCTCGGGGACGTAGGGGAGGGTCCGCCGCTGGATCTCTCCCATGCCGTCGAAAAACCACTGGCCGGAGCGGATGCTCTCCGCCCCGTTGACGAGGTAGAGCATGGTCTCGACCATCTTGCGGGCCTTCTCTCTGGCGAGCGTGCCGTGTGCGGTGCCCATCTGCTCGGGAGTGCCGGCCACGATGAGCACGGTCTTGCCTTGGATTCGACAGAGCAGGCCGTGGCCGCCGGGATCGCGGGCTAGAAGCTGGATCGGGGCCGGCGTTTCCGCCGCGGCGGATACCGCCGCCAAGGATAGGAGGAGCGCCCCACAAGCGACCCATCGAAGGGCGTGGACCGGACTCCTCGATCGAACCGCGTGGTTTCTCATCGCGCTTTCTCCATGGCAAAGTTAAACATCGCGGAGAAAACCCGCCGGAGCTCCTCCGCCGGGACTTCCTTGGGGGTGAGCCCGGCCGGGGGATCAAACATGGCCTCGTGGGCCACGGTGTTCGTCTGCCAGCCGTTGAACTTGACGGCGCCTTGGGCGCCGGGGAAGTCAAAGGTCAAAGTGCGGGGAGTCTTGCCGTCCTCTCCAAGGAGGAGGCGCAGCGTGCCGCGGTTCCTCCCCTTGAGCGCGATGCGGATCGCCTGGTCGCGCCCGCCCGCCGGCTCGCCGGTCACGGCGGCCAGCGGCTCGAGGATCTCCGGGGCCAGCCGAGCGCCGGCGATCGCCCCCGCCACCATGCGGATCCTCACGAGGTGCTCCGGGTCGGCAAAGGCCACCGGGTCCTGGGGCTTCGCACCGCCGCTCTCGACTCCTCGGAAGAGCGTCCTGCGAGCCGAGGCCATCCAGGGGTATTTACCCTGACCGATGGCCACGTCGCCGACGACCGGAAGCTTGCACTCCAGCTTGAACCGCCCCTCGGCCCCCCGGATAAAGAGGAGCCGGCCCTTGTAGGTCTTCTCGCCCGCGGGAGTAACGGTGACGGCCAGATCCGCCGCGTGGCACCGCCCGCGGATCGGCTCGGCCGTAAGAAAACCGATCGCCTGCTCGACGATCGCCAGCACGGTCTCCAAGGGCGTCTTGGGAGCCGACGGCGGCGGCTGGACCTTCAATGCCGGGGGCAAGTCCTCGGCGAAGAAAACGACCATCCTCTCCATGATCTGCGGCAGGGCCGCGAGGGACGTGTAGTGCCCGAGGCCGTCGAGCCATTCCACCCGGTCGGCGATCCCCAAGGCACGGGCAAGCTTATCGGTACACGGGCGGGGGATAACCTCGTCTTCGGCCGCGTTGACCATCAGCACTTTGCCAGCCTGGGCCCGCTCGCGCAAGCCGGGGGCATGGCGGAGCGGGTCGACCGCCCGGATGGCCTGTTCGAGCTTCGCCCGCTCTTCCGGCGAGAGGCCCACCAAGAGGCGGCTCAATCCCTCCGTCTCGCGGGCATGGTGGATCATCGTTAGCAGGTCGCCGCCGGCCAGGACGAGCATCGCGCGGGAGAGCCGCGGCTCGCTGCCGGCGGAAGTCGCGGCGACGATCCCGCCCAGGCTGATCCCGGTGATCCCGATCCGCTCAGGGTTCACCTCCGGGCGCGAAACCAAGAGGTCGATCGTCCTCCGCATGTCCTCGATCCCCTGCGTCATGGCGCTGACCAGGAGCTGCGGCCTGGCGGCCATCGCCCGGGGGCCCTCGGGAGGCCCGCGCTCGCCGTAATACGGCAGCTTGAACAAAATGGCCGCGATGCCGTGCGACGCCAACTGCGTGGCCGTCATGCGGACCAGCTCCATGTTGCCGTCGAGAATGTGCATGCAGATGACGGCGGGGCGCTTGGGGTCTTCGGGCCGCATCCCCAAGGGCACGTAGTACTCGGCCGGCACCGTGTTGTTCTGCGCAAGCGCCGTCACCACCGGCGACGGATACGTGAGCCGGTAGACCACGCAGTTCGATTTCTCCGAGCGGGACTCGATCCGGTAGCTAAACGGCACGTTGTTGAAGGTCTTGGTGACCGGTACGACCTGCGGATACTGCGGCTCGGGCGGAGCGGCCCAAGCGGGCAATTGCCCGGCCACGAGCACCGCTGCCAGACACGAGAGGACTTGCAGGAAACGATTCCGCGACGTCAAGATGGCTCGGCGCATTCCACGTGTTCCCTGGGTCGGTTGGCTATCGACAGGCAAGTCCTCTAAGTCTACACGCGTGGCCGTCCTTCGGAAAGAGCGGCATGGGAAGGAGGGGGAAAGGCTGAAGGCTGAAAGCTGATGGCTGAAAGCTGATGGCTGATGGCTGATGGCTGAAAGCTGATGGCTGATGGCTGAGGTCATCCCCCCGAGTCGTCGGCGGGTTCCGCTTGCTTCGCCTCCCGGTCTTTTTTCTTCCGGGCCTCTTCCTCCTTGCGAATCGCCTCCCGCGATTCTTTGCCGCGGCGCTCGTTCTCCTCCATTTCCTTCAACGTGACCTTGCTCGCGCTGGAGTGGCGGCCGTCCTTAACGATGTTCAGCGAGGGCGGAGCAGCGACCTGCTTGAGCACGATGTCGTCGAATTCCACCGAGCCGCCGCCGAGATAGGCGTAGAGCATCACCCGGCCCGACTTGGGCGAGTACTTGGTGTGTTTGGGAGTGAAATCCTGGGTGTGGGTGTTCCAGGCGTTCTTGGGGCCTTTCAGGTTCTGCTGGCTGCGGTAGACCTCGCGGCGCTGGCCGGGAGAGTTCAGGCTGCCGGTGACGGGGTCCGGCGCCGACTCCGAAGCGGCCCGGCCAGGCTCCCGGCGGTACTCGGAGGTCATCTGATCGTAGCACTTGATGAACACCTTGACCGTCGGGCCGGTGGTCCGCCAGCGGCACTGGAAGCGATACATGGCCCCGTCTTCCACCGGGAACTCGTCGCTGTAGTACATCACCCCTTCGTTGTCGCCGACGGAGGCGGGAAACGTGAACCGGATCACGTGGTTCTGCGAGCTGCCCCCTTCGGGCACCCACTTGACCAGGTTCCCCAGCGGCTCACGCTGTTGGCCCGCGCGGGACTCCCAACCCTTGGGGACGCCGCGGACGGCGGTCTCGAAATCGCCGACGACCAGGCTCCGGCCCGTCTTCCACCGCTCTTCGATCCGCGGATCGACTGCCGGGGGCTCGCCCGGCCGGCGGTCGTAGAGCTTGTCGAGCATCTCCTTGACGTACAGGTGCGGGATCTCGCTCACCGAGTTGGTCCGCACGCCGGTCTTCTCATAGATCACCTTGGGCTCGGGGCCGGAGAAATCGACGCAGCGGATCACCAGGTCGTAGATCTCGCCGTCCGTGCCGGGGGCCCGCTCGACGCTCCCCCAAATGCCGATTTGGGCCTCGAAGTCCTTGCGGACCACTTCGCCGACCTTCTCCAGGGGCGTCTCGGGGGTGATCCGCACACCGTTGGCGGCGCAGAGATCGCGGATGTCCTGAATCGACTCGGGGATGAGGAATCCCTTCTGCCGGTCCAGCCGCTTCCAGATCAGCTCGCCGACCATCTGGCCGTAGCGGCCGTCGTCCCACTTGGAGACGAAGTCGAAGGGGATCACGACCTTCCGGACCTCAGCCGACCCCGGCGGGTCGGCGGCAATCGACCGGCCGAGCCATGACAGTGCGAGCAAGACCGCCAAGACGCGTCGCTTATGCCCTAGCATGGTTAACATACCCCACTAGCACCGCCAGCCGGGCGATCGGGCGAACAGTCTCCAGACTCATTGTGCCAGAAACCGCGGTAACTGCAAGGGTCCATCGAAGGGGACCGCTGCCGTTTGTGGGAAGCGGGCACCGAGCGAAGGTTGGCCGCGGGCGGCCGCGCGGCAAACGGCCCCTGTCGCTTACCCGAGCCGCCTGGCGGAAAAAGGGGACAGCCACCGTGGCGGCGAGCATGCTCCCAGTGTCATCCTGGTTTGCGCCACGGAGCCAGTCCCCCTTTTTCCGCCGAGTTGGCGCCGTAGTACTATTTGCGATGGGCAGTGACCCAGTCGGTCCAACCCAACTTGGCGGGCTGGGGTTTCCCCTTGGACCACCAGGCGACCCTGCCGTGGAGCGTATTGGAGTCGGTCAGCCAATACTGCAGGACCCCTTGGTTCCCGCAGCAGAACTTGTCCACGTCCACGAATGTCCCCTCGAAGTACAGGGGCCCCTGCTCATTGACCTTGCGAAGGGTAAACGTCTCTTCGTGCCGGCAGTTGTCCCGGGGGCGAACGTACGTGGCCGTGATCGTCGAGTTGGCGTTTCCCCGGATGGTCAAGGTCGCCCCGGGGCAGATCCAGGTTCCGGTCAAGTTCACGCTGCGCAGATTGACGACCGGCGGTTTCGGCGGAACGCCGCCCTTGATGCCGGCGTAGCATTGCAGGGCCTTGTGTAGGGATTCGTAAACCTTTCTGACCCGCTTCTCGCCCACAAGCTGCACGGTTTCGGCCTCCTGGAAGGCGTTCTCCGCGTCGGCGGCCTCCCGGCCGGCGTTGAGCGTGTCGATCGTCTGGACGAGGGCGCGATAGCTGTCGAGACTACGTGCTGCCACCGCGGAAAGGCCCCCGTGGCCCTCGAACCGCGTTCGCAGGCTGCCGACGACCGCTTCAGGGTCTCTCAGATTGCCCACGAGCCGGTTCACCTGGCCCATGACTCGATCGACTTCCTCGTTGCCGGCATGCGGTTGCAGCAGCCCGTTGACCGTCTGCCGGATCGTCCTCGATTCTTGAAACGCCTTGCCCATTTCCACGCGGAGGGCGTCGGCCCGGCGCAGGACCGTCCGAATCTCGGCTTGGGAGTCCTCCAGGGCACGGAGGGACGGGAGCTGCGCGCGAACCGACTGGTAGAGAGTTGTGAATTGGGTGGTCCCGCGGGAGATGTCGTCGCGTTGCTGCTGGAGCGAGGTCTTCACCGCTTCGATCCCCTGCTGCGCGTTCTGGAAAGCTTTGGCCGTCTGATTGACCAGGGAGTTGGCCTCCTTCTTCCAGACGCGCACTTGGTCGGCGGGAGTGGCGGCGCACCGCTGGGCATAGCCGCAAATGACGCGAGCCCGCTCAGCGGCCGGCCTCTCCACGTCGAAGACGGGCATGTACGCCTTTTCGAGCGCCGCCGTCTTGGACTTGAAGGCGTCGATCTGCCTTCTCAACTCGGTCCGGCTGGTCTGGATCGCCGGACTCTTCGAGGACACGCCGTCTAAAGCCGCCATCGCAGCCTTGGCCTTCTGGAAGGGCCCCTTGGCTGCGGCGAGGTAGTCCGCTGCGATCCGACTCTGCGACGACTCGAGGTATCCGGCCAGGACATAGGCACGAGCCATCGCCTCGCGGGCCTGCTGGAGTGCCGCTTCGCGGGCGGCCTTGTTCGGATCGGCACTGCCGCCGCCGGGGCGTGGCGCGTTTCCGGAGGTTCCGGCGGGAGCCGGCCGGGCGGTGGTGCTGGGGAGAGACCTGGACGCGACGGCCGGGAGTTCGCTCTCGTTGGTGGCATCCTTGATGAACGGCTTGGATCCTATCATGGTCTGCCAACTGTCTCCCGATTCGCCTTGCCACTTGTCGGCATCGGTCAGAGGGCGATCGCCCCAGTCTTTGAGGGTTCCGTCGGTGGGCACGTAGGTGGCGCTGTGGAACGCCGCGCGGAAGGGATCGAAGACGCGCCGCGAGATCTTGCCGTCGCGGCTTCGCTCCTCGACGATCACCGTGGTATCGGTTCCCCCAAACCCGGCGCTGTGTCCGGTCCCGCGGGCGCTATCTGCAAAGATGACGCGGCACGCGACGTCGGCGCCGCCCAGGATCTCTGAGAAAGCGTACGACCACTCTCCGCAGTTCCCCCATCCGAAAGACCCCTTCAGGCCATCCGCATTCTCCGGATCGGGATTCAGGCCGACGCGAGAGAGCCCGATCACGACGTTGCTGACCAGCCCGCCGCTCCCGGCCTTGAGGCCGTATTTCCTTGCCACGTCTCCCATCCGCGAGTGAATGTACCTCGCCTTCTCCACGTCCGACCCATGGGCGGGAAAACCCGGTTCCCTCTTGATCGCGTTGCCGAGGTCGGCAAAGCCGGTGTCGCTGTCGATGCTCACAGGCCAGTCGGAGTACGCGGGCGTCGCCCGGCTCACGGCGGTCGCGAAAACGGCAGCCGATGCTGCGAGCACGCACCGCGTCACGATCGGTAGCTTTCTCATGGTCTCCTCCTTCTCGGTCGGCGCACGCACGCCGGTTCATTTCACGTCGACGACAATCGGCCTTGGCTTGCCGCTGATGGTCAGCAAGCCCTTCACCTTCCCGCCTTCAAGCTTCCCCGTCACTTGGATCGGGAGATCCCCGGTCCGCTTGGTGACCTTGCCGTCGACGGAATGGCTGCCGCTGGTGGTAAAGGCGCCGGAGCCTCTCAGGGCGCCGCTGCGGGCGTCGCCGACGTATCGGCCTTTGAGATTCCCGGACCCCTTGATTTCCAGGCGGCCGGTGGGGTGGGGAAACGTGTAGTCCATGCGAAGCTCGCCCGAGAACGACTGCTCCTTAAGGTCGATGGCGATGGTGAGCGTTTCGACCACCGTCCCCTTGTCGTCCTTGATCTCCAGTTTCCCGGAAACACTTGCCGGAGGTGCGGCGGCGGAATCGGCCGTCGGCTCCAAGGATTGCTCGCCGCCCGTCGGCACGATTTCGACGTCGTCCAGCCACGCCTCTCCCGCGTCTTCCGAGAGAATGCGCAGTGGCGCGGTCGTCTCGGGCAGGGAGAACTCCCCCGTGAACTCCGTCCAGTCGTAAGTCCCTCGCGGAAGGCGAATCGGCCGCACCCTCCAGTCCTCATCGACCACGATGCTCACGGCCCCGTCGGAAGCGAGCTTTTCGGCGCGGGCCCAAAGGCTGATGCGGTACCGCCGGCCCGGCTCGATCGTCACGGGCTGCTGCGTGGTGCCGAAGACGTGGGGAGCCCGGGGCGACCGGTTCACAACGTGCAGCGATGCTGCGCCGCTCTTGCGGACCTGGGCATCGACCTCGGCGGTGGATTGGCAATCGCCGCTCGTCCACCAGGTGGAGCGGTTTTCGGCGTACTGGCCGGTCCCCCAGGGCGCGGACAACCCGGCCTCGAAGCCGGGGTTGCCGATCGCGACGGGTGCGGCGCTACTTTCGGGCGGCGGTGTCGTGACGGGGTCCCTATCGCCGCCTCGCCCCACGACCGCAGCCAGGCCGGCAATAGCGATACTCAAACAGGAACAAGCGAGCAGAGAATGCCGGTTCATACGTGCCCTCAGTGCTTGGACGGTGATGGAGGAGAAATGACGCTGCCGAGAATCCGGGGGCACAAGCGGCGCGGCATGCACCCCAACCGGGAAACCCTAGGCCCGGATCGGGGCGGCGAGGTCGAGGGAGCCGGGGCACCGCCCCCTTCTCGTTGGGGCGGCGAAGCCGACGGATAGGAACATAGCGAATAGGCGCGAATGGAGAGGCGGCGACGAACGTTCCCCGGAGCCTTCGCGGAGGGGCGGATGCCACCACAAAGGGGCCCCAGGGCGAACCGGGGCGTCGGCTGATACTAAGCTGAAGCCTATCGCCAAAGCGATCCCTACTGCCTCTTCTCTGGCCCCTCGCCCCTGCCCCCTAGCTCCTCTTCAAAACGGCAGCCTCGACGTATACAGCCCCGGCGTGTGCTGCGCCGCGTGGTATACGCTCATGCCGAGGTAGTTGCCCAGGGCTTCCCACAAGACGTTGCCCACGTGCGTCTGCGTGATCGCCACGTGGTGCGGAAAGTGCCGCAACAGCACGTTCCGGTAGAGCCGCTGGAGGTTCTTGATCCGGCACCAGCCGTAGCCGCCGAAGGTCTCCGCCTTGTTCTCCTCGATGTTCCCCTGGGCAATGACTGACTTCCACGCCCCGTCCGGGTCCTGGGTGACGCGGCATAGGGTCAAGGGGGACGGGTCGGCCAGGAGTTCCACGGTGCC
Source organism: uncultured Planctomycetaceae bacterium (assembly GCA_964354135.1). Taxonomy (GTDB): domain Bacteria; phylum Planctomycetota; class Planctomycetia; order Pirellulales; family Thermoguttaceae; genus CAYGZA01. The sequence goes on from CAYGZA010000033.1 coordinate 24,160, forward strand.
CAGGGCATCGTCGTACTTGGCCCCGCCGGCCTTGACCATGATCTCGTGGACGCCGATCTTCGCCCGCCGCTTGGTGAACGAGGCGGGGAAGACGCCGCAGTGCCAGACGTTGGCCAGCTCCTCGTCCTCGTTGTGGAGATTGTTCCAGTCGGCCAGGGCGGCCGGGCTGCCGCTGGCCAACATGCAGGCGTGCATCGACATCGCCCCGAGAATGTCCGACTCGCACGCGCTGGGCATCCCCTCGTCGCCGAAGCGGCTCATCGTCAGGCAGCTCGACACGCCGTAGTTGTTCTGGATCGAGGTCCAGCACTGGACCGCCAGGGCGTGAATCCCGTTTTCCCGGCACCAGCGACGCAGGAAGAGCTCCAGCTTCGCGCTCTTGAGGAGCTGCGGCGGCGGCATCACCGAGGCGTCGGCATATTGGCCGATCGCCTGGGCGATCTTCGCGACTTCCGGATCGGAGTCCCCGATGGCGTTGGCCCCGCCGATCGCCTCGGAGAGATCCAAGACCACCGTGGTCGCCCCGAGCCGCTGGAGCTGCTTCTCGTCGAAGCGGCAGGTCCAGAAGGCGTCGGGCCGGGTGCCGATCTGGCCGTAGCGGGCGTTGCGCACGCCGGTCACCACCCGGCAGACACGGCTGAACCAGTCCAGGTCCGCCGCAAACGAGGCGTCGGAAGGGAAGCAGATCGGCCGCGAGCCGACCGAGTACTTCTCCCCAATCTGCCGCAGCACCTCGCCGATCGACAAGAGGCCGCAAAAGGAATCCCGGCGGGGCGTCTTCCGCGTGAGCACCTCTTCTTCCTGGCAGCCGAAGATCAGGACGGGCACGTCGAGCTTCGCCTGGCGCACGGTCCAGGCGACGGCCTGCTCCTCGCCGAAGTTCACCGCCCCGACAACGATTCCCTGGACCTTCGCCTTGCGGAACAAGTCGGCACACAGCTCGGCCTCCTGCCGGCTCTGGACGCAGCCGGCCTTGGTCTCTTGGGGCGAGGGAGCGACGACCTCGATGCCGGCCTTCTGGATGGCCTTGATCGTCTCGTCCCGCATTTTCGCGGCTAACTCGATACTAAAGGCCCCGCGGTGGGCCGGAATGAAGCCGAGGACCGGTTTGTCGAGCTTGACTGGCATGGGTTGCTCCTAGGGTCTGCGAAAGTGTATTCAATGTAGAGCAATCGGCTTTCAGCAGTCAGCTATCAGCAATGAGGAAATCGCAAGGATGGCAGCGGAAAGCTGATAGCTGAAAGCTGATAGCCCGTGTCCATTCCAGACTGCTCCACTGTGCCTGGCAAGATCAGAACAACACCGGCTTGCCGAGCTTGCGGCGGATGGGAACGAACTGGCCCGCGTGCATCATCGGGTGGAGGCCCAGCACGATCAGGGCCGAGGCGACGGTCGGGGCGTACTCGCGCATCGCCTCGGGCCCGGGCTGCTCCAAGGCGCCGTCCGGCGTGGCGTCGATGGCCGCCAGCGTGGCGGCCTTCATCCGGTCCGCCAAGGCGAGGTACTCGGCCTTCGTGGTGAATTTGCCCGGATCGTTCGACGCGGCGGTCTCTTTGGTGTAGGCATCCGCGAAGCCGGCCGGCAGCTCGGGCGGCTGGTGGCCCAGCATCGTGAGCATCTCGCGGGTGCCGGCGATCGCGTGCCCGAGCTGCCAGGCCGCGTGATTCGCCTGCGGCACGGGCCGCGTCAGCAGCTCGGCGTCGGTGAAGTCGTCCACGTAGGAGCGGGCAATCATCCATCCGAATTCCACGACCTGGCGAAGGATGTCTTTGGCATTCACAGTTCGTTCTCCGTGCAGTTGGCTAACTTCGGGGATTCCACCGCGACCAGCGGTCGCGGATTCATGCTGATAGCTGATAGCCGACGGCTGATAGCCCCGACCCAATCCATCGGCGTTTGCCCTCGTGCTACGTCTTGGCCTCCGGCGTTTGCCCGTACCCGTAGCGGTAGCGGTCGTACCATTTCTTGACTTCCTCCGGCGGGATCTCGCGCGGCGGGCCGAGCTGCATCGCCAGGTGAACCGTCTTGGCCACGTCCTCGGTCATGACGGCCACCTTGAGCGCCTCGCGCACCGTCGTGCCCCAGGCAAACACGCCGTGATTGCCCAGAAGGATTGCCGGCGACCGGTTGCGGTATCTCAAGATCGTCTTGCCGATGTGGTCCGCCTCGTTGTCGACGTAAGGGGTGCAGGGGATCTCGGCCCCGAATTGATCGGCGATGGCCGTCAGGCACACGGGGATCGGCCGCCCGAGCGCCGCCATAGCCGTGGCGTAATTGCTGTGGGTGTGTACGATTCCGCACACCCCGGGCATGTGATGGTAAAGATACAGATGGTGCAGCAGGTCGACGCTGGGCCGCAGCTTCGAGCCGACTGCTTCGCCCGTCTCCAGCGCCACCTCGACGAGCATCTCCGGGGTGAGCGTGTCGTAGTCCACGCCGGACGGCTTGATGACCAGCCGCCCGCTGCGGCGATCCAGGCCGCTGGCGTTGCCCGAGTGCATCGTCACCAGGCCGGCGGTGAGCAGCATCTTGTTGGCGTAGCAGACTTCTTCGCGCAGTGCGGCGAGGTCCATGGGGAGCCTTCGGCTTTCAGTCGTCAGCTATCAGCTATCAGCGATCGGCTTTCAGCTATCAGCTATCAGTCATCAGGCATCGCGATTCGTCCGCCAACCGCCGCTCGGGAGGCTCTGCTGATAGCTGATTGCCGACGGCTGATAGCCCGTCTCCGTTGCGTTTAGTTTTCCGCGCGTATCAGCGTTTTCGTACCCGATCCCGCATCGCAATCAATTCCTTCATCACCCGGTGAAGCTGCATTTGGCCGTTGGGCGTGCCGAAGGCGTCGTGCAGCGTGCGGTACAGGGCGTACAACTCGGCGTAGACGGCGGCCGTGGCCTGATTGGGGCGGTAGACCTTGGCCTTGACGCCGGTCATTCGCTCCTGGGCCTCTTCGGTGGTCCCGTAGGCCCCGCCCACCACGGCGCCGAAGATCGCCGCCCCCAGGGCACACGTCTGGGCCGAGCGGCTGACCTTCATCGGCCGGTTGCAAACGTCGGCGTAGATCTGCATCACAAACGGGTTCTTCTCGGCGATTCCGCCGCAGTTGACCACCTCGTGGACGGCCACGCCGTACTCCTCAAAACGCTTGATGATCGTGAGGGCCCCGAAGGCGGTCGCCTCGACCAGGGCGCGATAGATCTCAGCCGCCGTCGTGTGCAGGGTCTGGCCCATCAAGAGTCCGGTGAGCAGCGGATCGACCAGGATCGTGCGGTTGCCGTTGTTCCAGTCGAGGGCCAAAAGCCCGCTCTCGCCGGGCTTGAGCTTCTGGGCCTCCCGCGTGAGATTCGCATGGGCATCCCCTTTGGCGACGTACTGCTTGGGGGCCAGGTGGCCGGCGAACCAGTTGAAAATGTCGCCCACGGCCGATTGACCCGCTTCCAGCCCGTACATGCCGGGGATGATCGACCCAGGAACGATCCCGCACAGCCCGGGAACGTCGGCCAAGGGCTGATCCATGGGCACGACCATCATGTCGCAGGTGCTCGTGCCGATGATCTTGACCAGGGTTCCGGGCTTGATTCCGGCTCCGACCGCCCCCGTATGGGCATCAAATGCCCCCACGGCGACAGGCAGTCCGGCAGGCAGCCCGACCTTCGCCGCCACCTCGGGCAGGAGCTCGCCGGCCTTCTGGTCGGCCGGGACCGCCCGATCCGTATAGCGGCGGCGGACCTGGACCAAGTCCGGATCGATGCTCGCCAAGAACTCCTCGCTCGGCAGCCCCCCCCATTGGTCGTTGTACATCGCTTTGTGGCCGGCCGGGCAAATCCCGCGCGGGACCGTGTGGGGATCAAGCCGGCCTGTGAGGTAGCCCGGGACGAAATCGGCCAGCTCGACCCAGGCATAGGCCGCGGCGAACACCTGAGCGGCGGACCGCCGGCAGTGCAAGACTTTGGACCAGTACCACTCGGAGCTGTACGTGCCGCCGCACTTGGCCAGGTAGGGGGCCCCGGTCTCGCGGGCCTTTTGGGTGATCTCCGCCGCTTCGGCGTGCCCGGTGTGATCCTTCCAAAGCCAGGCGTGGGCCGCCAGGTGTTTCTTGAACTTCGGCTGCAAGGCCAGCGGCATACCGCTTTGATCCACCGGGATGGGGGTCGATCCGGTGGTATCCACGCCGATCCCGATTACTTGCTCCGGCCGGAACCCGCGGGCATTTCGGGCCGCCCTCAGGGCCCCACGAACCGACCTGAAAAAACCCTCGATGTAGTCGGCCGGGTTCTGCCGGGCCAGATTCGGGTCCTTCCGGTCCAAGAGAATCCCCTGCTGGCCGCTGGGGTAGTTGCAGACGTGGGTTGCCACTTCCGCCCCGTCGCCCACGTCCACCACCAACGCCCGGACGCTGTTGGTCCCATAGTCCACGCCGATCGCATACTGCCTTGCTCGGGGTCTTGCCATTCTTTCGGCTCCTGAGAGGCTGGCTTCCCAAGACCTTGGTCCGACCGGTCGGCGGACACGCCCTAGGCTACCGAAAGCCGCCTGGTCCCGCAAGTATACCGGGCCGAGGCGCTACTGCATGTCGGCCAGCATGGCTTGCTGGGCGCGGATCGAAAGGACGGACAATTCTGCCGTGAAGGGGGCTGACTGGTGCTCGCCGATCAGCCGCTGGCAGGTTTCCACGACCTTCTCTCCCTCGCCGGAGTGGATCAGGGACTCGGCCAGTTCGATGAAGTCGGCACGGGTCTCCGGGACGCCGAACTCGCACCACTGGCGGCCGAGCGAAAAGAGCTCCTCCTCCTCGTCTTCTTCGGGCTCGGGTTCCGGCTCGAAGTCGGGCCCGCACTTCTGCACCGAGACGCCCGTCTTGTGCATGAAGCCCTCCAGGAAGCTCAGGTACCCGCGGGACGTGGGGCTGACCGAGCTCCAGGTCTCCACGGAGCCGAGGATGGTCCGGAGCACGCCCACCAGGGCATCGCGGCTGGGCCGCGGCTCCTTCTCGAAGAGGTCTTGCCAGTTGCGGTGGATGTTCCAGAGGATGAATTCCTCCGGCCTGTCCGAAGACGCGTGGAGAACCTCGCCTTCTTGCTGTTCCACGGGCGAGCCTTGGCGCAGTTGCAGAACGAGCCGCTCCAACGCCGACTTCACTTGGTGGTCGGTGATTCTTCGATCCAGCATCACGAAGGATTCATAGACTCCCACCTCGGCCCGGTGAAGGCAGAGAATGAGTTCCTTTGTCTTGTACTTGTTGCCGTGGTAGGCCAACGGCGGGCTTTTCTCGGCGCGGCGGGCCCGCTCCCTTTCTTTTCTTCTCTTCTTTTCGAGTTTCCGTCGGTCTTTCATTCCCATGGGTTTCTTCCTCCTGTCCATGGAATCGTGGGGATACCGGGTGAAAATCCTGCTCTTGTCCAAGTGAGATTGCGTGACTTCGGGAGGGCGAGGCTCCTGCCGAGCCGCACTTCTGGTCGCCAAACTCGCGTTTTCTTGCCCGGCTCGGCAGGAGCCTCGCGCTCCCGGGATCGTCAGACCCTATTTGGCTCCCTTGCCGGGTGCGTCCGGAGCGGCGCAGTGCCCGCACATGAGCCGCGACCGGCGGCCCACCTGGAAAACCACGGTCGGCCGCCGGCATTCGGGGCACGCGGCGGGCTCCATCGACTCCACCAACGGGTCCCACACCAGCTCCAATTCCTGCTCCGGGGCCCTGCTCCGCGGCGCGCTGAGCACCGCGTGCAAGAGCAGTTTGGGCTGCCGGACCACCAGCAGGTTGATCAGCCGCAAATGGACGCGCAGCGCGCTTTTCTGGCGGAGTTCGGCCACGCGGAGCCGCTCTTCCCGGTCCACGGCCTCGCGTCGCGCGGCAAACTTCGCCGACTCGTCTCCGCGGTTCCGGGCGCGGTGGGCTTGTGCATCCAACTCGCTCCGCAAGTCGCTGTAATAGCGGGTCATGCGGCCGATTTGCCGTTCCACGCGGCAGCTCAACTCTCGCCGCCGCACATTGGCCAGGCCGGACAGAGTGCGGAGCACTTCCTGGCGAACCAACGGATAGGCCGCTGCCACACTCATGCGGTGAATCTCGGCCAGGTACAACGAAGGCTCTTCGCCCAGCAGCCGGTGGTCGAGGAGCCGCTCCAGGTGGCGGACCTCCCGGCCCGTGTGCAGGTCGAGAGCCATTTGGAGAATGTCGTACTCTTTCTGGTCGCTGACGAAGGCCGCCTCGAACCAGAACACCGCTTGGGGGAAATCCAGCGGCCGCGTCCGGCGGATCTCCATCGCCGCGCCGTCCGGCAGGGTCAAGCAGCGGCGGACGCGGGCCGGGAGGTCGTAGGGCGCCAGGTTCAGGCCGTTGAGGTATGCCTGGGCGCAGCGGCCGCGGCGCATCGCGCCGCCCAGAAGCCGGTCTACCAGCGGGGTGCCGAAACTCGCTAGTTGCGCCGCGGGGTGCTCGGGGAGGGCCTCCGGGTCGAACGCGATCCGCAGGATCCCCCGGCCCCCGCCGTCCAACTCGGCCCCGCCCGCAACCGAAGGCAGAAGGATGTCGTAGACTTGCGGCTCCACCTCGTCCCAGACGCCGCCGCTGGTCTCCACGTAATCCCGCACGAAGTTCTCCAGCGGCGAACCGGCCGCCGCTTGCTGCACCGAAACTGCCAAAGCGCCCTCCTCCTTTCAGGCACGCGGGCCTTAACGATCGGGCTCGAAACGGTTGCCGAAGAGCCGCTCGTCGTGGGCCCGCTGCTGGAAATACGCTTCCTTCGCGGCAATCAGGCGGTTGCCCAATTCGTCCATCCGCACGGCGAAGTCGTCGGTGTCGTCGGAGGCGGCCAAGAGATCGGCAACCACCTCCTCGAACTCCCGGTCGTCGTCGAGGTTGCCCAGGATCATGTCGATCTCGCCGATGACCAG
>CAYGZA010000034.1:0-30981 GCA_964354135.1 uncultured Planctomycetaceae bacterium
CAATGGGGCGGCCACGCCGACACGGCCCGGCCCTGAAGACTGCTGTCATCGAGGAAACTTGGGGTTCCGCCAAGCGGGGCTGCGCGTGGCGCGGCGGAGGGGGCCTACCGGGGGGGCGGGCAGGTTTGGCGGGACGGCTTTGGGCCGGTCGGGGAGTCGCCATGGCACCCGCGCAGAGTTGTTGCCACCGCGTCCTTCGCCTGGTTGGCGCCGCCTCGTCGACGCGATATGGTGGCGATTGCCCGCGAAACAACGTCGCCGATCAGAACGCTTCCTTCTGCCCGGGAGGTCCGACGATGAAATCCGACCGACGCCGATCGGCCCGCGGCACCGCTATCGGGCTGGCCGTCTCCTTCGCCCTGACAACGGCCTCGGCGGGCGCCGCCGAGCTGTTTCCGGTCCGGGAGCCGCAGGCGGGCTGGGCCGAGTTCCGGGCGGCGGGCTACCCGGGGCCCGTTTGCGGCGTGATCTACCGCCTCAAGGACCAGGTGACCAACGGGATGCCGCTGGGGGCCATCGACACCGGGTGCATCGACCTGGAAACCAACGGGACGTTCGGCTATTCGACGATCTTCAATACCCACGTGCCGAACCGCGGCGGGGCCGCGCTCAGGGCGCCGGTGTTGGTGCTCTGCGTGGGCGGCAAGACATGGGGGCTTTGCGGCGAGGGCATTGCGAAGGATCCGTACCTGCCGCACCTGACCGCCTGGCTGCCGGGGGACCTCGGGCCCGCGCAGCCGGCCTGGGGCGCCAATGCGGCGGGCGTCCCCGGCTGGGCCAAGAGCGCCGGCACGAGCAAGCACGACATCCCGCGGGGCCGGGTCTTCTGCCACGCCCCGGCCGTCGTCCGCTGGACCAGCCCGGTGGCCGGCCGGATCGAGATCCGCGGGGGGCTGTGGACGGTGCGGAACCTCGGGCGAGTGCAGAAGTGGGAGCTGCGCAAGAACGGACTCGCGCTTACCGGCGGCAAGATCGCCTGGGGACCGACCTCCGCAGCACCCCAGCCCTATTCCGCCGGCAGCGGGGGCGCGGCGGCCTTGAAGCCGGCGGTCCAGCCGGGCGACCGGATCGAGCTGGTCTTGGAGCAGGCCGCGGTGTGCGAGGATTTCGTCGGCGTGGACCTGACCGTGGCCGCGCCGGGCGCCGGGAAGACCTGGGACCTGGCGGCCGACTGGAGCGACTCGCAAAACCCGAACGGCCCGTGGACGTACGACGATGCCCGCCGGCGGGCCTTCCATCTGCTTCGGCCCGGCTCGCTTCCCCAAGTCCGGCGAGCCAAGGAGATCCATTACTGGGGGCATTACCCAATTGCCGACGTGGAGTACGAGACCGATGCCCCGGTCCAGGTTGGGCTGCGGGCGTGGACCTCGTTCATCCCCGGCGCGCTGGTGGATTCCGTAATCCCGGGGGCCGTGTTCGAGACGCACCTTCGCAATACGGGCAGCGAGGCCCAGAGCGGCTCGATCGTGCTGAACTTCCCCGGGCCGGCAGTCGAGGAAGCGGGCGCCGCGCGCTTCGAGCGGGCGCAAGTGCAGGGCGATTTCACCGGGGTCGAGGTCAGGGCGCCGCTGGCAAGCTACGCCCTGGGCGCGCTGGGCAAGGAAGCCGTCCGCACCGGCGGCGACTTGGGCACCGAGGAGAAGGCGTGGGTCGAGGTGGCGAAGACGCTCCCCGAGGCCCAGCCCGCTCGGCCGGGCTCCAGCGTGGCGGTCGATTTCTCGCTTCCCGCCGGGCAGGAGAAGGTGGTCCGCTTCGCGCTCACCTGGTGCGCCCCGGACTGGAAGGGGGGCGGCTCGCCGTCGGCTGCAACGCCGAACACGTTTACCCACATGTACGCCAAGCACTACCCCAGCCCGACGGAAACGGCCAAACTGCTCGCTGCCCGGCACCAGTCGCTCCTGAAGCGGGTCCTCGCCTGGCAGCAGGTGATCTACGCGGAGAGGCAGTTGCCCCGGTGGCTGCGGGACTCGCTCATCAATAATCTCTACATGATCCCCGAGACGGGGCTCTGGGCCCAGGCGAAGCCGCCGCTGGGCAAGTGGTGCCGGGCGGAAGACGGACTCTTCGGCATGATCGAATGCCCGCGGGAATGCCCGCAGATCGAGTGCATCCCGTGCAGCTTGTACGGGAACATCCCGCTGGTCTATTTCTTCCCGGAGCTGGCCCTGTCGACGCTCCGCGGCTACAAGGGCTACCAGTGGCCGGAGGGGATGGTGGTTTGGGTGTTTGGCCCGATGGCCGATTTTGCCACGCCGGCGCGGCCCTACCAGGTGGCGAGCAGCGACGTCTGCATGATCGAGATGATCGACAAGCTATGGCTCCGCACCGGCAGCGACGAGGTCCTCAAGGAATTCTACGAGTCGGCCAAGCGGGCCACGGTCCACGCCATGAACCTGCGGCCGGAGTACGGGCCCAAACAGGTGATCAGCATGCCCACCGGCGACAAGGACAACGAGTGGTTCGAGTTTGTGCCGCTTCAGGGTCTCGTTTCCCACGTGGGCGGGCTGCACCTGGCGCAGCTCCGCATGATGAAGCGGATGGCGGAGAAGATGGGCGACGCGGAGTTCGCCAGGCGGTGCGACCGGTGGTTCGAGGCCGGCTCGAAGTCGATGGAAGAGGACCTGTGGGCCGGCACGCACTACCTGCTCTACCACGAGATCAAGAGCGGGAAGAAATCGGATGCGGTGCTCGCCTTCCAGCTCGACGGCGAGTGGATCGCGCGGTTCCACGGCCTCCCCGGGGTCTTCCGCCCGGAGCGGGTCAAGACCACCCTGGACACGATCGCCAAGGCCAACGCCGACCCGAAGCGGTGCCCCTACGGCGTCAAGGTCTTCGCCAGCGCCGACGGCACTCCGGCCAAGGGGGAGCTCAGCTACTGGCGCACGACGGGCACGCACGCGCCGAGCTGCTTCATGCTCGGCATGACGTACCTGTACGAGGGCCGGCGGGAGTTCGGCGAGGAGGTGATGCGCCGGGTGATGGACTACGTGGTCGTCCGGCAGGGCAACACCTGGGATTTCCCCCTGGTCTGGGACGTGGAAAACGGGACCCGGTACTACGGCTCGGACTACTACCAGAACATGATGCTCTGGTCCGTCCCGGCGGTCCTTGGCGGGCAGGACCTTGCCGGCCCCTGCAAGCCCGGCGGGCTGGTGGACCGGATCCTCAAGGCCGGCAGGCCATAAGCCGGCCATAGAGAGGACGCCAAACAGCCTCGCGCGATTCCGGGAGAGCGAGATACTTGCCGGGACGAACTCTCCGCGTATACTCAATCTATCGGCGCTCGCGTGGAAGTCCTGAGGGTATGGGGAAAACCCTCGGTGGTCACAGGAGTGGTAGTCAATGCGCCTCTATCTGGTAAACCCCGCCAACCCACTCGTTGCCTTGAGCAAGGTCAAGGAGAACCGCTGGAACCATTACCGCGTCTGGAAGCCGCTCAGTCTCATGGTCCTGGCCGGTCTGACCCCGCCGGAGTGGGAAATCACGATCGTGGACGAGAACCTGGGCGTGCCGGACTACCTGGGCATGCCTCGACCGGACCTGGTGGGCGTTACCGCGTTCACGTCGCAGGCAAACCGTGCTTACCAGTTGGCGGCCGAGTTTCGCGGCCGGGGCGTGCCCGTGGTGATGGGAGGCATCCATGCGACCATGTGCTCGGAGGAGGCCGTGCCGCGCGTCGATTCGGTGGTCACCGGGGAAGCGGAGAGCGTCTGGGCGGACGTGCTGGCCGACTTCCGACGTGGCGGCCTAAAGCGGCTTTACGCCGGCCGGCACGTGGACCTGGCCAGCGCTCCGCCGGCCCGGCACGACCTGCTGCCGTCCGGCTATGCCTTCGGCGCGATTCAGACCACGCGCGGCTGCCCGCTCAATTGCAGTTTCTGCAGCGTGACGAGCTTCAACGGAAGGGAGTACCGGCGACGGAGCATCGAGGGGGTGGTCGAGGAGTTCCAGTCGATTCGAGAGAAGCTCGTTCTGGTCGTCGACGACAACCTGATCGGCACGCGCCGCGAGCACATCGCCCGCGCCAAGGCCCTGTTTCGAGCCATGATCGAGGCGGGACTGCGCAAGAAGTGGATCGCCCAAGTGACGATCAACATGGCCGACGACGAGGAGCTGCTGGCCCTGGCGGCAAAGGCCGGCTGTTGCGGCGTGTTCGTGGGCTTTGAGTCGCCGACGGCGGCGGGGCTTGCCGAGGTGGGCAAGAAGTTCAATCTTGCCAACGGGAGGGATCTCCGGGCCTCCGTCCGCCGGATCCAGCGGCACGGAATCCTGGTGGCAGGCTCCTTCATCATGGGGCTGGACACGGATCGCCGGGGCATCGGCAGGCAGATCGCCGAGACGGCCTCCGGCTACGGCCTGGACATCCTCCAGGCCGTGTTCCTGACGCCGCTCCCCGGCACGCGCCTGTGGGACGCCATGGCATCGGCGGGCCGGCTCCATGCCGACGCGTTCCCGGCGGATTGGCAGTACTACACGCTCACCTTTCCGGTGGCCCGCTACAAGAACCTCTCCTGCGGCGACATCCTCACGGAGATGGACGTCTGCGACCGGAGGTTCTACTGCCTGCCGCGGATCCTGCGGCGGGTGTGGGGCAGCTTCTTGCAAAGGCGGAAGCCCCTGATCGCGCTCTTCGCGAATCTCTCCTACCGAAGCAACCTTCGCCTGGCCCGCAGGGCCTACCGGGAATTCGGCCTGAAGGCGCGCGTCACTGGCTCCCCGCCCCCTTGACCCGCATCCGCAGCCCGTAGAACCCCTTGCTGGCGGTGATGAACAGGGTGTGCCCGTCCTTGCCGCCGAAACAGACGTTGGCGGTCCAGGGCTCGTCCACCGCGACGTGCTCAACCTGCTTGCCGGTCTTGTCGAAGACAATGACGCCGCGGCCGGTCAGGTAGACGTTCCCCTCGTCGTCGATGGTCATGCCGTCCGAGCCGAGCTTGCAGAAGAGCCGCTTGCCGGCGAGCGTTCCGGCCGGCCGGTATGGACAATGGGGAAGAGACCTGCCGGGGGTGGCTGGGGCTGAGCCGTGCGAAGCCCCACGTTGTACGGTCACTGGGGCACGCTGCGCTTTGCCCCAGCCACCCGCCGCCCTCGACGAGAAACTCCTTGTTCTGTTCCTCGAAGCGGCCGGCCGGCCCGCGGGCTCCTCACCTCGCTGCCGGGTCCCCGGCCCCGAGGCGCGTCCAAGTCTCGGTGAGAGGGCGGGTCGAGATGATGTACCGTCCGGTTTTCTGGTTTAGGACGGGCCAGCCCTCGCAATTCAGTTTCAAGTGATTGTCGTCGTCAATCGTCACCGTGACGCGCACGTTATAGGGCTTACGGGTATCAAGCTTGAAGACCGCCTCGAAACTCCCCGTGAGGGACTTGGGGGCCGCGTTTGCGTCGCGGCGGGTCAGTTTTCCGCTCAGCGACTGGAGCGTGTCGCTGGATTCCAGGTTGATCGTTGCGGTCTTTCCGTCATCAATGATCTTGAACGTCGCGCCGGCGGTAGCCTGCCACGTGCCCGACAACGCACCCTTGGCTTGCGGCTCTCCGTCGGCAGGTTTCTTGTCAGCAGGTGGTAACTCTTTGGCTCCAGGCGTTGGCGCCTGTTCTTCCGCAACCCCGAGCGAGCCCGGCTGTGGCGCAGAGTCAAACTGGGGAACCTTCCAAGGAAGCAGGTCAGATGCGACATAGGATGCTTGGTAGAACACAGGCTCGCTGACATCCACGATCCAAATATGATGCTGATTCTCATAATCATAGCCCCTCTTAGCGGTCTCCTCGAAGACAAGATGTTTGCCATCGGGGCTCCATGACAGATTGTTTACAGGATTATTGCCGTAACCGGTTCTGTCCACTTGCATCACTGGGCGCATCCCTGTGGCGTCAGCGTTCATAACGTAAACGCAAGGCGGACCCTGAGCCGTCGTATCGCCTGTCAGCCTCCCCATTGCGCAAAATGCCATTCTCCTGCCGTCTGGCGACCAGCATGGCTGGTGCCCCCAAACAAGTCGGCGCGCATTACCTCCACCAGCAGAAACGACCAATAACCCATTCTTGCCCTGAAAAGCGATTGTCTTGGCGTCGGGAGACCAGGAATGATGGGCGCGATAACCGTCACTTGGTTCAGTTATCTGTGTCTGGTTGCTTCCATCGGCATTGATAATGCAGAGCACTTCGTTGTTCTCGCTGCCTCGGGCAAAGAGAATCTTTTCGCCGTCAGGCGACCACCGTGGATTTCGGCCTCCTGTTAGTCTCGTTTGCTGCGTTCCATCTCCCTTCGCCACCCAAATGTTCTCGTTGTTGTCAAAGGCGATCTTGGTCCCGTCGGGCGACCAACAAACCTCGTCAGTATCGTTGGGCGACTTGAGCGCGAGGGTAGGCGACTTCCATACAAAAATTCGGTGTACTGCGTCGCTATTCACGCCGGTCGCACACACCTCGATATCCATTGAGTCTCGCCTGAAGTAGCGCGCAAACACAACACTTCCATCAGACTTCCAGAATGGAGTCCATTTGCACGGCCACCACCGCGCATGTTCGTACCCGCGAACGTAGTCTGAGCCCTGGATCACGCAGGTTTCTCCAGAACCATCCAGATTTGCTATCCACACGTGCTGGCCCCGTCTGAAAACTATCTGCTTTCCGTCTGGTGAGCAACGTGGCTGTGAACCCCAGATCATTTGGACTCCCGGGGGAGTCAAATTGGTGATCCTCTGCAAGTTCTTCCCATCCGGGCCAATCAGATAGAGATTGCCCTGGTCGCCTAGCCCTCCTTCAAAGGCGATTCGCTTTCCGTCCGGCGACCAGGATGGGGCCGCGCCGTCAACTAGCCTGCTTACGTTTCCACCTGCTACGTCAAGGAGCGCAATGTACCTATCCAAGCCCACGTCGTTGGTGGCACCTGCGGCGATCTGTCTTGCATTGGGGGACCAGGATCGCGGATGATGGGCAATGCGCACGGCACCACCCTGGGGGCCGAGGTTGAGCCACTTCACTTGCCGTGACTGCTTGGCAATTATACACAGCCCTGTTTGAGTGCCTTGCTGGGCGATTGCAGCAAGCTTGTTACCGTCGCGCGACGAGCACGCATTTGCGAGTATGCTCCCCCCTGGCCCGGTGAGGGGATGAAGCTCCGTGCTGTCCAGGTCAATCATTGCCGTCCTGCCGCCACTCAACAGCAAGCCTTTTCCGTTTGGCATCCACTGTAGTGTGTCCCCCAGTTCTCCCCACCCCTTGTCTTTTGACACCTGGAATATATCAGTTGCGTCGGCTTTCATAACGTACAAGTTCGTCCCGCTCTGGCCAGCCTTGCTCTCACCGGCGTGGAATGCAACCCTCTGTCCGTCTGGGGACCACGCCACGCTCCTCACGTCCAGGCGAAGGGGATCGGCTTGGCGGCCACGGGGGGGCGCAAGCGTGCCGAAGAAGAAATTGGTTACCAACCATCTCTTCGACCCATCGGCGGAGATGACCCAGACGTTCCGTGGCGGCGCTCCAGAATCCCGTCGGCCCTCTGAGGCAATTCCGCCCGCTTGTTCGGTGGGCCTGGCGATGAACATGACGTACTTTCCATCAGGTGACCAACACGGGCAAGTGCATTCCAAAGGTGGCTCCATGAATCTTGGCATGGTGCGCACGCCCGCGATTTGCTCTGGCTCATTACGTCCAACGGACGCTGGCGACGACCGCATCGTGCCTGGCGCTACCTTCCGGTTCCCCGGACGGAGCGCAGATTGCCCCGCCACGTTAGAGTCCTGGCTTGGTTCTTGCGGCACAGTGTCATCTCGCACCCGGCGAGTATCGGCCATGTCAGAAGATCGTTTTCCCTCGGATGTGGGCCAGGTGGCAGATTCGGACGGCGCTGTTCTCTCGGCCTCTTGATTAGTCGAAGCAGCCGTATTGTCGGGCTTGCCCTCGTTTGTGGGACCGCCTCTCTTTACCGTCTCCCTCTTACTTGCCCCTGTGGAAGGCGACCCGTTCCTCACATCTCGTGGAGGAATTCCAGCGCTATCGTTTCGTTGGAGTCCCCCCATCAGTAGGTACGCCGCGCCCAGGCCGCCAATCACAACGAAAGAAGCGATAAATGGCAGGAGTTTCAGTGCGACCGGCACTCTCGACGTTTTCTTGACTCCCGGTGGACCCGATGACGAGGCCGCCGTTCGCGGCTGAGTTGGGAGCAAAGGCTGCGATGCCGAATCTCTTGTCGCTTGGCGAGAGGCAGTTGCCGCTCGAATGGCGGACGCGAACGGCTCGACCTGCGCGAGCGGGAGCCACTGCGGCATCCCTTCGCACCAGCACAACGTATTTGGGTCCAGCCGACCCGCCTGCCAGGAGCGGATCAGGTCGTCCGCCGTGAACGGCCCCGTCGGCTCGCCCCCTTTGCCGGCAACGTACCACGACTGAGATTGATCGGTCATGGAGAACTCTCCTTATCGATCGCGTCCGTATAACCCGCCGTCACTGGTCAAAGCCCTCCCACCCGCGACCACCAGGCCCGCGGAGATTCGAGGCGACCCGCCCCAAACGCTGGGAAACGTTAGATGTCCCGTAAAGATAGCCGAGGACAAGCAGCGAGATTACCAAGCCAGCTAAGCTAGCGACGATCGCCGCCCGCAGCACAATCGCAGCCACAACGCCGATCAGGTTTAGAGCAGCGCTTACGATGGCGAGAATCCTGGCCAAGGAAAGTCCCCACGCGCGAAACGTCCAAAGCCCGTAACACGCCACCAGGAGCAAAACTCCGTAGTGGAATAACACCAAGGCAAGAAACTGCACGGCTTCGAGGAGGAGGATCAACCACACGGGGGCGCTGCGTCGGAGCTCGTCGGGCATGGCCGCAATCGCGCCGCCAGCGAAACCGAGCCAGACCTGAAACAGCACTGCGCCGAACATCGTAAGGATGCCGGCGAACGTCCAGTAGAAGATTATCCAGACAAGTATGGCAGGCCTTTTCGGATGCGTGCCCGCAGCGCCCACCGCGGGTGCGTTTGCTTCGGCGGGTCGGTCAGCGCCATCGACGGGCAATTTTGGCCCCATTGGCCGATCGGCGGCAACATTCAAGAAGTCCAGCGCACCGCCCGTCTGCGGCACGGGCGGCATCCCGGCGGGAATTCGGGGGGAAGAGGCCGCGGTCCCTGACGGCGGTGGCGCAACACCGCTTTTCGGGCCCGGGGAGGCCGCCATTGCCTGCGGAGAAGCGATCAGCGGCTCGCGGGCCGCCACGACGCGGAAGACGTGCCCACATGCGGCGTTCTTGCAGCGGACTTCCTTGCCGACCAGATTCTCGGAAATTTGGTACTTGTGTTGGCAACGCGGGCAGACGAAATCCATGGCTTTTGACCTCCGCATATTGTTCGTCGTTCGAGCGAGAACGCGCCGGCCAAAAAAAGGAGCGCCGAACCAAGGCCGCTCCAGGAGCCCCGACCAAGGGGCGCAGCAGAACAGCACCCGGCCGGCGCCCCATCGCGGGGCGCTCGGGCCAAGCACTGCTTCTGCTGCAAGAGCCGCATGGCTCAGGTTGGTCGTTTTCCTGGAAGCAGTTCTTGACGCTCGCGCGTCGTTCAGATTGCGTTGTTGGCCGTCATCCGGCCGCTACTGCTGTTGCTTCATTCCTCCGCTGAACCGGTTTGCGCACTTATCGCCTATTGCGCAGGTAAGGAAACATCCATAGCATACCCGTGGGAACGGGCCGCTGCAACAGCCCCCTGAAGTGCGGGTGTGGGGCAGCTTCTTGCAAAGGCGCAAGCCCCTGATCGCGCTCTTCGCGAATCTCTCCTACCGAAGCAACCTTCGCCTGGCCCGCAGGGCCTACCGGGAATTCGGCCTGAAGGCGCGCGTCACTGGCTCCCCGCCCCCTTGACCCGCATCCGCAGCCCGTAGAACCCCTTGCTGGCGGTGATGAACAGGGTGTGCCCGTCCTTGCCGCCGAAACAGACGTTGGCGGTCCAGGGCTCGTCCACCGCGACGTGCTCAACCTGCTTGCCGGTCTTGTCGAAGACAATGACGCCGCGGCCGGTCAGGTAGACGTTCCCCTCGTCGTCGATGGTCATGCCGTCCGAGCCGAGCTTGCAGAAGAGCCGCTTGCCGGCGAGCGTTCCGTCCGGCCGGACGTCGTAGGCGTAGGTCTTCCGGTCGCCGATGTCGGTCACGTAGAGGGTCTTGCCGTCCGGCGTGCCGATGATCCCGTTGGGCTGCTTGAGGTCCTCGGCCACCCGGACCAGCCGCTTGTGATCCGGCGCCAGGTAGTAGACAAACTCCCCCTGCTCCTTCGGCCCGCGCTTCCAGTAAGGCCGCTTGTAGAACGGGTCGGTGAAGTAGATTCCGCCGTCGGGCCGGATCCAGAGGTCGTTCGGGCCGTTCAAGAGCTTGCCTTGATAGTCCTTGACGACCACGGTCGCCTTGCCCGAGGGATCGATGCACCAGAGCTCGTTCTTCTCGTCGGCACAGGCCCAGAGGTTGCCCTCTTTGTCGAAGCACAGCCCGTTGGACCGGCCGCAGGGCTGCATGAAGGTGGAGAGCTTGCCGTCGGTGCTCCACTTGAGGATGCGGTCGTTGGGCTGGTCGGTGAAGAAGACGTTTCCTTCGGCGTCGGAGGCCGGACCCTCGGTGAACTGGAAGCCTCCCGCCAGCTTCTGGACCTTCCCCCCCGGGGCAATGATGCCGCTCTCGGCGCCGAATGCCCCGGCGATTGAGGTAACGGCCAAGACCAAGAGGATAGGCAGAACCTTGTCTTCCATCGTTGTTTCTCCGATTACTGTTCGCGATTCCGCAGCCGCACGCTTTAGACTTGGGAAGACCCTTCAGCAACCCGACCCTTTAGCGCACGTGTACCCGCCGGGTATTGAAAAGGCGCCGGTATGCTCTTGTCTTCTCGTTGTCCGGGTAGTGCTCGTTCGGCCCGTAAGGATAACCGCTCATCGCGTGGAAAGGAAGCGGCTCGACGGCGTCGCTATGAGCGGTGTAGAGATCCATGTCCTTGCAGTAGCTGTCCGTCTTGAGGATGAACGTGCGACGTCGGCCCTCCGCTACCGGACGGAACGCGTCGGCGGGGAAGCGGAGCGTGACCTCCTCGCCGTGCCCCATGATCACGCAGCAATCATCGACTTCCTTAAGGAGTTCGCCGACTTCACCGTAACGGGTGTAATCTCCGTCCATGAGCTTCCAAGAGGCCGTTCGGTCCACATTGCTGTAATCGTACAGGTTGGGTCGTCGCCCATCGGGGGAGTACTCGCGGGGATACCCCAGGAAGTGAAGGTCGGCACTTTTCGCGGGGACTTCCTTCAGCAACAGCGGCACGCTGGGAAGATGCTCGGCAAGGAAGATCCGGTCCCAATAGAGGTCCATGTTGCTCGAGATGCGAATCTTCCGGTCGCCGGGAAGGATTCTGCCGGTCCCGTCGAGCGTCATCATGTGCTGAAGTCCGGCCGGATAACCGACTTCGTGGAATACTTCGACCCACCGGCCGTCGCGCAGCACGTGGATGCTGGGCGCCTTCAGCCGCATGCCCGCCTGGCTGGCGGCATAATTGCTGGAGGAGTAGGCATAGTCGACCCAGCCGTAGAGGAACAGCACCAGCCGCGCGTCGCGGGCCAGCCTGCTCAGCCGGTCGCCGAAGTCGAGTTCCACGAAGTGATCCTTGGCAAACCCCTTGAAACGGCCGTCCGGATCGGTTGCACCGGCATAGCGCCGGTCGATCTTGCCGATTTCTTCGGTAACGTCTTCGCCGCGGTGGTTGACAGCGCGCACCGGGTCGATGGGCTCCTTGAAGCAGAGAAGCTCAAACGGAGGTGGTGGAACATTGACCGCCATCATTTCGTTGGGATAGACCTCCGTCCCCGCGGGGTGATCCACGGCGATCAGCTTGACTTCGTCGAGGTAGACCACCTCTTCGAGTGGTTCCGTGATCTGGAGCATGTATTCGCCGCCACGTGGCTGGAGGCGCGGAATGGGCAGGTACTCCGTCGGGTCCGGCTTGGCGTAGATTCCCGGGGCAATCAGGTATCCCAGCCCGCCCACGCCGCCGAAGTCAGAAACGAGCTCGTAGTTCGAACCGGTCCAGGCGAACAGATGTGGACAGGAGTTGGTCTTCCGCGACACCTCAGCGATTCTCACTACGCGGTCAGCGGGGACCTCCATTTCCGCCTGGAGAGCGCCGTCCGGCCAGGACATCCGGAGCCAATCAACTTTCGAATTGTCGCCCAGTCCGAAGTGAATCCTCAACGGCGGCATGGCCACCGAGCCCGAGGACGTGCCCACCACCATCTGCTGGAAGACCGTTCCGGTCCTGACTTCTACCCGGGTACCAACCGCCGAATTAGCGGACCGCGACGTCTTGTTGCCTGGGCGGGTCCCGCACAAATCGAGCTCAATCCAATGGCCGCCCGGCGTCGCGTTCTCGATCAACGTCGGCTTCTCGCCGATCGGAGCCAAGAGGATGTCGCACTTCCCATCCCCGGTGAAATCGGCCGCCACGCAACTGGCGTTCTCTTTGGTTTGGATTGCCGCGAGAAGATTGCCGGGATCGACCTGTGCCGCGTCCAAGAAGCGGTGACGATGCCAATCGTTGAGCAGGAGCACAGGCCCGCGGGTCCCGTCGCGGCGATGCGCGTCCGGGATCACGATGTCCAGGTCGCCGTCGTTGTCCATGTCGGCGAACTGCCCGCCGGTGCCGCCGAGGCTCCCGAAGGCGGCCGCGAACTCCTTGTCTTCTTCAAACCGGAACCGGCCGCGACTGAGGAACAGGCGCACCTCCTTTCCGGTGAAAATTAGTAGGTCCCGCTTTCCGTCCTTGTTCGGATCGCCGGACGCGGCACCCACGACGCCCTCGACCGAAAGGCCGGTGGCCTGTGCATCCAGGATGTGATACTTGCCCACGCGATCGTTGACCCAGGCGATGGGCTTGCCGTTGACGGGGAAAAGGATGAGATCCAGGTCGCGGTCATTGTCGAAATCGTCGTAGACGAGGGTTGCCAGGGCGATCTCGGGAAACCCCAAGTGGAGAGGCGTCGTAATGTCCGCATACGTCCCGTCCCGGTTATTTCGATAGAGCGCGCTGGAGGCGGGAACTGTCCGACCCCTTGCAGGGTCAGAACCCGCACGCCACCGCAGCGACAGCAAATCCAAGTCCCCATCACTGTCTAAGTCCATTAGCCGGGCGCGACCGGTCACAAGCGAGTCGTCGCGAACTGGGCCGTAAGGTGCCCTGTTGAAACGGCCTCGCCCCTCGTTTAGCAGCAAGTAGTCCAGGCCGGCGCGTCCGAGCCACAGGTCCAGATGGCCGTCGTTATTCACGTCGCCGAGGCAGGGCGACACGCCCCGATCGGCGATCTCGGGACCTGGGGAGAACGTCCCTTCGCCGTCGTTAAACCATACCGAGGTGCTTCCCGCCTCCCCGACTGCCGTCAAGACAAGGTCAAGATCGCCGTCACCGTCCAAATCGCCGACGGCGATCCCTGGAAGATCGACCGTTCCGCCGGCCCATTTCCATGCCTTCGTCCGCGCGTCGATCTCCTTGACCTGCGGGGAGAAGAGGACCCGTGGCGCGCCGCGTGTCTCGGGCCGCGAAAGCGGCAGACTGTCGGCGTCCAGCGGCACGTAGTACTTCCCGGTGTTGCCGATATAGCGGCTAACCTCGTAGGATCCCCAGGCGAGTTCGACGTCTTTGAGTTCCTTGAAACGGGCGAGCATCGCCGCCATCTTCTCGCCTTGTCTGGT
Source organism: uncultured Planctomycetaceae bacterium (assembly GCA_964354135.1). Classification (GTDB taxonomy): domain Bacteria; phylum Planctomycetota; class Planctomycetia; order Pirellulales; family Thermoguttaceae; genus CAYGZA01. The sequence continues at coordinate 13,696 of CAYGZA010000034.1, forward strand.
GAGCCGGTATTCCGTGCCCAGCCGGTAGTATGCCGACACAAACCCCGGGTCCAGGGCCACGACCCGATCCAGTTCTCGAACCGCTTCTTTCCGACGCTCTAGTCCGAGGAGTGCCTCGGCGCACTTGTAGGCGACAAAGGGGTCATCGCTATCGCTTTGCTGCACTTTCTCGAAGCACTCCAGCGCTTTGCCGTTCTGCTCGGTATCCTGATAATAGAGCCCGAGCAGAAAGCGAGCGTGGAGATGATTGGGATCCAAGGTGAGAACCTCCTCAAAGGCCTGGCGTGCCTTCTCCAGATTCTCCCGTTTCTTCTCACCCGCTATTCTCGGCTCGCTCAGATAGGCAAGTCCAAGGTTGAATCGCGCCGCTGTCCAGTTGGGGAAGACCTGGAGGACTTCTGCGAACGCCTTGGCGGCCTCCGGGCATCGATACTGCTCCAAGAGAGCTGCGCCATGGTTGAACTGCGCCAGCGCTTCGGCGACCTGATCGGCCGCTGCCGCCGGTGCGTTCTGGGCATCGGCCTCGTCCTTCATTTCGTGCGTCCGCGATGTGCAGCCGAGAAGCATCACGGCTGCCAAGAGGAGGAGGCGAATCCCTCGGGCCCTGATGGGCGGGGCTGTGATGCGCCTTACGCGACTGGTCGAGTGTTTGCATGACGTGCCCATCGTTTCCCCCTCCCTTTCCTGAAGTTACCCAATGGCCATCTTCTATTCGAGCGCGCAATCCGCAAGCCCCGAGGGAACTCCACTGCCAATTATCGTGAGGCATCGGCAGTAGGGCAACTACTGCCCGGAGGAGAAGATACGCCGGGGCGGTCGCGTGGCACTGCCGGCTCGTCCAGCAGTGTCGACACCAGGGACCTGTGCGCACACCACTGCCGGACCAGCCGGCAGTGCCACCCCGTCCGGTGGCAAGGATTGATCTTGACGGTCGCCGGGTCTATTCTCATGGGCGGTCGGCACCACGCTGCCGGACAAGCCGGCAGCGCCACCCAGCCGACGGGACAACGACAAGGAGCCACATCGTGAAACATCCAAGAGCGGTACACGTCTCTGGAAATCGCCGCATCCACTTCTGCCTCTCCGCCGCGAGCATCATGGTCCTGCTCCTGGCGGCGGCGTCGGGCATTGCCGCGGAGAAGGCCGGCCGCTGGCAGATCGGAAGGCCCATCGCCACCTACTGGGCAGGCCCCCCGATGTCCGAGGCCACTGCCAAACAAATGGCCGAGGGCGGGTGGAACCTCGTCTGCTGCGGAGAGAAGGAGTTGGACACTGCCCAACGCCACGGCCTCCGGGCCATACTCCACGACGGGCTCTTGGCGCCGAAGAGCCTGGACAGCCCGGAGGCCAAGGCCAAGCTCGACGCGCTGGTGGATCGGGTACGGAAGCACCCGGCGCTCTACGCGTATTTCCTCACCGACGAGCCGAGTGCGGGGGCGTTTGCCGACTTGGGCAGGCTGGTCGCGCATCTCCGCCAGCGCGACCCGGCCCGGCTGGCCTACATCAACCTCTTCCCGACTTACGCCAACAACGCCCAATTGGGCACCCCGGGGGACACCGTCACCGCGTACCGGGAGCACCTGCGCCGGTACATCGACGTGGTCAAGCCCGATCTGGTGAGCTACGACCACTACCACTTCTCCGTGCAGGGCGACCGCGACCAGTACTTCCTGAACCTGGCCATGATCCGGCAGACGGCCATGGACGCGGGCGTCCCGTTCCTGAACATCGTCCAGGCGTGTACTTGGGACCCGAGTATGAGGATCCCGGGCCCCGAGGAGCTGCGGTGGCTCGTCTACACGTCGCTGGCGTACGGGGCGCAGGGCATTTCGTACTACGTGTATTGCTGTGCCGGGCACAAGGGGGCGATGGCCAACCCCGACGGCACGCCGACGGTCCTCTACCACGCCGCGAAGGTGCTGAACCGGGATTTCGTCGCGATTGCCGCGGAGTACCAGCCGCTGCGGTCGCTGGGGGTCTTTCATCTCGGCATGATGCCGCCCGGCGGGGTGCCGCTCTTGGAAAAGGCCCCGTTTCGCCTCGACCCGCCGGTGCCGGCAGCGAAGTACGCCCCGCCGCGGCCGATCCAGGGCTTTTTGCTTGGCTACTTCGGCAAGCCGGGGGACAAAGGGCAGCCGGGGGACGCTACCCACGTGGTGGTCGTCAACCTCGACTACAAACAGCCGGCAACCACCGCGGTGGTCGGGCCGGGACCGCTGGCGACCTTCGACGCGGCGAGCGGGAAGTGGTCCGCCGCGGCCGGGTCCCGCGTGGAACTCCAACTGCCACCCGGCGGCGGCAAGCTGCTCAAAGCGGCGCGGTAAGGAAATCGATCCGGCAGTCCCCAGGGGTCCAAGGAGTTGCGTTGAAAAGGGGGCCGCGGGTATTTCCGCTGCCGTGCGGTTGAGCGATAATGGGGGCTCGCGAGGGAGTGGGGCATCCCCGCACGAATCCCTCCGAACATTCCGCGTTTCCAGCGAACCCCTAGGACCGACATCATGAACAGCAACAGCAACGATCGGGATCGGACTGCTCCGTCGCGTGGGAGCGGCGTCCTGTCTCGCCGCGATTGTCTGAAGGCGGCGGCCGCCGCGGCGCTCGGCGCGCCGGCGCTGGCCGCCGCGGCGCAAGATCCCCACGATCTGAAGGCCAAGGCCAGGAAGAACGTCAAGCTGGGGATCTACTCGGGACTCTATTCGGGCCTGCCCGTCGAGGAAGCGGCCCGGCGGATCAAGGCGGATGGCTTCGCTGGGGTCCTCACGGACTACGCATTCGCCGACGCCCGCTTCGACCCGCTGGCCCCCGACTGGAAGGCGGCCGAGAAGATCGCCGGGGCCTTTGACCGGCAAGGCATCCGGATCGTGGGCGTTTTCGGCTACGTGAACGTCGTGGACCCGGACCCGGCGAAACGAAAGCGCGGCGCGGCGCGGATGGAGACGCTCCTCAAGAACTGGAAGCGCCTGGGCTGCCCGAACGTCTCGACGGAAACCGGGACCTTCAATCCGAAGTCGGAGTGGATGGACGCGCCGGAGAACACGACCGAGCAGGGCTATCTCCAGTGCCGGGCCGCGCTGGAGAAGCTGGCCCGGCTGGCCGAGAAGACCGGAGCGGTGGTTTCCATCGAGCCGTACTGGCGGAACATCATCGATTCCATCGAGCGCGCCGAGAGGCTCTTCCGCGAGGTCGGCTCTCCCGCCCTCAGGCTGGTCATGGACCCGTGCAACTACTTCCGCAAGGAGGACCTCCCGCGGATGCAGCCGATGCTCAAGGAGATGTTCCGCCGCTTGGGCCCCCGGATCGAGCTGGCGCACGCCAAGGACGTGAAGGCGTCGCCCGACGGGACCGACCTGCCGGCATCGGGACTGGGGGTGCTCGACTATCCGCTTTACCTACGGCTCTTGGCCGGGCTGGACCGGGAAATGCACCTGGTGCTCGAACACCTGGCGCTGGACGACGTGCCCAGGGCGCGGGATTTTGTGCTCGGCCGGCTCGACAAGATCTGAACGAGGTTTCTCGATCCCGGGAGGGCGAGGCTCCTGCCGAGCCGGGCAGGAACGCTGGACTGGCGGACTCGCTTCGCAATCGTGGCATACCGAACGTCCCCTTTTCTTGGCCAGGAGAACACCGATGACGCCCGTGAGAGCCCGACGGTCTAGGCTTTTCGTCCTTCTATCGCTCTTCGTCGCGGCCGTACCTGCCGGGGGGGAAGGAGCCGATCTTCCCCGGCCGGAGCACCCTTTCCCGCAGATGGTGCGGGCCGAATGGCTGAACCTCAACGGCGCCTGGGAATTCGCCGAGACCGATGACGCGGGCGACACGCGATTCCTCTCCGCCGAGGCGTATCCCGACAAGATCGTGGTCCCCTTCTGCCGCGAGAGCAGGCTCTCCGGTCTGGGACGCAAGGGGTTCGTCAAGAACATCTGGTATCGCCGCATGTTTCAGAAGCCGGCCGAATGGAAGTCGCCGCGGGTGAGGCTGCACGTCGGGGCCTGCGACTGGAAGACGCGGGTGTGGGTGAGCGGCCATCTCCTGGGCGAGCACACCGGCGGCAGTGCCCCGTTCTGGTTCGACGTCACCGAGCACCTCACTTCGGGCGACAATACGGTGATCGTCCACGCCTTCGACGACACGCGAAGCGGGCTCCAAGCCACCGGCAAGCAGGCCCATTCCGAGAAGAGCGAAGGCTGCGTGTATACCCGGACCACGGGCATCTGGCAGACGGTGTGGCTCGAAGGGGTCGGCCCGGCGTTCATCCGCGACGTCCGCACCGAGTCCGACATCAAGGGCTCGCGGGTCCTGCTCCAGGCCGAGGTGGAGGGCGACGCCGGCGGCATGGCCCTCAAGGCAGTCGCCGCCGGCGGCAGCCAGGTGGTCGGAACGGCCGAAGCACCGGCCGACTGGCGCAATAACCGGCTCGTGCTCAACTTGTCCGAAAAGCGGGTCTGGTCCCTGGAAGACCCGTTCCTCTACAGCCTCAAGCTGATGCTCGTGCGCGGCGACGAGATCGTGGATCGGGTGGACTCGTACTTCGGGCTGCGGGAGGTGACGATCCGCGGGGCGGCGATCCTGATCAACGGCAAGCCGGTCTTCCAGCGGACGGTGCTCGATCAAGGCTTCTATCCCGACGGCATCTGGACCGCCCCGAGCGACGCGGCCCTGCGGCGCGACATCGAGCTGTCGAAGGCCGTCGGCTTCAACGGGGCCCGGCTGCACCAGAAGGTCTTCGAGCCGCGGTTTCACTACTGGGCCGACAAGCTCGGGTATCTCGTCTGGGGTGAGTTCCCCAACTGGGGCCTGAACTACAAGAACGAGGCGGTGAACCTGCCGGTGATCAACGAATGGGTGGAGATCGTCCGCCGCGACCGGAACCATCCGGCGCTGGTGGGCTGGTGCCCGTTCAACGAGACGCCCCCCGCGGCGGGCCCGCTGCAGGCCGCGGTGGTCAACGTCACCCGGGCGATCGACCCCACGCGGCCGATCATCGAGTCCAGCGGCTATTTCCATGGGATTCCGAGCCCGGACGCCCTGGACGCCCACGACTACGACCAGAACCCCGCGTCGTTCCGCCCGCGGTGGACCGACGGAAAAGGGGTCAGAACTCTTTTTTCGGAGGAATCGGGTGTTCAAGAATCAGCGACCTCGCGAAAAAAGAGCTCTGACCCCTTTTCCTCCCTGCCGGAGCGCTATCGGGCGGGTCAGTCCTGGCGCATGGCGCCGTTCTTCGTGAGCGAGTACGGCGGCATCGGCTGGAACATCACCGGCGGCTGGGGCTACGGCAATGCTCCGAAGACTATCGACGCGTTCTACGCCCGCTACCAGGGCCTGACCGACGCCCTCCTGGACAACCGCTATATGTTCGGCTACTGCTACACGCAGTTGACCGACATCGAGCAGGAGCAGAACGGGATGTACTCCTACGACCGCAAGCCCAAGTTCGACGTGGAGCGGATCCGCAGGATCCAGTCGCGCACGGCGGCCTACGAGAAGGAGCCGCCGTTTGAGGTGACGCGGTCGCAGGACAAGTGGCGAGTCCTGGTGGGGGCGGCTCCGGACGGCACGCTGGCCCGTCCGTGGCGCTACACCGTCGAGTCTCCGCCCGACAACTGGACGACGCCCGATTTCGGCGACGGCGGCTGGAAACTCGGCCGGGGCGGATTCGGCCAGAAGGGCAACTGGGAATCGTTCATCAAAACGCCGTGGAGCACGAAGGACATCTGGCTCCGCCAGGAGTTTACCTGCGACCGCGCGGCCTTCCGCCGGGCGATGCTGGTGACGCACTACGACAACGGCACCGAGGTCTACCTGAACGGCAAGCCCGTCTGGAAGGGCGGGCGATGGAACGACCACTATGCCGGGTTCGACGTGACCAAGGCCCTCAAGGGAGCCCTGAAGCAGGGCAAGAACACGATCGCCGTCCACTGCCACCAGGATGAGGGCGGGCAGTTTATCGACGCGGCATTGCTGGTCGCCGACTGAATTCGAGTGGCGCGGCGATGGGAGGGCGAGGCTCCTGCCGAGCCTGGGGGTGCCACTCCACGATCCCGGGAGGGCAAGGCTCCTGCCGAGCCTGGGCCCGATGGACAGTCGCTCGAAGAATTATCGGCTCAGCAGGAGCTTCGCCCTCCCGGTGTCGGCTGACAAGGAGCATGACGATGGAGCGCCGTGAGATCGTGCGGCGGGCGATCGAGTTCGGCACGCCGCCGCGGCTGCCGTTCTGGCAAGGCGTCCTCGCCGACGTCCCCAACGACGTTTGCGACTGCTGGGAGATGGACCGGGCCAAGCGGGGATGGTTCTTCGACAACGCCGCCGAGGACGACTGGGGGTGCGGCTGGGCCGTCACCGCCACCAAGAAGAACATGGGGCAAGTGGTCTACCACCCGCTTTTGGATTGGTCGAAGCTCGATTCCTATCGGCCGCCCGACCCGCGGGACCCCTTCTACTACGAGCGCCTCGAAGACGCGATCTCCCAGGCCGGCGACCGCTACGTGGTGATCGCCTGCCACTTCAACCTCATGGAGCGGCTGCACATGCTCCACGGATTTTCGCAGACCCTTGCCGACTTCTACATCGAGCCGGCCAGGATCGAGAAGGTCCTCGACATGGTGTTGGAGTTCAAGCTCGCGATGTTCGACGAGCTCGGCCGCCGCTTCGGGGACCGCGTGGACGGCCTGTTTTGCACCGACGACTGGGGCACGCAGCAAGGCACCTTCATCAGCGGCCGGATGTTCGAGGACTTCTTCCTGGAGCGGTACCGCGCGATGGTCAACGCCGTCCACGGGCACGGATGGCACTTCATGCTGCACAGTTGCGGGAAGGTGAACGCCTTCGTGCCCTACTTCCTCGATCTTGGCATCGACGTGCTCAACCTCCAGCAGCCCCGCCTCTACGGCATCCGGGAACTCGGCCGGCAGTACGCGGGCAAGGCGTGCTTTCTCACGACGGCCGACATTCAGGCCACGATGCCCTCGGGCGATCTGGAGAGAATCCGCGGCGAGGTCCGGGAGCTGGTCGAGCACTGGGCGACGCCCCGGGGCGGGTTCATCGTCTTCAACTACGGCTTCGACGAGGCAATCGGCACCACCGCGGAGGCCACGGAAGCGATGTTCCAGGAGTTCAAGCGGCTGATGCACCGCGGTCTTTGAGGCTTCGGAAGTCCGTTTGGCTTAACGCGGCTCGCGCAGGCGCTGGCGCACCAGCTCCGGCAAGTGCTTGACGGGGACGGAGCCCTGCTCCAGGACCGCCTCGTGGTAGCGGCCCAGGTCGAACTTCTCGCCCAGCTCGCGCTCGACCTCCTGACGGAGGTGGTACATGGCCATCCGGCCGACGAAATAGGTCGAAAGCTGGCACGAAGTCTGCTTCGCGCGGATGATCTTCAGCCGCGCCTCGCCCTCGGACTGGAAGGCCCGGCGGGTGAGGAAGTCCAGGGCCTCCTCGTCCGTCATTTGGGCGCAGTGCATGTTGTGGTCGAGGATCGCGTTGGCCACGGCCCGCAGGTAGAACTTGAGCTGCGTGAGGCGGAGTGCCAGGTCGCCCTGGCCGTAGCCCTGGTCGAGCATCATCTGCTCGGTGTAGACCGCCCAGCCTTCGATGTACACCCCGGAGCCCAGCACGCGCCGGACCAGCGACGGATTGCGATTGGCGTACTCAAGCTGCACGTAGTGCCCCGGGTAGGCCTCGTGGATGGTCAGGATCTGGAGCATGTGCCGGTTGTACTCTTCCAGCAGGCTCTGGACGCGCTTTGCGTCCCAGTCCTTGGGCGGCGGGCTCACGGCGTAGATGCTCGCCGCGTTCGGGTCCAAAGGCGGCGCGGAATTCAGGTAGGCCGTCGCATTGCCCCGCTGGAATTCCGGCATCTCGATCACCTGGCAGCGGTCGGGCTCCGGCAGCCGGAGGATGCCGCGCTCGCGAATGAACCGCGTGATCTCGGCCACGGTCGTCCGGGCGTCGCGAGTCAGGTCCTCCGGCTTGCCATGTTCGTGGGCCACGGCGCCGAGCACTTGCGCGATCGTCGCGTGGCGGCCCTCCGCGTCGTCCGGCGGGAGCGGCTTCCTGGGGAAGTAGCGGCCCCAGAGCTGCCGGGCAATCACGTACATCTCCCGCTGGACGCGGTCCCACTCCGACTCGGCCATCGCGAGCACCTGCTCGGCGGTCAGGCCGGCGTCGAGCACCAATTCCAGCTTTCGGGTGAACTTCTCCTTGCCGAGCCGCCACTCGCCTTTCGCCCGCGGCAGCAGGTCCTTCTCAAGGAATTGCTGGTGCTCCTTGAGGCAAGCGACCACGGGCCCGGCCGCCGCTTTCAAGGCGTCGGCTTGCGGCGTCCGGCCGACGATCTCGAAGATGTCCCGCTCGTAGAAGGCGATCGCCCCGCGGTTTTGCCGGATCGCCGTCTCGGTGACGACCTGGGGGGGATTGGCGAGGTTCTCCCGCGCCGCGGCAACCACCTTCGGGATCTGTTTCGTGCGGGCGATCGAGTTGGCGACGTTGGTCTGCTTGGGGAGCGTGGACTGGGTCAAGAGGAGGTAGACGCCGTCGTTGATGTAGCCGCCATAGACCCGGGGGTCCTCCTCGAACGGCTTGGTGTTCTCGTCGAGCCAGAGCGACTTGGCCAGCTCGTGGCGGAAGATATCGAAGTCGATCTTGCCCGCGCGGGAGAGCTTCTGGTAATCCACCTGCTTGGGCAGATCCGCCAAGGTCTTGCGGTCGTGCTCGGCCCAAGCGGCGCGGGCCTTGGGCGAGAGATCATCGAGGAGATGATCGAAGCGATGGTCGCCGAGCCCGGTGGCCGCCGTGGGCCGCTGCCGGAAGCCTTCTTCGAGGTACTGGCGGAAACACGCGGTGAGCTTCGCGTCTTCTTCCTGGCCGAGGCCGGTGGAAGAGCCGGCAGAGAGAAACCACGTTGCCGTCATGCCGATTGCGATCGAGGCGATTCTCATAGGATGCCCATTGTGTTTGTGAAAGTTGAGGCCGGAATGCCGTAAGTGTAGCCCGGCGGGAAGCGGTTGGCCAGAAAGCCGCCGCCGGGAGCATCCGGGGCGAGGACAGGCCGCCCCTCTCAAGCAGAATTGACCGTCGCAAGGAGCATCGGTATCTTAGCTTAAATAGGGTTCATCCGGTGGAACGGTGCGCCGCGTCCGAGACGTGGCGACAAGTCGGCCATTTCGGGGGAGTACGAGTTCCTCTTCTTCGTTGCTCGAACCGCCGAATCGGCTTGGATGACTGGACCTACGACATTCGATGGAAAGCGGCCTGGTCTTCAACATCCAGAAGTACTCGATCCAGGACGGGCCGGGCGTCCGCACCACGGTCTTCCTCAAGGGCTGCCCGCTGGCGTGCTGGTGGTGCCATAATCCCGAGAGCCAGTCCGCCGAGCCGGAGGTCACGGTGATCGAAGGCCGCTGCATCCGCTGCGGCGAGTGCCGGGCGGTGTGCCCGCAATCGAGCACCGCGGCGGGCAACGGGAAGGAGCGCGAGGATGGGGCAACCTGTATCCGCTGTGGGGCGTGCGTGGCGGCCTGCCCGACCGAGGCCCGGCAAATGGCCGGGCGCCGCACGACCGTCGCCGAGGTGCTCGCGGAGGTCCTCAAGGACCGGATCTTCTACGACCAGTCCGGCGGCGGCGCGACCTTTTCCGGCGGCGAGCCGCTCGTGCAGCCGGAGTTCCTCCGGGGGCTTCTGGCGGCGTGCCGCGGGGAGGGGATCCACACGGCGGTCGATACCTCGGGTTTCGCCCCCTGGGAGGAGCTGGCGGCGGTGGCGCGGCTGACGGACCTCTTCCTCTACGACCTCAAGGTGATCGACGACGCCCGGCACCGGCAGTGTACCGGCGTCTCCAACGCGATGATCCTGGAAAACCTCCAAGCCCTGGGACGGGTACACGGGAACATCTGGATCCGCGTGCCGGTCGTTCCGGGGTTCAACGACGATCCGGAACAACTGGAGGCCACGGCCCGCTTCGCCGCTTCGATTGCCGGAGTGCGGCAGGTGAGTCTCCTGCCCTATCACAAGGCGGGTGTCCGGAAGTGGAGGAGCCTGGGCAAGCCGAGCCGCGGGGGCGAGGCCGCTCCGCCTTCGGCGGAAACCATGGAGCACGCGGCCGACACGTTCCGGGCCTTCGGCCTGAAGATCCAAACAGGTGGCTAGTGCGATGAACGAGAGAACGGCCAGGTTGCGGCGGGCGAGCCTCGATACCCCGCCCAGCATTTCCCACGAGCGAGCCGGCCTGCTCACGGATTTCTATCAGGCCAACGAAGGGAAGTACTCGGTCCCCGTGATGCGGGCCCGCTCGTTCCATTACCTTTGCGAGCACAAGACGATCTCCCTGGGCGAGGAGGAGCTGATCGTGGGCGAGCGCGGTCCCCGACCGAAGGCAACGCCCACCTATCCGGAGCTGACCTGCCACAGCCTGGAAGACCTCCGCATCCTGAACTCGCGGCCCAAGACGAGCTACGCCGTTTCCGAGGAGTGCTTCAAGGTCTACGAGGAGAAGATCATCCCCTACTGGCGCGACCGCAACATGCGGGACAAGATCTTCCAGGCGGTTTCCGGGCGGTGGCGGGCGGCCTACGACGCCGGCATCTTCACCGAGTTCATGGAGCAACGGGCCCCCGGCCACACCGTGCTGGACGACAAGGTTTACCGCAAGGGAATGCTCGACTTCAAGGACGACATCGCCGGCGCCATCCACGCCCTCGACTGGCTCGGCGATCCCGAGGCCTACGCGAAGCACGAGCAGCTCCTGGCCATGCTCATTGCCTGCGACACGGTGATCCTCTTCGCGCGGCGTCACGCGAAGCTGGCCAGCGAGCTTGCCGCGCGGGAGCCGAATCCGGCCCGGAAGGCGGAACTGGAGAAGATCGCCGACGTTTGCACGCACGTGCCGGCCCACGCCCCGCGGGATTTCCACGAGGCACTCCAGTATTACTGGTTCTGCCACCTGGCGGTGATCACGGAGCTCAACGGCTGGGACTCGTTCAATCCGGGGCACCTGGACCAGCACCTGCTGCCGTTTTACCGCAAAGGGCTTGCCGACGGGACGCTCACGCCCGAGAAGGCGCGGGAGCTGGTGGAGGCGTTCTTCGTCAAGTTCAACAATCACCCTGCGCCGCCTAAGGTCGGCGTGACCGCGGCCGAGAGCGGCACCTACACGGACTTCGCCAACATCAACCTCGGCGGCCTGTTGGCCGACGGCTCGGACGGCTCCAACGAGATTTCCCATCTCCTGCTGGACGTCATCGACAAGATGCACCTCTTGCAGCCCAGCAGCAACCTGCAGCTCTCGCGCAAGACCCCCGAGGTGCTCCTGAAGCACGCGCTCCGCGTCGTGCGCAAGGGCTACGGGTTCCCCTCGATCTTCAATACCGACGCCGTAGTCCAGGAACAGCTTCGTCAAGGAAAGTCGCTGGAGGACGCGCGGGCCGGCGGGTGCAGCGGCTGCGTCGAGACCGGGGCCTTCGGCAAAGAGGCGTACATCCTCACCGGCTACTTCAACCTCGTGAAGGTGCTGGAGCTGGCGCTGCACGACGGCGTCGATCCGCGCACGGGCAAGCAGCTTGGGCTCCGCACCGGCAGCCCCGAGAGCTTCGCCACGTTCGACGATCTCTTCGCTGCCTTCCGCCGCCAGTTGCACCACTTCATCGAGATCAAGCTCCAGGGGAACCAGCTCATCGAGCAGATGTATGCCGCGATGATGCCGGCCCCGTTCCTCTCCGTCATTACCGACGACTGCACCAAGAAGGGGAAGGACTACAACGCCGGCGGGGCACGCTACAACAATTCCTACATCCAGTTCGTCGGCATCGGCAGCCTCACCGATTGCCTGGCCGCGCTCGAGCAGTTCGTCTTCGAGGAAGAGATGATGCCGCTGGGGGACCTGGTCCGGGCGTTGGACGCCGATTTCGTCGGGAACGAGAAGCTCCGTCACTGGCTGGTCAACCGCACCCACAAGTACGGCAACGACGACGATGACGCCGACGGACTTATGGTCCGGGTGTTCAACGCCCTCTTCGAGGAAGTCGACGGTCGGCCCAACTCGAAGGGCGGCTGCTACCGCGTCGAGATGCTGCCGACCACCTGCCACGTCTACTTCGGCTCGGTGACCGGGGCCATGCCTGACGGCCGCAAGGCGGGTCTGCCCGTTTCCGAGGGGATCTCGCCGGTGCAGGGGGCGGACCGCCGGGGGCCGACCGCCGTGATCAAGTCGGCCGCCAAGATGGACCACGTGAAGACCGGGGGCACGCTCTTGAACATGAAGTTCGCGCCCTCGCTCCTGGACGACGACAACGGCATCGACAAGCTGGCCCACCTCGTCCGCAGCTACTTCAAGATGGACGGCCACCACGTGCAGTTCAACGTGGTCCGCGCCGAGACGCTCCGCGAGGCCCAGGCCGCGCCGGAAGCCCACCGCGACTTGATCGTCCGCGTGGCGGGCTACAGCGACTACTTCTGCGACCTCGCGCGCGACCTCCAGGACGAGATCATCGCCCGCACGGAACATGCGGTGTTTTGACCAGATGCACCGGTGTGTGTTGCAGGGCGGATTAGTCCCTCATGGCAAGACCTGATAGATTGGGTGGCACGCCCTCACAACGCGCAGCGTCGGGTAGGCGTGGTTCCCTGGAATACATGCCGACCCGCGGCTGCGCCACGTGACGGCATGCCACCCAAGGTTGCAGTCTGTTACTGCACTTGCCTTGGCACGCAGGCTTGAACTTGCCGTCGGTAGGGTGGTAGAATTCACCGAAAGGAGACTCTCCCGTGACTTCCCTTCTTCAAGAGGCCTTCGCGAAGGCTGCGGCGTTACCGCCGGCGGAGCAAGACGTCCTGGCTTCCCGGTTGTTGGCCGAGTTGGCGGAGGAGGACGAGTTTGACCGCGCCATCGCCGCCTCTTCCGACAAGCTGGCACGCCTCGCTCGGGAGGCCCTCGCAGAACACCGCGCCGGGCTCACCGAGGAACTGGATCCGGACCGCCTATGAATTCTCGGACGACACGAGGGTTCCGGGAGCGGTTCGCGGCGCTGCCGGCGCATGTCCAGCGTCAAGCCCGAGGAGCCTATCGGCTGTTTCGGCAGAACGCAGCTCACCCCGGGCTCCACTTCAAGCAGGTACATGGGGACCCGCCGACCTACTCCGCCCGCGTCGGGATCGGCTATCGCGCTGCAGGAGTTCTCGACGGCCAGACGGTGACTTGGTTCTGGATTGGGACGCACGCCGACTACGACAAGCTTCTGGAACACCTGTGAAGGTCGAATGGGCAGCGCGCCGTTTGTTGCATGCGTAGCGCAGGACGTAAAGCCGCTGAGGCATAGGGGCGCAAACTTCCCACGGGTCGGCAGGGGCCTTGCCGTCCCGCGTGATCGAGGAGAGAAGTTGTGAACCGCAAGTTGGCTGTTTTGGCAGCGGTTGGCGTATTGGCCTTGGCGGCCGGTTGTCAGAAGCAGGAGCGGGGCCGGCTGCTGGCGGTCACCTTCCAGACGATGGACAATCCGTTCTTCGTCGATCTGAACGACGGACTCCAGGAAGTGATCCAGGCCCACGGCGACCGCCTGGTGACGCTCGACGCCCAGTGGGACGATCTGAAGCAACTGAACGACATCTCCGACATGATCCACCGCGGGGCGGCGGGGATCTTCGTCAATCCGGTGGATTGGGAAGGGATCCGCGGGAGCCTGCTGAAGGCCAAGGAGAAGGGCGTTCCCTGCATCGTGGTGGATGCCCCCGCCAAGGACAAGGACCTGGCGCTGTGTACGGTGGCCTCGGACAACGTGAAGGCCGGGCGCCTTGCGGCAGAGGCATTGCTCAAGGCCCGCCGGCCGGCCAACATCATCATCCTGCACCACTCGCTCAACAAGGCGTGCCTGGACCGCGTCGCCGGGTTCAGGGAAGTCATCGACAAGTATCCCGACGAGATGAAGGTCCTCACGACTCAAGAGGGCAAAGGGACCACCGACGGGGCCCGGCCCGTCGTGCAGGACCTGATCCAGCGGTTCCCCCAGGTCAACGCCGTCTTTGCCATCAACGACCCGAGCGCCCTGGGAGCCGTCTCTGCCCTGGAGGCGGCCGACCGGCTCAAGGACGTGACGATCGTGACCGTGGACGGCTCGCAGGAAGGCGTCGAGGCGGTCAAGGCCGGCAGGCTTCTCTCCACGTCGGCGCAATTCCCCAGGGAAATCGGCCGCATCGCCGCGGAGAAGCTCTACGAGCACCTCGAAGGCAAACCGGTCAAGCAGGAAGTCACGGTCCGCGTGGAACTCATCGACAAGGCCGGCGCCGATTCGTTCCTGAAAGCCAAGGAATGAAGCGATGGCCGATGCCCCTCCGAGTCAGGCGCCGCTTCTGGCCTTTCGCGGCGTGACGAAGCGCTTCACCGGGGTCACGGCCCTGGACCGGGTGGACTTCGAGCTCCGGCGCGGCGAGATCCACGCCCTGCTGGGCGAAAACGGGGCGGGCAAATCCACGCTCATCAAGGTCCTCGGCGGCATCCACGTCCCCGATCTCGGCACGATTGCCATCGACGGCCGCCGGGTGAGCATCCGCAGCGTGGCCGACGCCGACCGCCACGGCGTCCGCATCATCCACCAGGAGTTGTCGCTGGCGCCGAACCTCTCGGTGGCCGAAAACGTTTACCTCGGCCGCGAGCCGGAGCGCCTGGGGTGGCTGCGCCGGCGCAAGATGCACGATGACGCCGCAGCCCTGATCTCCACGCTCGGCTTGGAGGAAATCCGCGACGTGGGCCGCAGGGTGGCCGATCTCAGCGTCGCCGAGCAGCAGTTGGTGGAGATCGCCCGGGCCTTGTCGGCCCAAGCGCGGATCCTGGTGCTCGACGAGCCGACCTCGGCTCTCTCGGAGTCGGAGGCCGAGGCCCTCTTCGCCACGCTCCGCCGCTTGCGGTCGCAAGGGGTGGGAATCATCTACATCTCCCATCGGCTGGAGGAAGTGCTGCGGCTGGCCGACCGCATCACCGTGCTCCGCGACGGGCGGTCGATCGGCACGCAGCCGGCCGCCGGCGTGAACCAGGGGGAACTCATCCGCTGGATGGTGGGCCGGGACATCAAGGAGCATTTCCATCGCCCCGGCAGCCGGCCGGGCGAGGTGGCCCTGGAGGTCCGGGACCTCTGGGGGCCGAAGACGTTCGGCGTGAGTTTCGCGCTCCGCTACGGCGAGATCCTCGGGATTGCCGGGTTGGTGGGCTCGGGACGCACGGAGCTTGCCCGCACGTTGTTCGGGATCGATCCGGTCCGGCGGGGTCGGATTCTCGTGGACGGCCGCCCGGTCTCGCTCCGGAGGCCGCGCGACGCTTTGGCTTGCGGCATCGTGCTCGTGCCCGAGGACCGCCAGCGCGAAGGGCTGGTGATGATCCAGTCCCTGGGCTTCAATCTCGCCCTGCCGTGGGTCGATCGCTGGATCACCGCCTGCCTGCCGGATTGGCGGCGCCGGCGCGAGATCGTGGACGGGGCGATCCGGGACTTCCGCATCCGCACGGCGGATCCCGAACACCCGGTGAGCGTCCTTTCCGGCGGGAACCAGCAAAAGACCCTGGTGGCCCGCTGGATGCGAGAGCGGCCCAAGATCCTGCTGCTCGACGAGCCGACCCGCGGCGTCGACGTCGGCGCCCGCGAGGAGATGTTCGACCTCGTCGGGTCGCTGGTGGAGTCGGGAATGGCGGTGCTCCTGATTTCCTCGGACCTTTCCGAGGTGATGCAGACCTCGCACCGCATCGCGCTCTACCGGGACGGGCGGATCGTCCGGACGGATGCCGCCGGCGCGCTGACCCCCGAAGCCGTCATGGTGCACCTGACAGGAGCCCGGACCGATGAAACTGGCTAGGCAACTCCTTCCCCTGCTGATTGCCGTCGTGGTTCTGCAACTGGTGTTCCGCTTCGGGTTTCCGTACCCTTGGTGGGACGGGCTCCACTATTGGCACGGGGTCCCCGAGTTCTGGGACGTCGACAACCAGATCAATCTGGCCCAGCAGATCTCGGTCAACGCGATCCTCGCCTTTGGGATGACGCTGACGATCCTGATCGGAGGGATCGATCTTTCCGTGGGATACGTCCTGACCCTGGCGGGAACGACTACGGTCTATCTGCTGGGGCTGGGCCAACCGGAGACGCAGAGTGCGGTGCGGTTGGTGCTGGCGACGTCGGCCGGCATCGCGGTGGCGGGATTGTTCGGCGCGTTCAACGGCCTGTGCGCGGCCAAGACGAAAATGCCGCCGTTCATCGTCACGCTCGGCACGATGCTCATCGCCCGTGGGGCCGCCCTCCGCTTCAACGAGGGTCGTCCCATGCGCATCCCGGCCCACGAGGATGTCTTCCTTGCCCTCGGCAGAGACCGCCTGTTCGACAGGATCCCGTACCCGGTGATCGTGATGGGCGCAATCTTCCTCTTGGCCATGCTCCTCTTGCACCGCACGCGGTTCGGCCAGCACCTCTACGCCATCGGCGGCAACCGCGAGGCGGCCCGCTACACCGGCATTCCCGTGGCCCGGCGCCAGATCGCGGTGTACGTGATCTGCTCGCTCTTGGCGGGGCTCGCCGGCCTGATTCACACCTCCCAGCTCTATTCCGCCCGGCCGGACTCCGGGCGGGGCTACGAATTGAACGCCATCGCGGCGGCAGTGGTCGGCGGGACGAGTTTCAACGGCGGGGTCGGCACCATGGCCGGCACGCTCCTGGGAGCGATCATCATCGGGATTGTCAACAAGGGATTGAACCAGGCCGAAGTCCACCATTCGTACCAGGACATCATCAAGGGCCTGGTGATCCTGGCGGCGGTCTACATCGACATCCGTCGGCGCAAGTGATTGGCAAGAGAAGCTTTAGATCGTCTGCGTTGACCGCAGGCGCGATTCGCCGAGTCCCCTGAGGGAGGGCCTCCCCTTGATGGAATCGCCCGCTGCGGCGAGAATTGCACCCTATTGCCGCCTAATCCTGCATCCAGCCTGGGCGCGGGAACGGGGGACCCACTGAGCCGCCGCCAACCGGCTCCGGGGCGCAGGTCCGTTTTGCGGACCGGGGTACTTTCAAACCCTAGCCCGTCAGCTAACCCCGTCGGCAGGTCAAGGCCGGGCCTTGACCATGTTTGAAAGGGCCTTCGCGTCCGATGCGCTGACGAAGTGCCCCCGGGGTCGTAGCGCTCGATGGTGCGAAGGCGATATGTCTAGTTCTTCTGGCGACTCTGCCAAGGACCTCGTCGACCGTCTCCGCCGGCCGATCCAGGTGATCGTCGTCAGCAGCGTGATGTTCACGTTCATCTCCTACTGGCGCACGGCGGCGGTCGTGCTCTGCG